>CAYTTQ010000132.1:0-5664 GCA_964440795.1 uncultured Desulfobacterales bacterium | reverse complement strand
TACGCGTGGCTTCGGGTGTGGCCGCATGGGGGATGCGTACCATGGAACTGCGGTTCTTGAGCCCCCACCCTCTCACGACAGGGGCTTCCCGCTCCCTCACATAGGCCTTATAAGAGTTGAAGGTGGAGGCCATCACAATGGATACCTGCCGGGCGTACTTGAGAATCCCGCCGATGAACTGTCTGGCCCTTTGACTCAAACCGTGTAAGCCGTCGGCCTGGTAAAAGAGATTCTTGCCGGTCCGATCCTGCCCGGTCCGATCTTGCCCGGTCCGATCTTGCATGGACAGATGAATGTGAAAGGCGTTTCTGTTTTGACCATCGAAGGGCTTGGGCATGAAACTGGCGTGATAACCGAACTCGGCGGCCACCCGGCGGGTTACGTAGTTGAACAGCACCGTTCGATCCGCCGCCGCCAACGGCGCGGCACACTCCAGATTGATCTCATGCTGGGAGGCGGTCACCTCATGATGGGCCTTTTCAAAGGGTATGGCACACCGGTCCAGGATATCCGTAATCCCTCTTCTCACCACATCGCCTTTATCCCCCGGATCGGCATGAAAGTATCCCGCCTTGTCCGAACGGATATCGCGGTTGAATTCATCGCCTGTGAGCAGAAAAAACTCATGCTCCGGCCCCAGTAGAAAGGTCACCCCGAATTCCGACTCGGCTCGGGCAACGACGGACGCCAGTAAAGCGCGAGGGTCCGACCTGGAGGGCTCGCGGGCGGCATTTCTGATCTCCCCGACAAAAGCCCCCATCTTTGCATCGGCAAACGGCAATACCTGAAAGCTTTCGGGAACAGGAAACAGCAATCGATCACTATCGTCCACCGTCGTAATGCCGGCAACGGAACTACCGTCAAAGCCGACGCCGTTTTCCAAAATCGACTTAACGTTTCCGCCGTTGACTTGCAAGGTCATCACACGACCATTCAAATCGGTAAAGAAGATCTGGGTGGAATCGGCCGTTTTCAGTCTTTCTTCTATCTGGTCCATTGTTTGATTCATAACCCCGGCCTTTCGCCGTAGGGGCGAACCTCGTGTTCGCCCTCTTTCCCCGGTTCATCAAACATCGGGCGAACACAAGGTTCGCCCCTACATGACATCCGGATTGTCCCGGTCAAATGCCCATTTTTTCGGATTGTTGATGATGTATTCTCGGATACGGTTCAATTCGTTTTCGTTGCGGATAACATGTTCGTAATAGTTGCGCTGCCATAATTTCCCCGGGAACGGCGGCCAACCATGTTGTTTGACCCCATTTATGTATTCATGTGTGGTAACGGATTTAAACGCCTGGACAATCCGCCCCACCGTATTCGGCAATGTGCCGTAGGGGCGAACCTTGTGTTCGCCCTGTTTCGCCGGTTGATCAAACATCGGGCGAACACAAGGTTCGCCCCTACGACACAACACGAAAATAGAATGGATATGATTCGGCATGACAACAAATTCGTCCAATTCGAGACGGTCAAAACGAACAGGCAATTTACCCCAAACGAATTCCACCATTCGTCCGGCATCGTTCAACACCATTTGCCTGCCTGCCTGTGCGTGTCCGAACGCAGACAGGTCCGCGATTTCGCCGAACAAACACGCACGGTTATGCGCGCAAACAGAAACAAAATACGCCCCCGCCCTTGAATAATCGTATCCCTTTAATCGAATCGACCGGCGGTTTTTTCGTTGGGGCGCATAATTATTCGCCCCTACATTATTTTCCATCACACCCGGGCCTCCTCAACGAACTGCTAGACATACGGAACGCGCAGCCGGGTTCTTGCCGGAATGTCCATGGGGCCATGTAGGGGCGAAAAATTTTTCGCCCCTTAGGCACAAATCAGCTGAATCCTGTATTTTTTCAAGTGCTTGTCTCTGGTCACCAGCGAGAAACCTTCCACCTTTGCCTGGGCGACCAGCATCCTGTCAAAGGGATCACGATGATGGTCGGGAAGCTCGGCTATGGCATGGGCATGTTCAATGGTGATCGGTAATTCTTGAAATGGTTGTTCATCAAGCACCTTATCGAAATTTCCGGGTATCTCCAGTTTCCCCACTGCCTGCTTGATGCGGATTTCCCAAACCACGGCGGCGCTTATAAAAACAAGGTTGCGGCCGTCGGCTATTACAGAACGTGCCTCGCCGGACAGTGCCGGGTTATCGTCGAGCCACCAGAGAAGGACATGGGTATCCAGCAATAAATTCATAGATCCCTCATTCCAAATGCTTTGGCAATATCTGCGGGCAGTTCGTCAAAGTCTTCCGCCATTTTGATCTGTCCCCGCAAGGCACCGGGTCGACGGGGGGTTTCATCCAGCCGATACGGCACCAACCGGGCAACCGGCTTACCGGCTTTGCCGATGACGACCTCCTCGCCGGTCAAGACCTTTTCCACCAAGGCGGACAATTGGGCCTTTGCTTCTGAAATGTTCGTGATGTGCATGAACCGTCACCTCCAGCAAACCTAGTCTGACCAGACCAGGCCATAAAGTCAAGTGGTTTTACCGAAAGGCCTCGTTCTATCCCGCGGTGGCAACAAGGGGTCACGTAGGGGCGAATAATCATTCGCCCCAAATGACCCCTCACAAAAGCCAGTTTTCCACGTGCAGTTCGGGGATACGACGGAAATGCTTTGTATTCGCCGTGACAACGGCAAGTCCGTTACTGATGGCAATGGCGGCAATTAATACATCTTCCAGGCCGATGGGTCGACCCTGAACGTGAAGCCCATTGAGGATTTCCGCCGCCTGAAGGGCTTCTTTTTGTGCGAAACCGATAACGTTTACCCTGGATAGGATTTGGGCCTGGATCTTTGCCCACAGGTAGGTACCGTCCGGGGCCCGTAAGGCGCCATACCGCAATTCCATGACACATATGCCGGCCGTGTTGAGGAAGGCGGGAGGGGTGGTTTTAAGCCTGGCGGCCAAGGCGTCGTTGCGCTTCTTCTTAACCAGTTCGCTGAGAACATTCGTGTCTAAAAGATACATTGGGTAACCCTACGGCAATACTCTGGGTTTGTGCTTACCGCGATCCTTTGCTATCTCGTCCACAATAGAGAAAAACGGGTCGTCATCTTCCAGCCAACCGTCAATCTCGCCCAGATGTCTTTCCGCAGTGTCCTCATCGGCGGGAATAAGTATCGCCATGGGCTTGCCCCGTTTTGATATGACGATCCGCTCGCCACCGTAGGCGACGCGTCCCAAAAGCGTCGAAAATTGTTTTTTGGCCTCTGCCACACCGACGTCTTTAATGGTCATGATAACCTCCTTTCAAGTCATGATGACCATAACATCTTAAAGGGATATCGTCAAGGGGCGAAAAATTTTTCGCCCCAACATACCCCCCATCCATCCGGATTGTCTCGGTCAAATTCCCATTTTTTTAGGCTTGTTGGTGATATATTCTCCGATGCGGTTCAATTCGTTTTCGTTGCCTGCCTGTGCGTGCCCGCACGCAGACAGGCGGATAACATGTTCATAATAACTGCGCTGCCAAACGTCATGCACATGGGTGTGCGCATGCATCCATTTGGTCACCCCGATTTTGAATCCGCGAATAACGGAACCGATTGTTTTGGGCGTTCCGCATGGTCGTTGCCCCGGTTGTAGGGGCGAAAAATTTTTCGCCCCTGCATGACCCCGCAAGGGCAGGGAATAAAAGGGTTAATCGCCCAATTGTTTCAACACCCGATCCGTTTGATTGATGCTGTGAAAGACGAGCTTGGAGCTGATGGTGGCATAGCTCACGGCGTCCACCATGGGGTTGAAGGATACCGACTCGGAAAGCGACTCTCCGGAGAGGCGGGTTTGTATCTTGGCAATGTCGTCGGTGTCCCACGGTTTGTTGTAGCGCTTGGTCACATGAAGGGGGGCAAAATCGAGAAAGGTCGGTTTCTCATCGAAACTGTATACAAAAAATACATCGTGACAATCCATACAGGGCACCCGACGGGCCACCACCCGGGCAAAGATCCGCTTTTTACCGTTGTCGACGGTTGCCACATACACCCGGCCCAGATCCCCCAAGGAGACGGTCTTAACGAGCGTCACCTCACCGCCGCCGGCCGACAAAACAGCAGTGACTTTGTCCATCAATTCTTCATGGGAGACCGGCAGAAGCATCCCGCTGACCTTGTCGCCGTTTTCGGTAGCGTGTTCCTCTTTCGCCTCGAGTTGTAAAGGTAATAGCGAGACGACGGCGACTATAATCCACAAGGCGGCCGACTTATTTTTCATGAGAACCTCCTCTTCTCGGTACCGGGAACCTTTTTACCTAAAACCGCCATCAATAATGTTTCATTATGGATGCTCAATTCCCGCCTCCTCGAGAATCGTCTCCAAAAATGTTTCCGCCTTGTCGAAGGCGCCCAGTTTGGAGAAAAAGACCTCCGGGCTCCCGTCGTCGGCTATCCGAACCCCCATGAAGTACGGGGTTTTGACCTCGCCCAATTGCTTGTGCAAAATAAACTCGCTGTCGGTAAACAGAGGAAAAGGCACCTTGAAGGTCTCGCGATACATCTTGATTTCCGTCGCACTGTTTCCCGCACCGATGCCGATGATTTTGGCCCGCCCTTTCAGCTTCTCGTCTTTTTCTATCAGCTCGTACATGTCGTCCACCCGGGGCGCCATCCGTTGACAGGTGGGACAATAGACGTTGAGGACTTCGATGATGACCACGTCGGCCGTGATGTCGGCAATCCCGAAAGTCTTGCCCGCCGAAAGACCCAGATACTTCCTGTGCGCCCCATCATCCGGCACGGGCAATTGAATGTCCGGCAGCTTTTCGCCCGCCTTCGGCGGTGAGCTGGCCAGTGTCACACCGGTACAGCACAGAAACACCAGGGAAAATACCAAAACCATACGCATATCCATCAACCGTTTCATTTTTTCCTCTCTTTCCGGGTTCTGTTCATTCGGGAAGGTGCTCGAGGTCCTCGAGGTCCTTATATCTTCCGCTGGCTTTTTTGTTGACCCTCAAATCATGCAGGGACAAGAGATTAACGGAAAGGCCTTGGAGCTCAACGATTTCCCGTCGCGAATAGCAGGCCTCGAAGTCAATACCGGAAGCATCCATTAGGACCTCGATCCTCACGGGAGGCATACCCATACGTACAATCGTATCCTTGGCAAGAAACAGCGTCTCTGCTATTTCGCCCTCGGGCATGCCAAAATCGCTTACAGCCGCTGCAACATTTGCAGCGTTTGTTTCATCACATGATATCCAAATATCCATATCCCCTGTGGCGCGGGGGTACCCATGGTACGCCACGGCATACCCCCCCACAAGCAGGTACCTAACCTTGTGAGCGTTCAACAACTTCAAGAAATCTCTGAAGTCGGGATGTAACTCTACGTTCGCCATAGACCATACGCCGATTCGTCTCAACCGCCCTAAGTCGCTCTAATGGATCCACGGAAAGCCAATAACGCACTTCCTCCCTGTCATCCCGAACCCGACCGACAGAAATAGCGGACTTGTCTAAACGCGGCATTTTCTGTTTCATGCGCTATCCCCTTGTCAAAAAGCCAGCGTGAAGGATACTACCATGCCGTTTACCGCGGAGTCCATATCAAAAGCGAACCTGTTTGACAAACCCCCGTCCACGTCATACAAATAGAGTATTATGGCACCGTAATGCATGGGTGGCCCTTTGTGGGTCGACC
>CAYTTQ010000131.1:0-5720 GCA_964440795.1 uncultured Desulfobacterales bacterium | reverse complement strand
GAGTCTGGACCGTGTCTCAGTTCCAGTGTGGCTGATCATCCTCTCAGACCAGCTAGCCATCGTCGCCTTGGTAGGCCGTTACCCCACCAACTAGCTAATGGCACGTGGGCTCATTTCCAAACGTTAGCTTACATGTAGAGGCCAACTTTGATCCAGGCACCGAAGTACCTGGATGTCATCCAGTATTAGTCCGCCTTTCGGCAGGTTATCCCAGATTCGGAAGTAGATTACCCACGCATTACTCACCCGTGCGCCACTTTACTCCCTTCCGCAAGCGGAAGGTTTCTCGTACGACTTGCATGTGTTAGGCACGCCGCCAGCGTTCATTCTGAGCCAGGATCAAACTCTCCAATTAAACTGTGAAACTATTCAAACTATTGGAAAAGCCTAGCTCGACACAAGCTTACTACCTAGTTTTCAAAGATCAAAAAACCGGGCCGGTTACCGAGGAAAGCTCACTTTCCTCGTCAGCCTCGGCCGTTTCACCTCAGCGGCGAAAGTCTTATTAATTATACCCACCTTCAGAATTTGTCAACACCTTTTTTTCATTTTTTTTTCAACTGGGCGTCTTTTTTTACTTCACCCCGATCCGATGGTACCGTTTCTTCCCCGCCCGAAGGACGATCCCCCCCTGTTCCACGTCGCCGTCCCCGATCACCGCGTCAAAGGCCTCGATTCGAACCCCGTTTGCGTAGGCCCCACCTTGTTCAATCAACCGTCGGGCCTCTCCCTTGGAACCCACCAGTCCGACCTGATGAAACAACTTAAACGCCGGAATGCCACCCGCCAGTTCCCGGGCACTCAAAAAAGAATCCGCTTTGCCGAGATCTTTTTCCGTGGACCCCGAGACCTTTTCATCCTTTCCCCGCGCCCGCCGGTCGCCACTGCCCACCACATCATGGAGACGACTCGACGGCATTACATGTTCCGGCACCATTGGGGCCCCAAAATTGACCGTCGATTCACGATATGCTTGGGCGGCTGCCTGCCCGCCGTGGACCAACCGGGTGGCTTCAAAGGCCAAAACAGCCTTGGCCGCATTCAATTCAACCCCCACTAATCTTTCAAGACCGGCAATCTCTCCCATCGGTAAGAATGTAAACAAGGCCATGAATCGTCTGACATCTCTGTCGTCCGTGTTGACCCAATATTGGTAATACTCATACGGGCTGGTACGCTCGGCATCAAGCCAGACGGCCCCCTTCGCGGTCTTTCCCATCTTCTCTCCCGAGCTGGTGGTAATCAACGGGAAGGTGATTCCGAAGGCATCCCCTTCGCCCATCCGTCTGATCAGCTCAATACCGCTGACAATATTCCCCCATTGATCGGACCCCCCCATCTGCAAGAGACACCCCTGCGTCTGGAACAGATGGAGGAAATCGTAGGCCTGCAACACCGAATAGTTAAACTCGATAAAGCTCAACCCCTTCTCTAGACGTAATTTGCACGATTCTGCAGCCAGCATCCGATTGACGCTGAAATGCCGACCGATGTCCCTGAGAAAAGGGATATAACGCAGTTCAGTGAGCCATTCTGCATTATTGACCAACAACGCCCGGCCGTCCTCAAAGCTCACAAACCTGGATAGCTGGGCCTTGATACCTTCAGCATTCTTGTTGACCTCGTCCAACGTCAACATCTTGCGCATTTCTGTTTTTCCGCTGGGATCCCCCACCAGGGCGGTTCCACCCCCGACCAAAGCTATCGGCCGGTGCCCGTGTTTTTGCATTTGAGCCAGGGCCATGATCGGAACCAGGCTCCCTACATGCAAACTCGACGCTGTGGGATCGAAGCCGATATAGCCGGTTATCCGCCCCTCCAGCAATTCGTAAATCGCCTCTTCGTTCGTAGTCTGTTCAACGAATCCACGCTCACGTAATGTATCTAAAAGATTCACGTGGCACACCTTCCCCTACTTGGCAAATCCAACCGCCCGAGTCTCCCGAATAACGGTCACCTTGATCTGCCCGGGATAAGACAAGGATTCTTCGATCTTTTTGGCCACGTCTCGGCTCAAAAGAACGGCTTCCGAATCGGTGATTTTTTCGCTTTCCACGATGATACGCAATTCCCGGCCCGCCTGGATTGCATAGGATTTACCTACCCCCTTGAAGGACTTGGCAACCCCTTCCAGATCCTCCAACCGCTTGATATAGCTTTCAAGGGTTTCCCGCCGCGCACCGGGCCGTGCCCCGGACAAGGTGTCCGCCGCCTGGAGCAAAACCGCCATGACCGAGTTCGGCGGAACATCCTCGTGATGGGCGGAAATCGCATGAACCAACCGGGGCGGTTCCCCGTGTTTCTTAGCCAGCTTGGCCCCGATAAGCGCATGCGGACCTTCCACCTCGTGGTCCACCGCCTTACCGATGTCATGGAGCAAGCCCATCCGTCGGGCTTGCATCCCATCCAGTCCCAACTCATTGGCCATGATACCACACAGAAAACCGACTTCCACAGAGTGTTGCAAGACGTTTTGCCCGTAGCTGGTCCTAAACTTCAGTCGTCCAATGTATTGGATAAGCTCTCCATGAATTCCGTGAACCCCCAGGTCAAAGGCGGCCTCTTCTCCCGCCTCCTGCATCTCCGCATCCATCTTCTCCGACACTTTTTTGACGGTTTCCTCAATCCGCGCCGGGTGGATACGTCCATCGGTAATCAGCCGTTCCAAGGAAAGGCGCGCCACTTCTCTTCTCACACAATTAAACCCGGATAATATGACGGCTTCAGGGGTATCGTCGATGATCAAGTCAATTCCCGTAGCCGCCTCCAAGGCCCTGATATTTCTTCCCTCTCGCCCAATAATACGGCCCTTCATATCGTCGGAAGGCAAATTGACAACGGAAACCGTCTTTTCCGCCACGTAATCTCCCGCATATCGTTGGATTGCCGTAGCCATAATCTTTTTCGACTTGCGATCCGCCTGCTCGCGACTCTCATTCTCGATGCGCTTGATGAGCTTGGCCCCTTCGTATCTGGCTTCGCTTTCCATACCTTTGATTAGAAGCGCCTTTGCCTCTTCCGCCGTGTAGCCGGAGATCTTTTCCAGCTGTGCCTTTTGTTCTCCTACCAGCGCCTCATATTCATCCGCCTGCGCCTTAAGGGCCTGCTCCTTTCGAGCCAGTTGCTCTTCCCGCTTGTCGATACTACCGTCTCGCCTGTCCAACTGTTCTTCTTTTGTTTCAACGTTTTCTTCCTTCTGTCTAAGCCGTTTCTCCCGCTTCTTCAGACGGGCATGGGTTTCTTTGGTTTCCTTTTCGAACTCAAGCTTCATTTGATACAGCTCATCTTTGGCTTGAAGCTTGGCTTCTTTCAGGACCGTCTTGGCTTCCTTCTTGCCATTTTCAACGATGTTGACGGCTTCTTGCTCCGCCGCATCGATTTTGCGTGCAGTGAGCTTACTGCGAACCCAAAAAGCAAGCAAAAACGCAATGACAAAAACAATAACGCTTAGAAATATAACCGCCGTAATATCCATATGCACACCCTTCCAACCGCTGGACGAGAGACCTCATGCAGTCCCATCTCAGCGACTAAACACAGAAATTCGGCCCGGCAAAAACATGCACAGCACCTAGCACCCTAAGCCATGTGAATTATTGCAAATTGTGGTCTTTCGGGCCGGACATATACCTGCAACAGATATCTGTCTCGGTGAGGGCGAGAAATCTCGTGAAGGGAAACCCTAACGGAAGGATGAAATCAACTAACTCGGTCTTGCCACCATAGCCGGGGAACGCCAAGGCGCGGTTTGACATATGCCACTTGTTTACGGACAACCAGGCGTGTCAGACAACACCCCTTTATCATATTAAACTCTCCCTGTGTATACGTGGTGACCCTGTTTCCCGAGCCGTTTGTCGGTGCCATATATAGCAACCCATATGAAGCCGAACCTATATTTCCGCATAAAGAAAACTGCTTCCGTTACCGTTTTACCCTATCTTGCATAAAGCTTACCCCCACCTGAGTGCCGTGTCAGCAGGCTCTGTTGAACCTGTTGGCATAGGTGGGCACCTCGTTACTCCTTTAGGCTTTTCTGAAAGACACAGAACATGCACACCAAAGCAAGCGGAGGTTCCCGTTTTATTGGTGTTGGCTCAGAGAACTCTCGACTGAACACGAACACGGCAGGGGCCTCGCCCTTTTTTACCCTTTAACTTATTAAGTTACAGGTTATCGTCTATATAGTCAATTAAAAGACCACAACGCTCGGTCACGTTCCTCACCATGGCGTCCTGGTCACGCTTCAACTCGAAGTAATCGTTAGCAATATTCAACGCAGCCAAAATAACGGAATCCAATCGGCTGGGCACTTTCGCCGACGCTTGGGCCTTTTCGATCTCCGCCACCACATATCCGGCGATCCGGTTTGCTTCTGCGGCTTCCGTATCCGCCTTAAACCGGTAGGTTTGATTGAACAGCCGTATGTTAATGGTTCGATCCACGGAATTTCCGATTGATACCTCCGAACTCACTTAAACCCGTCACTGAAAGGCCTGATCCAGTCTCTCCAGTAAGCTGTCCATCCTGGAGCGAATCATGGATCGCTCCTCCAGATAATTTCGCTCGGTTTCATCTTTGGCGGCCAGCTTCGATTCCAACTCTTCAATTCGCTGGTATAATTCGGACTTCGTGTTTTGCAGCTCCGTACAGAGCCGAACCAGTTCTTCCACACGGTTTTCAAGCCGCTCAAATTGTTTATCAATACCCTCTTCGTCCACTTCCAACCCCACTATACGCCATTAAAGAATCCAAACCGCAAATCAACGCTTCATCCAAAAGTCCTGCCCGATGCACGTGCCGTTGTGTCGGCCCGACGACAAGCAATTCCCGGCCCTCTTTCATATGGCGGTCAAACAGTTGTTCCTGTAAAAACGCCGACCTGCCCTGTTCTATAGACGTTGGCACGGGCTAGAGTCAAGACATTTTTAAAGAACTTGTCTCCCCACGGTCCTCAACAGGTGTTCCACTGTAACCAAGTCCTCTCGCGTATTCACTCCCAAAACCTCCGTGGCCGTCTCAGCGCTCACCATAGCGGCGGGCAGGTCTTCGTCATAGGCCTGGGCGATCACATCCGTCAAATAGAATTCGCCCTGCACATTTTCACTGTCCAGCGCAGGCAAGAACCGCCGCAATAACGCCACCTTCACGCAATATGTACCCGTATTGACTGTGCTAACCCGCCGTTCTACATCGGCGGCATCGCTCTCTTCAACAATACGCATGAGACGTCCTTCAACATCCGTGATCACCCGCCCATACCCGTGCGGATTGTCCAAAGTCGTAACCAACAAGCTGAGTGACCGCCCCACCGTTCGGTGTCCTTCGATCAATGAACCCAAGGTCTCCACGCGGATCAGTGGGGTATCCCCGCACAAAATAACCACGTCCGATGTGTCACTCGACAGCTCCGGTAACGCCGCCATCACCGCATGTCCGGTCCCCAGTTGCTCCTCTTGTACCGCGAATCGAACGTCAGGATAGGCGGCCAACGCCGATTTCACCGCCTCCCGCTGATGACCGACGACCACCACGACATCGTCGACCACTTGCTGCGCGGTTTCGACCACATAGTGGATCATGGGCCTCCCGGAGATCTCGTGAAGGACCTTTGCCTTATCGGAGGCCATCCGGGTTCCCTGGCCGGCCGCCAGGATAATCGCCGCCACCTCGCTCATAATCTCTGCCCTCTATCAAAAAGCCGTCTTAAGTGAAGGCTG
>CAYTTQ010000130.1:0-5817 GCA_964440795.1 uncultured Desulfobacterales bacterium | reverse complement strand
ATATTTCAAATGTTACAAGCCATGATACGCAATATGGATCTCCTAATTCGCTAGGCGTAATGGAACAAATAACATTTCTCTTAGATGATACAGACACGTTGATACTTCCCATTAGAGATGCCGATGTGAGGTGGGGAGAAGCGATTAACTACAATAAGGTTACACGCACGGCCTCTTCCAATATCCTAGAATCTGGAACCGCCTTTCTTTCACCACAACAATATCAGCGCATACTCTCAGCAAATTCGGTTGCCGTACAACTAGCGGGATCGAAGAGAAGTGTGGTTTATGAAGCAGGTGAAATTTCAGACTCATTTATTCCGAATCTGCGACTATTTTTTCAAGAACATGTTATCAGTTGGCAATAGCATTTCGAAGTGGTAAAGCTTGCATGTTACGGCCACACCGAAACAAACCTTTGATATGGGAACGTGACATTGACGATAGGGGTGAAATGGAAGTGATCAAACATGTGAAAAGAGCACCCATTATTTAAATCTCAATTCCTTTCGTCGTTTTGCCCTCAACCCACCTTCTCTAAATCTGCGCTTTTCTTCATTCGTTTCGGGTATCAATCGGGGTATTTTCATTGGTTGTCTATTTTCATCCAATGCTACAAATGTGAGATAGGCAGAATTGGTATGCCTTATATTTCCGGTCATCAAGTTTTCAGCTTCCACCCGAACACCCACTTCCAGGGATGTTGTTCCCACATAGTTGACGCTTGCCGATAGTGTTACAAGTTCACCAATGAATACGGGTTCATGAAAATCAAGCCTGTCCATTGAGGCGGTAACAACATTGGTCCGGCAATGCTTCTTGGATACTATACCACCTATTTCATCAATAAGCTTCATTATACTGCCGCCGTGGATGTTTCCCGCCGGATTGGCATCGGGCGGCAGCATAACCTGCGCCGTTTGCACACAAGACTCTGAAACCTTTTTACCTTTGGGCATCGAGGTGTCTCCTTTTCAAAAAGTTGGACCATCGTACATCTCCGATACCTGGGAAATTGGCGAACCCTAAGCAAGTTACGGCGGTGAGTCAACGAAAAAGTGTTTCCCGGAAGAAGGGGTGTCAGATAGAATTGAGTCCGGACATGCTTTGTGCTAGGTTTGTCCCCATAGTCTGAAAATGAGTGTTTGTCAGCAAACTTGGCTTCCAACGAACTTAGCTTGTAAGAAGGGAATCGTTTAAAATGCAGGCAAGGAGATGAAGAAGGGGACGATCGTATTTCTCATACTGATTGGAGCCGCCTTCGGTTATTGGATGGCGCAAAAGAACTGGAAGCTTTTTGAGCTTGCTTACCGGTCGGAGAAACCGGACCCTCAAGCCGTTTCCGTCAAACCCGATATCAACCGATTAAAACGGGGGCTGGAAAAATGGCAAGTCAAAGAGATCATGGGACCACCGGAGTCACGGTCTTTCATTACAGGCAACGAGGACGTGAAAAGAGAAGAATGGCGATACGGAACCATGCGGCTCCTATTTGCCGATGGCATATTGCTGTCTTGGGATAAATCCGCTGTTAATCCAAGGTCGGAGGTAAGTGATGATAGAAAGAATGCAAAAGGCACTGCAAAGCAGTGACGCCGAATACACGGAAATCAGGATCGAGAGTGTCATTTCCTCTTGGGTCAACTTCAGGGGTCCGGACCTGGACAATATCGGGTCCTCAAAGGCCCTCGGCGGCATTGTGCGGGCGCTGGTCAAAGGGGGATGGGGATATGCCACCTTTAATGACTTGAGCGATTTGAAAATGCGGGTCAAAGAGGCGGTCGAGTCCGCGAGACTGGTGTCAAACGGCGGAAGTGCCCTGGCGGCGGTTCCGCCTGTGGTGGATACCATCGAGGCGGATTTGGAAAAGGACTTTCGAGAGATTCCCTTGTCCGACAAGGAATCGGTAATCGAGGCATATAACAAGATCATCCTCGGTTATGACAAGAAGATCGAAACCTCCAATGTCGGGTACCGGGATGGGTTTCGCAAAGTCTGGTATGTCAATTCAGAGGGTACCGCCATCGAAGACGAACGGCCCGACGTGGCTCTGATTCTATCGGCGCTGGCTAGAGACGGCGCCAATGTTCAGCAGGGGTTCGAAAGTGTTGCCGGCAATCGGGGATTTCAGGTGGTGGAAGCCAAAGAAGAGAAGGCGGAACGGGCCGCCAAGCGAGCCGTAGACCTGCTGTCGGCACCTCCGATTACCGGTGGGACATACACGGTGATTGTCAACCCGAAACTTGCCGGTGTCTTTGCCCATGAGGCGTTCGGACATTTGAGTGAGTCTGACTTCTTATATGAAAATGACCGCATGAAAGAGCTGATGGTGCTTGGCAAGCAGGTGGGATCACGGAAGGTAAGTATCGTTGATGACGGTACCATAAGGGGTCTGAGGGGGACACATCGCTATGATGATGAAGGGGTAAAAACAAAAAAGAATTATTTGATCAAGGAAGGGGTCTTGGTCGGGAGGCTCCACTCCAGGGAAACCGCCTACAAGATGGGAGAAGCCCCTACGGGAAATGCCAGGTCCATCGGATATAGACATCAGCCGATCGTGCGCATGACCAATACCTACATCGGCAAAGGGGACAGCTCCTTTCAAGACATGATCAAGGATGTGAAGTTGGGGCTTTATGCCGTGGATATGGTCGGGGGCCAAACCTCGATGGAGATGTTTACCTTTAGTGCCGCCTGTGGTTACATGATCAGGGACGGTGAAGTGGCAGAGCTTGTTCGCGATGTGGTGCTTACGGGCAATGTCTTTAACACCCTGATGAATATCGACAAGGTGGGAGATACCATTACCTATCCGCCTGCCGGCGGCGGATGCGGAAAAGACGAACAATCCCCCCTGCCTGTGGGGTTTGGGGGGCCGCATGTGCGTATACAGGATGTCGTAGTGGGGGGACGATAATGATGATAGTGGATGATTTGATAAAAAAGGGATTGGAAAGAGCACAAGGGGTCCAGGCTACATTAAACCGAAGCGAGTCGGACCATGTATCTTTCGAAAATGACAAGCTGAAATCCGTGAAGTCTTCCCAGGGCACGACCATCAGCGTGAAAGTGATTGTCGATGGCAAGGTCGGCCTGTCTCATACAACGGACGTCACGGATTTAGACGGTGCGGTGGAACGGGCGTGGGACGCTGCGGCTTTCGGAAGCCCGGCACATTTTTCGTTTCCCCCGCCCGGGGAACTGCCGGAGGTCAACACCTATGATCGCGCTGTCCCAGAGGTAAGTAAGGCGGAAATGGTCGATCTGGGTAATGAAATGATGGCCGTCGTAAAAGATTACAATCCGGATATCCTTTTGAGTGCGGGCCTAAAAAAAGTGGTCTCTAATACGGAGTTTGTCAATTCGGCCGGCGCCCGGTTTACCAGCGAACGTACCCAGTTCAAACTGGGTATGAACGGTCAGTTGGTCAGAGGTACGGATATCCTCTGGGCGGGGGATTCCTTTGGATGGCGCAAAAGAGATATTGACCATATAGGCGTTGCCGAAAAGACGGTAAAATTGTTCCGAATGGCCGAAAAAACCGTACCGATTCGGTCCGAAAATATGCCTGTTATTCTTGCTCCCGAGGCAATGAACCTGCTTCTTCTTGCCCTTCACATGGGTTTGAACGGCAAAAACGTCCTTCTCGGGGCGTCTCCCCTGGCCGGTCGTCTGGGAGAAGGTATCGCAGGCGAAACCTTTTCCATAAAAGACGATCCTCTCATCGATTATGCCGTGGGAAGCGGCGCTTTTGACGGCGAAGGGGTTCCCCATCAGGTAACCCCGCTTATCGTCGGCGGTGAGATAAAAAACTTCCTCTACGATCTGGACACCGCCGGTAGGGCAGGGACACAGACGACGGGAAACGGGGTAGGATGCGGTCCCACCAATTGGATTATGGCAACCGGCAACGTTTCCTATGAAGAGATGATTCGTAACGTGGACAAAGGTCTTCTGGTTTATGACGTCCTCGGTTTGGGGCAGGGCAATCCCATGAGCGGCGAGTTCTCGGTGAATGTCCAACTGGGGTATAAGATTGAAAAGGGCGAGATCGTGGGCCGGGTGAAGGACGTCATGCTGGCGGGAAACACATACGATGCCCTGAAGGATATTGTCGCCATCGGCGATAAAGCGGAATGGGTGGGAGGCAGCTTGATTGTTCCGCCCGTGCAGTTCGGAAAATTGAGCGTGGTGGCAAAATAGGATGGACCCCAATCAATAGAAGATGGGTGAAATGAAAATTACCTGTCACAGTAGTACGTCCGTTTTTGGTCTGATGATGGTATTTTGGGTATCGGGCCTCGGATAAAGAGGAAAAGATTGGAATTGCTCGCACCGGGGGGCACCCTGGAAAAACTCAAATGGGCCGCCGTCTACGGGGCGGACGCTGTCTATTTTGGCGCTCCCTTTGGTTCTCTTCGTAATTTTGCCGGAAATCTAAGCCTGGAGGAGATGGCCGAGGGTCTGGCGTTTCTTCATCGCCTGGGGAAAAGGGGATACCTGGCACTCAACATTTATCCGTTTTCCGAAGAATACGATAAGATACTCGATGTGGCACAACAATTCGATGAAATGGGCGGTGATGCCGTTATTGTTTCAGACCTGGGGGTACTTCACCAAATGCGAAAACTGGCCCTCAATGCTGCCCTACATGTCAGTACGCAGGCCAATACCACTAGCTGGCAAGCCGCTTTGGCCTACAAAGATCTGGGGGCTCGCCGGGTCAATCTCGCGAGAGAACTCTCCCTGGATCGCATCCGGCACATCGAAAAAATGACAAAGGGAAAGATTGAAACGGAGGTGTTCGGCCACGGGGCCGTCTGTTTTTCCATGTCCGGGCGATGTGCCATCAGCGATTACCTGGCCGGTTTCAGCGCCAACCACGGCGAGTGTAAGCATCCCTGCCGATGGAAATATGCCCTTGTGGAAGAGAAGCGACCGGGAGAATACATCCCCGTTTTTGAGGATGACAGGGGATGTTATCTTTTTAATAGCAAGGATTTGGCCCTTTTCGAGTTCGTCTCCGCCCTTGCGGAGTCCGGGGTCGATGCGCTCAAGATTGAAGGCCGGATGAAATCCGTCCATTACGTCGCCTCGGTGGTGTGGTTTTATCGACAAATCTTGGACGGGAAGCGCTTTACCGTGGACCAAGCCTTGGAGTTGCTGGGACGAGTCTCCAACCGGGGATATTCAACGGGGTTTATCAAGGGCGAAATCGTAGATAGCGATTATGATCGGACCCGAAGTCGATCTGAAGGAAGGGCGACCTTTGTGGGTCATACGAGAGAGGCTCCGGTGGACGGCGCCGCCGAAATAACGGTAAACAATAAATTGCACGCCGGAGAAACCCTCGAGATACTCTCACCCGGACGCCCCCTTTCCACCATAACCCTGCCCGAGCCGCTTGTCACTTTAGACGGTCAACAACTGGACAAAGTCAGCAACCCGCAACACATTCGCGTGGAATTGCCACTGGAACCGTATACGATCTTACGGCGTGTCAAAGCTTAACACTACGTTCCTGCGCTGAGTTGCACCGGGCAGGAAACTTGTTTCTCCGGGCGAGCTTCCAACGAAGTTAGCTTGCAATAAACGGAATCGTTTGGAAGGGGGGACGCGACGGGACCGTTTCGAATTTCAATGCGGCTGAAACTCGGCCCCAAGCGTCCCTAAATTCCGTTGGGGCTGTCTTTTCTGAGTTTGTTATATAAGGGCTCGCGCAAAAATAACTTCACATTTTGCCATCTCGGCTTCCGCTTGTCTTTGCCCGATACCTCACTCGCAAAACCTCGACATAGCCTGCTATGCCTGCGA
>CAYTTQ010000129.1:0-5838 GCA_964440795.1 uncultured Desulfobacterales bacterium | reverse complement strand
CCCTGGACGTGGTGCGCATCGCCATCCCGCTGTGCATCTATTTTCTGGTCATGTTCTTGATCAGCTTTTTCATGTCCGCCAAATTGGGAGCCACTTATGAACAGACCACTACGCTATCCTTTACCGCGGCTTCCAATAACTTTGAACTGGCCATCGCCGTGGCCGTGGCCGTGTTTGGTATCAACTCAGGAGAAGCCTTCGCAGCAGTCATCGGCCCGTTGGTTGAGGTGCCGGTACTGATCGCATTGGTCAACGTTGCACTATGGTTCAAGCGCAAATATTTCCCCTACGCCGTCGAAACCCCTACCGGCGTTTGCCATGTAACATGCAGGGAATAAAAGGATGGTTCATAACGAACACATGTGAGACGTTCGGAGTGAATATCAAATTGATTTTATATGGAGAAAATGGTAGTTCAGAACTATGATTATGAATAGAGAACGCACAGCCATTTACAAAATGTCGGACAACCGAAACGTCGATTACGTTTCCGGTACTCCAGAAGACCGCATTCTTCTCGTCTGGCCATTGACAAAAGAAATTGCCTCCCTAAGTGTAAAGCACGATGTTGAACGAAGATTACAAAGACATGTTACACGCCTTGTCCGACGAGAAGGTTAGGTTTATCCTCGTCGGAGCATATGCGCTTGCCGCTCATGGATATCCTCGGGCCACCATGGACATCGATATTTGGATCATGCCATCCCCTGATAACGCAGAAGCTGTCCTTCGAGCATTGCGCAGTTTCGGTGCACCATTACACAATCTTACAAAAGAGGATCTACAGAAACATGGAACCATTTTTCAGATAGGAGTCGCTCCGAGGCGAATTGATATTATCACAGCTGCATCAGGGCTCCAGTTTGAGCATACATACGAACATTCAATTATGGTAAACATCGATGGAATTGACGTCCCCATTCCTTCAATCGAGGATCTTATTATCAACAAGAAAGCAACAGGAAGAACAAAAGATCTTGCTGATGCAGAAGCCTTAGAATCGTTATAATCGGTATTAATCGGACTGGTGAATGCGGCACTGTGGTTCAAGCGCAAATATTTCCCCTACGCCGTCGAAACCCCTACCGGTGTTTGCCATGTGACATGCAGGCCGTAAATTGGGAGTCCAACGGCAAACATCCGATCTGTCACATTGCTGTCAAAGATTCGGGTAGGGTCAGGACAAACGCCTTGATTTCGTCTCTTACACGCCTGTAACAATCAAGGGCTTCTTCTTGCGTCTTGGCATCTTGGGCAAGCTGTGGCGGATCCTCAAACCCTCGGTGAATGATCCGGGTCTTGGCGGGAAAAACGGGACAACTCTCATCGGCGTGTCCACATACGGTGATGACATAATCGAATTGTTTGTCTCCGAGATCTTCGACCGTCTTACTCTTGTGGCGTGAGATATCGATTCCCACTTCCTTCATCACGCGGACGGCGTTGGGGTTCAGGCCATGGGTCTCAATGCCGGCAGAAAAGGCATTTATCTCTTTTCCCTTAAAATGCCGACAAAATCCTTCCGCCATTTGACTTCTGCAAGAATTTCCGGTGCAAAGAAATAGTACATTCGTTTTATCGGCCATTTGGATTTTCCCTTACAAGTGACTTAGGACGCTAGATAAACAAAGCCACCCCGACGAGGATGACGCCGACACCAAATATGGCGTCCCGCCAAGTGAGCAACCGACTCTCCAGATAAACCGCTTCCACCTTGGACTCCAGATCAAAAAACTTACCCTGAAACGAGGATTCAGCGGGGAACTCCACCTCCAGCTCCAGAAAAGGCTGCCACCTGCTTCCGGTCTCAGTTTCCGAAACTTCTCCACCTCGGCTCAGGGTGCGTATTTGAGCGATTTCTCTCTTTACCGTTTCTTCGAAATAGCCTTTCACCACGTTACCGATTTCCTCGAACCCCCGGTCTCCAGGCATCAATACAAAGCCTTTTTGATCCATCTTTTCCAGGGCCGACATGGCACCGGCATATTGCGGGGCAACCACGCGATATACAATCGGCCACCGATACGCATTGGCAAGCACCCAACCCGAGAGAATCAAGACCAAGCCGAAAAGACCGATGTACTGTCTAAACTGGAGCTTCTTGAGAGAGGTTATAATTTTCGAAATGCTGATATTCATTTATCCTCGCTATCTTTTTAGTAGCCTATTGCCTCCGTGGCCCCCTCCGGCCCAACGTACCGTTTATCCATTGGGCGGACCAGAAAGAACAACGGCTACGGCCTGATTTCAACCTTGCCTTTCAAATAGTCTTTCACCGCCCCGATCGGCACTTCTTTCCTGTGGAAAATACCCGCCGCCAGAGCAGCCTCGGCTTCCGTTTGGGTGAAAACCTCATAGAAATGTTCTGCGGAACCCGCCCCACTCGACGCAATCACCGGAATAGAAACCGCACGGGCCACGGCGTTGATCAGTTCGATATCAAAGCCCGAATTCGTACCATCCTTGTCTATGCAGTTTAACAGGATCTCTCCGGCCCCAAGATCCTCACAAACCTCCGCCAGTGTCACCGCATCCAGATCTCGACCTTCACGCCCCCCTTTAACGGTACATTGATACCAGCAATAAGATTCACCGTCGGGCCCCGGAAACCGGGTTTCAATGACGTGGTGATCGGTCACATCCGGAGATCCCACATACACCCGCCGCGGGTCGATTGAGATGACCACGGCCTGGCTCCCATAGACACGAGATATTTCTTCAATCGCACTGCGACCGGTCTTTTTGCCGGTTTGCAGGTACGCCTCTGCAATATCTACCGCATCACTCCCAATGGAGATCTTATCCGCACCGGATCGGAAGTACTCGGCGGCCACCTCCAAGGCAGAGTAACGGCGGCCGTCCATATCCGTGTAATCCCGTATACCGCCACCGATGGTCAGCGGAACAAAGACATTTTTGGACGTTTCCCGCAGGACTTCAAGCATCGGCATGTCTTTCAAAGGAAAGTCTCTGAACCCTGTGATATTGAGAAAGGTAATTTCGTCCGCGCCTTCTTCATAATACCGTCGGGCCAACTCCACCGGCTTGCCGAGATTCCGAACCGCCCCGTCCTCTCTCACATCGTACCGGTCTCCCTTGGTGACCACCAAATCTCCCTGGTCGTTTGATCGTACATCCAGACAAGCGATGACCCGCTTGGCCAACACCGTGGGGCCGGTGAGGCCTACACCGGGGGATCGATTCGATGTTCGCTCGATAAAGTTCTTCAGGACCTGAAGTCCCGCCGCTCCGCTCTTTTCCGGATGAAACTGGGTGGCGATGATGTTGCCTTTTTGAATGCTGCTTACAAACGAATACCCATAATCCGTCCGGGTCAAGATGATACCTTCATCCCGAGGATCGACATGGTAGGAATGGACAAAATAGAATTTCTCGTCTCCCCTCAGGCCGTCAAATATCATCGAGGGTTTTTGAATGTTCAGCCCGTTCCAGCCGATGTGCGGAACGGATAGAGACACCGAGAACCTTTTCACCAAGCCTGAAAATATACCCAACCCCCTGTTTGTCGTGGCCTCTTCACTTTCTTCAAACAAGGCCTGCAGTCCGAGACATATACCCAGAAACGGCCTGCCGGAGCGGAGATAGGTTTTCAGAGGATCGACGAACCCTCTATCTTGGAGTATTTCCATCATATTCCCAAACGCCCCGACACCGGGAAAGATGAGTCTTTCGGCGGACAGGATATCTTCGCCTGTTGCGACCATCTTGACGTTTTCCCCCAAGCGCTTAACACCGTTCACCACGCTTCTCACATTACCCGCCCCGTAGTCCAACACTGTAATCACTGTCTTTATCCTCGCACTTTCCTATGTCTTTCTCTGGTCGTGTTTCTATACTACTCATTCGTATAAAACAAGCATGATATGGCATGGCATTAGGCCCACACCACACATCGTGGGCCACAGAAAACTGCCGTTTCTGTCAATTTCATGCACACAATACCGGATTTAAGGAATAAATCAGGAGTGTGGCTTTCGGCTTGGTGTGGGAAAAACAGAAAAACCGGATGCCTCATGAAACTGAGACACCCGGTCGACACTACCTGATCGGCATTCGTTGACAAATCAGCATCCATCCACAATTGGGCATTATGAATGGAAGCCGTTGGCTTTTGGAGAAAGAATTTTTAAGCTAACACCCAAGTTCTACTTGCCAATGACCTCATCCAGAAAGCTTCGATCGACGGACGAGCACTAGACATATTCCCGCAGGGTCTTACCCGGCTTGAACTTTACTACATTCCGGGCCTTGATCTTCATCTTTTCGCCGGTTTGCGGGTTCACGCCTTTCCGGGCTTTCCGGCGGACCTTGGCAAAGGTACCAAAACCGACCAGCGTAACCTTGCCGTTTTTCTTTTTAAGTGCCTTTTTTACGCCGTCTACAAACGAATTCATCGCCTTGTTCGCCGCAGCCTTCGAAATGTCGGCATCCTTGGCCATCTTTTCGACCAGATCTCCCTTCGTCATGGTAGTCTCCTCCTTTCGTTAGGGTAAACAATGACCACAAACCACTCTCCACCCTTGATAGAATATAGATTTTCTTCAAGTCAAGGAAAAAACACCATATATATGAAAGAAAACAGACCGAATCACAATATATTGTTATGCACCCCAGTCTCATTCCCCCCACGCACCCGCCAGCTTATCCGCCAGACGGGTCGTTTCGGGAAGGCGATAACGGCGGCAACAGCCCAAAACAAAGCGAATGCTCTCTTCCAGACCGATCAGATGTCCCGGAGATACGAACAGGGGTTTGACCTTGCTTCGCGTGCGAACGACGGCACCGATGGTATCGTCCTTGTGAGTGAGTAAGGTGTAGCTGCCCCGATTTTCCCCGGGCTCTTCATATTCGCCCACCAGTCGGCTCTTGGCACATCCGATGGACGCGATGCCCACCAGCACACCGACGTGGCTGGCGATACCGAACCGGCGGGGATGCGCAATTCCCTGGCCGTCAAAAATAAGAAGATCGGGTTTCCGCTTCAGGGTGTTCAACGCGTCCATGACCGCCGGACCCTCCCGAAAACTCAGCAAGCCGGGAACATACGGGAACTCAACCTTTCGGTCTACGGCCACACGTTCCACCAACTTCAACTCCGGGTAGGTAAGCACCACCACGGCGGCCCGCGCCCTGCCCTTTCGATAACTCGTATCCACTCCCGCCACCGTAGCCACTTCGGGTTCCGACCATTTCCTGATCACACGAGCGGCCAGTTCCTTTTGCAGTTGGACCGCTTCTTTCGGGGAAATGTCCCATTTATGGGCCAGGCTCTGATTCATGTCATGGATCATAAAACTGAGCCCTCGTTATTTCAAATCCTGGATCATTCCACTTCCTGAGCAATCCAGTCCAAAAACGGTTGATGCCCGCCCACGACCGGCAGCGCCAAAACGCAAGGGCAATCGTCGCTGTGCAGAGACCTGACTTTTTCAACCAACTCGGGAATCCGGGCCTCAGTGGTCTTGGCGATCATCACGACCTCTGCATCATCCTGCAATTTGCCCTCCCACATATAAAACGCCTGCATGTTGTCCAAGATGTTTACACAGGCGGCCAGACCGGACGTGATCAATGCCTTGGCAATTGTTGCCGCCTCGTCCTTGTTACCCACGGTCACATAAACAAAACGCACGTTCATTTGCACTCCTCCTTTTTCCGCTCAAGCACTTTATGCCTCCGGCCCCGGGGAATAGATTCCTGTTCCATGCATTCCGATTCCGAAAGGGACGCCGATCCCGATTGTTTGTAGTACCTTTGCCGTTTCAAAGAATCTCCACCATGCCCGTGTCCAGTCGGTAAAAGGCGGCAACGACCGCG
>CAYTTQ010000128.1:0-5883 GCA_964440795.1 uncultured Desulfobacterales bacterium | reverse complement strand
TTCTTCAACCGTGGCGTTGGCAATCTCATCAACAGAATAAAACCCCTGCTCATAAAGGACATCAGCGGTATTCGATCCCATTCCGGGAAGCTCCAACAACGATTCATACCCCGCCCTCATGGCACTACTGTATTCACTTTCGCTCTTAACATCTATATTCCAGCCCGTTAGTTTACAGGCCAGGCGCACGTTTTGCCCTCTTCTACCGATGGCGATAGATAAATGCTCGTCCGGAACGATGACCTCCATAGACCGTGAGACCTCATCGATTACCACGCGAGAAATCTCAGCCGGAGCCAAGGCATTACACACAAACTTCGCCGGATCGCCGTGCCACGGAATGATGTCTATCTTCTCACCTTTGAGTTCTTGAACGACACTTTGGACACGGCTCCCCTTCATACCCACACACGCCCCGACCGGATCTATATCCGACGCATTCGACAGCACGGCAATTTTGGCCCGGCTTCCCGGCTCTCTGGCAGCCGTTTTTATCTCAACAATACCTTCTGATATTTCCGGGACTTCGGTCCTAAAAAGCATAGTGAGAAATCCGGGATGGGTCCTAGACAGTATGATTTGAGGCCCCCGGGCCTCGTGAAGCACATCCAACACATACGCCCGGATCCTGTCCCCACGTCGGTAGTTCTCCCTTGGGACTTGTTCCTGGGAGGGAATGACCGCTTCGGTGCGGCCGAGGTTCACGATCATGCTTCCCCGATCCATCCGTTGGACGATACCGTTGATGATCTCGCCCTTACGATCGACAAAGGCATCATAGACCACGTCTCGCTCGGCATCTTTCATCTTTTGAATGATAACCTGCTTGGCCGATTGTGCTGCAATCCTGCCAAACGTCGTAGCGTCCATCTTGGTCCCGAGACTGTCTCCTTCCTCACATCCCGGGTCAAGTTTTCGCCCCTCTTCGAGGCTAATCTCCAGATCCGGATCCGTAACCTCAGCCACCACATCTTTGAACTGGAAGACCTCGATTTCACCCAGCTCCTCACTATACTGGACCTCGATCTCTACATTGACTCCGAATTTCTTTCGGGCCGCCGATTTCAGAGCCTCCTCCATGGTTCGGATGAGAACCTCTCTGTCAATGCCCTTGTCCCGACTAACCTGTTCTATGACTCTTTTTATATCTGACTCAAACATCTTTCACACCTCAACAGCAATTTGAGACGGTTTTACACGATTCATGCGACCATTACCGACATGTGAACCGCAGCTTCCCGGAACCGCGTCAATTTAGTCATTCAGCCGCGCCTTGGCGACATTATCGAAAAAAACTTCTACGACCTCCTCGCCGACAGCAACGGCAATAACCCCTCCGTCTGAAAACGTCTTCAAAATACCCTCAAAATATCTTTTGCCGTCGACCGGAGATCGGGTCCAAAGTGCCACCCGCCGACCTTCGAAGTGACGAAAATGGTCTGGCTTGGTTAACCGAAAATCAAGACCGGGCGACGACACTTCCATATTATACGGACCGTGTATCTGGGACTTTACATCCAACAAATCCGCCAGTTCCGTGCTGATACTTGCACACTCTTCCAGCGAAACACCCCCCGCCCTATCGACAATCAACCGCAGTGTTCGGCCTGAAGGTTCTCTTCGATACACGACGTCGACCAGCGTAATACCTTGCGACTCGACCACCGGCCCGGCCAGCTTATCCACTTCTTCAATCACTTTTGCATCCCGTGCGTCCATCACGAAACCCGAACGGCCATGCTCACCCTTGTTGCTTTCCGACGTTTCCAGCGCTTGGCAAAAAGCGCATACAGCCGTGTTACTTCCGGCAATAGCTACAAAAAAAACGGGCTACCGCCCGTTTCCCGCACCATATGCACACCTCAATAAGGTTGCGCCTATTGAGTCTCTATACAAACAAGGCACAGATTAGTATTAATTCCACTAATCAAAGCCGATGCCGCGTTGCCTAACCACTCACGGCACGCCTTAAAAAGGGAAAGGGGCACCATTATAAACAAAACAAACTGGAGCGGGCAACGGGATTCGAACCCGCGACACCAAGCTTGGGAAGCTTGTACTCTGCCAGCTGAGCTATGCCCGCTTACCGCTGTCGGATAACAAAGTATACCGATCTCCCAGCGTTGTCAAACGTTTTTCGACTCGCGCCGGACGGATTTCCCCCGCGTCCCAACCGGCAAACATCGGCCCACCCCGGTAAAACATCTCCGTCCGGCGGACACGGCATTGCCGCCGGCACTTCATAAGGACGAAACACCCGACGTGAGGCATGGCGCTTTTCGCCTGGGGATTTATGCTTTAAATCCACCCCGCCTTATGTTATACGCCCTTATCTGATTTTGGTCCCTCATTGGGGCGGACAATATCGAGCCCCTGAATAAGGAATACGCTCATGACGGATACCAGAGAAAGAATTGACTTTGACGTATTGTTTGTCGGAGCAGGCCCGGCAAACCTGGCCGGTGCCATTCGCCTTATGCAGCTGGCCGCCGAACGAAATCTGCAAATAGAAGTGGCCGTCATCGAAAAAGGGGGTGATATTGGTTCTCACGCCCTCAGCGGTGCTATATTGAACCCTATCGCACTCAGGGAACTCTTCCCGGATTACCGGTCGGCGGGCTGCCCTGTAGAAACCGATGTCCGTGGAGACGGCTTGTACCTCCTCACGGAGAAGCACCAATATAAAGTACCCTTTGTACCCAAATACCTCCGTAATGAGGGCTATCACGTCGTGAGCCTGTCCAAGTTTGTTCGTTGGCTTGCCGATCAGGCGGAAACTCTAGGGGTCAATCTATTTCCAGGCTTTGCCGGTCAAGAAATCCTTTTCGAGGGCAATAACAATAGAGTAATTGGAATTCGCACCGGCGACAAAGGCGTAGACGCCCATGGAAAAGCCAAACCCAACTTTGAACCGGGAATCGATATCGTGGCAAAAGTGACCGCCTTTGGAGAGGGCGCAAAGGGGTCCCTCCTGAGGGAACTGGACCAAAAATGTCAAATTTTTGACTCCGCCATGTCCCAGACTTTTGAAACCGGAATTAAGGAAGTTATTCAGCTCCCGGAACAGAATTTTTTTTCCGACAGCCCGATAAACGACATCCACACCCTGGGATATCCGCTCGATCTCAACGCTCACAGCGGCGGCTTCATATATGAAATGAAAGACAACAAGATATCATTGGGATTCGTGGTGGGGCTTGCTTACACAAACCCCATGACGGATCTCTATGAAGCCTTCACCCGGTTTAAGCAACACTCTTTTGTCAGGGACATCATCGAGGGGGGCAAAGTTGTGGAACAGGGTGCCCGCGCCCTTGATAACAGCGGATACTACGCCATCCCCAAACTCGCCGTGAATGGCGCCGTCTTGGTGGGTTCGAGCGCTTCTATGACAAACGCACCGGCCTTAAAGGGTATTCATACAGCCATGAAGTCCGGGATGCTTGCCGCGGAAGCGATCATGGAAGCCTTAACGAAAGAAGATGTCACCGAAAAAACGCTTTCCGTATACAACCGACTGTTTGAAAATAGTTGGCTTAGAAATGATGTGTACGCCGGGAGAAACTTCGCTCAGGCTGTTTCGAAGCGGGTGCGGGCCAAGTTGACTCATCTTGGCGCTCAATACCTCACCGGGGGGCGGGGTATCATCGACGGCATGCCGACTCACGAGGATTCGGAAACCCTGCAGCCGTTAAAAAGCAGCGACCAATCCGCCACTCAAAAACAACGTGCGCCTCTCGTATATGACAACGTTCTTTTCGTAGACAAACTCACGGGCGTCTATCTATCGAAAACCCAACACAGGGAGGATGAACCCTGTCACCTGATCGTCCATGACACCCGCTTGTGCGTCACCGAATGCCTAAAACGGTATCGATCTCCTTGCACAAGGTTCTGTCCGGGTAACGTTTATGAAATTGAAACGGACGAAGTGACCGGCGAGAGCAAGCTGAAATTGAACCCGTCCAACTGTCTGCACTGCAAAACGT
Organism: uncultured Desulfobacterales bacterium; assembly: GCA_964440795.1. Lineage (GTDB taxonomy): Bacteria > Desulfobacterota > Desulfobacteria > Desulfobacterales. The sequence goes on along the minus strand of CAYTTQ010000128.1, from coordinate 1,894 downwards.
GCGAAATCAAAGACCCTTACAAAAATATCACCTGGACATGTCCGGAAGGGGGAGAAGGCCCCAAATATACACTCACCTAATGGCCCGCAACCTGCAGGACCGGCTGGGAAAGGGAGTCTATGTTCAGACCCCGTTATCCACTATTATTTCTTGACTTTAAAGACCATATAATTTAGCCTCAATTACATCTAATTTTGCCCATTCTGGTTAGCATATTGGCCCAAATTGTGCAGCGTTGACGAGTCTCATCAGGCCGAGTCTCATAAGGCAGCCTCGACTGCGTATCGAGCGGGACCTTGTTGAAAGGGGTCCGACGGAGACAAAGACCTTTCATGGCCAAAAACACGCTAAAGGACGTTCGAGAATCAATGCTGATCAGCAAGGCCGAACTTGCCAGGAAAGCTCAAGTCTCCCCTATTACCATCGATCGGATCGAGAAGGGCAAGCATTGCCGTCTGGAGACGAAACGTAAGATTTTGTCGGCGCTCGGTTACAAACCGGCCGACAAGGATAAGGTGTTCTCGGATTAAAGGAATCTCAATGCTGTTCACCAAGAAGAATCATCTGATCGGAATAGACATCGGGTCCCGGACCGTTAAGGTGGCCGAAACGATTCAAAAAAACGAGGGCCGGACCCTCCGGAATTTCGGCATGGCGGATCTCCCGCAAGGGGCCATCGTGGAAGGGCGTGTTAAAGAAGCCGAAACCGTCGCCGATACTATCAAGGGTCTGACACAAAGTCTGAAGATAAAGGAAGACAATGTAGCCACGTCTATTGCCGGCTACTCGGTCATCATCAAGAAAATTGTTGTGGGCAATATGTCGGACGAGGAACTCCACGAAAATATCCAGTATGAAGCCGAACAATATATTCCTTTTGATGTGCAAGACGTAAATATCGATTTTCAGATCTTGGGAGCTCATGAATCCAACCCCAATCAGATGAATGTCATGCTCGTGGCCGCCAAGGCGGAAGTGGTGGACGAATACATAGAACTTCTGGAAATGGCGGATTTGAGCCCTCGCATCATCGATGTGGATGTTTTCGCGCTGGAAAAGGCTTTTGAGCAAAGTTACTTCCCGGAAGAAAACAGTGTGGCTCTGGTCGACATCGGCGCCAATAAACTGAACGTAAACATAGTCAAAAACAACGTTTCCGCTTTCACCCGGGACGTCGCCGTGGGTGGGGAAGAAATCACGGCTGAAATCGTCAACCGCCTCGGCTGTTCCTTTGAAGAAGCGGAAGAAATAAAACTCGGTAAGACCCCGGACAAAATGCCGCAGCAAGATCTTCAAGATATCATCTTTTCCTTTGTCTCAAGCTGGTGCAGTGAAATTCGGCGTGTTATTGATTTTTACTATTCAACCTATCCCAATGAAACGATAAAACGCATTATTTTGAGCGGAGGGGCCGTCAAGACGCAGGGCTTCCTGAAGCACCTCGCGGCAGAGACATCAAGCGAAGTCGAGTTTCTGGATCCATTCAGGAACTTGGAAATCAACGAGAAAACGTACAGCAAAGAGTACCTGTCCGGCGTAGCACCTCAAGCCGCGATATGCATGGGCCTGGCATCAAGGAGCGCGGACGACAAATGATTACCATCAATCTCTTACCGGTCAGAGCAGCACGAAAAAAAGAAAACGTTCGTCGTCAGGTCTCGGTATTCCTGCTTTGTATCGTCTTCACCGTCTGTGTGTTGGCTTATTTCGCCATATCCATGAGCCGCAAGATATCAAGGATCAGCCAAAACATTGAAACAACGGAAGCCGAGCTCAAGAAATATCAAGCCAAGGCCAAGGAGGCCGCGAGTATCAGGAAGAAGCTGAAGACGCTTGAAGAAAAGATGGATATCATCGTCAAGCTCGAGGCACACCGAACGGGTCCGGTGCGGTT
>CAYTTQ010000127.1:0-5988 GCA_964440795.1 uncultured Desulfobacterales bacterium | reverse complement strand
TACGAGATGGGCAAGGCTTTGACCGATAAGGGTTTTGTGCTGGCCGGAGCCGCCAAAGTGGTGGCTCTACACTCCATGATGTGGCGGTGTGACAAGCCCTTGGGAGAAGGCCATCCCAACAGAGGCGATGAGAAACGGATCCGGGAGTTGGTTGACGCGGTGTTGAAAAAGACGGCGTCCCGGCGTCCCGAATCGATCTCTCTTTCAGATCTGGCATATCAGCCCGAAAGCGTTCATGCCGATATGGAGAAAACAACGCTTGAATCGGCCAAAGCCCACCTGCCCGGCAAAGCGGTAGACGAAGAGCGGTGCACCGAGTGCGGGGTGTGCGAGGAAATCTGTCCGGTGCAGGCCATTACGCTTTCACCATATCCGGAATTCGGCCGCCGGTGTATCTGTTGCTTTCAATGTGTGCGCGTTTGCCCCGAAGCGGCCATTTTGGCCGATCTCAGCCCGGTGGAAGCACGGATAAGAAGCCGGGCGGAACAGCTGAAGGAACATCCGTTGACAAAGATCTGGGTTTAGATGGAGGGTTTGGGCGAAACGCCTCAAAGCGGCCCGATGGATGAAGCGGGTCCATCAACGTTCTCATCAACATTTTCATGTCCGGTCACGGCTGTTCAGGGAGGCGACCGGTCGTCTCTTCATTGGCACTCGCGGGTTTTGAGAAATGTAATCTCCGGCCACTTTTCGGCCATGTATCGTAGCTGCCATTCACTTTCCGCCAGATAAGCGAGATTCCCTTCCGCATCCTGTGCCAGGTTGACCTGGCGGGCCTTTTCGAATGCGGCAAGTTTTTTTCGGTCATTGCAGCTCACCCACCGGGCGGTGGCGAAGCCCGTCGGTTCATAGGTGGCCTCAACGCCGTACTCACTTTTAAGTCGGGCGACGGTTACATCAAATTGCAAGACGCCCACGGCCCCCAAGATCAACGTATTGCCCGTCAGGGGGCGAAATAACTGCACCGCCCCTTCCTCGACCAGTTGATGAACCCCTTTCTGGAGCTGTTTCATCTTCAGGGGGGATTTCAAACGCACCCGCCGGAAATGTTCGGGAGCGAAATTGGGGATGCCGGTAAAGTTGAGCGGCTCCTTTTCCGAGAAACTGTCCCCGATGCGGATGGTACCGTGGTTGTGAATGCCGATAATATCTCCCGGCTGGGCTTCTTCCACTCTGGTGCGGTCCTGGGCCATGAAGATGATCGGATTGGCGATTTGCATATCTTTGCCGGTCCGGTGGTGGCGGATCCGCATCCCCCGTCGAAAGCAGCCGGAACAGATGCGCAGGAAGGCGATTCGGTCCCGATGGGCGCGGTCCATGTTGGCTTGGACTTTAAAGACAAACCCTGAAAAAGCCTTTTCCTCGGGAGAAACCATGCGGGTGGTGGTGGGTCTGGGCAGGGGGGCGGGGGCAATTTCCAGAAAGGTTTCCAGAAGCTCTCGTACCCCGAAGTTGTTGACGGCGCTGCCGAAAAAAACAGGGGTTTGATTTCCCTTGAGGAAGTCCTGCAGGTCGAAGGGGTTGGCGGCGCCTTCCAGGAGGGCCACATCCTCGCGTAGTTGGTCGGCTTTGCCGCCCAATAGGTCATCAAGGCGGGGGTCGGCAAGATCCCTGATGGTGATCGAATCCGTGGGCAATCGCTCCTGGCCCGGCTTGAAAAGGGTCAAGACCCGGTGATGAAGATTGTAGATGCCTTTAAATCCTTTTCCCATCCCGATAGGCCAAGACAGGGGGGCACACTCGATCTGCAGGGATTCTTCGATGTCGCTTAAGATATCAAGCGGCGTCATGCCTTCCCGGTCGAGCTTGTTGACGAAGGTCAAAATCGGCGTGTTACGCATGCGGCAGACCTCCATCAACTTGCGCGTCTGAGTTTCCACACCCTTGACGCTGTCGATTACCATGACGGCACTGTCCACCGCTGTCAGCACCCGATAGGTATCCTCGGAGAAATCCTGGTGTCCCGGGGTGTCCAGAAGATTGATCTCGAAATTGCGATACGTGAATTTCATGACCGAACTGGTCACCGAAATGCCCCGCTCCTGTTCAATGGCCATCCAGTCACTGGCGGCGTGACGCCGGGCCTTTCGGGCCTTGACCGAGCCGGCCATCTGGATGGCGCCGCCGAACAGGAGTAGTTTTTCAGTAAGCGTGGTTTTGCCGGCGTCCGGATGACTGATGATGCCGAACGTGCGGCGGCGGTCAATATTCCGTTTGTGTTGTTTGTCAACTGAACTGTTCATCGTGGTGTATCCCGGTTTATGACATATGCCGTGGTCGAGCGACCCCATTCGGGCTCCCGCATCGCGGGCGTCGGTTCCGCTGCCACCCTTATTGTGTCCTGCTTATTCGAGACGGGAATGCGCTGAACATAAAACGTGATTTTCGAGGGCGAAAACCCGGCACGCTTTTATCAGACGAAATGGTCATCCCAGGGAAGTATCAGGCGGACACATCGTAAGGGCTCGCGCAAAAATAACTTCACATTTTGCCATCTCGGCTTCCGCCCGTCTTTGCCCGATACCTCACTCGCAAAACCTCGACATAGCCTGCTATGCCTGCGGTTTTGCTCAATCGGATCGGCCAAATCCGAACCAAATCCGAGCGCCCATTCTGTGAAGTTATTTTTGCGCGAGCCCTAAAGTAGAAACGTTCGCGGCGATGGTAACGCACACCATCAACCCATAATGATGAAAGCAATCATGAACGATGTCAAGCATTATCGTGGCACATCATTGCTTTGCGGGATTATTGAATCCCCGCCGGTGGGATCCCGGGCGGAATTCTCTTTAGCCGGGGGCCTCGTTTTGTTATGTTGCAAAGCGCCGGGCAGGGGGGTCGTCCAATCAAATGATCGATAAAACAAATGGCAGGCAAGGTGACTGTGAAGAGATCCTGCACAACGCCGCTCTGGCCCACCGGGAGGGCAGGCTGGGGGATGCGGAAACGGGCTACCGGGAGGTGTTGAGACAAAACCCGGAGTGGGGAGCGGTACTGAATGCCCTGGGCACCGTATTCCTGGATCAGTCCCGGCCGGAGAAGGCCCGAAAGGTCCTTGAAAAGGCCGCAGCGCTTCACCCGCCCTATGTGCCCGCTTGCTACAATCTGGCCATGCTGAAGCAGCAAGAAGATGATCACCGGGATGCGGTGTCGATCTATCGGACCATCGTCGCGAGGCAGCCTGATTTCGGACATGCCTGGAACAATATGGGCGTGGGGTATCGCGAAATCGGTGAGCCCGATGAAGCGCTCGCCTGCTTTCAAAAGGCCGTGACGTGGGTGCCCGACATGGCCGAGGCTTGGAACAACTTGGGGGTGGCGCAAGATGAGCTGAACATGACCGAAGCCGCCACAGCGTCTTACCGAAAAGCGACCGAGATCCGACCCGATTATCCGTCCGCCCACTTCAACCTCGGGGTTTCTTTACAAAAGCTGGGGCGACTGGCGGAAGCCGACGCTCATTACGGGAAGGTGCTGGAAAGAAAACCGGATGATCCGGCGGCCCAATTCATGCGCCAAAGCCTGGGGACATCGGTAACGCCGGATGCCGCGCCGGTGGAACACGTCCGTCGCATCTTTGACCAGTGTGCCGGCACGTTTGAACGGATTCTGGTCAAGGAGCTGGCGTACCGGACACCGGAACTTCTGTTTGGATTGGTTCGTCCTTACCTGAGAAAAGGGATGCGTGTTCTGGACCTGGGCTGTGGAACGGGTCTGGGTGCGGTATACTACAGGCCCTTTGCCAAACGCCTGATCGGTGTGGACATATCATCGAAGATGTTGGCCAAGGCGGCGGAGAAGGATGTGTACGACCGGCTGGCGGTTCTTGACATCCTTCAAGATTGGGGGCTTTCCCAGCCGGTGGATCTGATCTACAGTTCCGATGTCTTGGTTTACGTGGGGAATTTGGATCCGGTTATTCGATCCGCGTCATTGTATCTGGTCGATGGCGGGATCATGGCCCTTTCCGTGGAACGCCTTCAAGACCCGAGTCTGACCTACCGTCTCTTTCCCAGTGGCCGCTATGCCCATTCGGAGACCTATGTTGCAGATTGCTTGAGCCGTCATGGGTTTCACGTGGTCGCGCAAACCGAAGGAGACATTCGAAAGCAGTCGGGGCATCCGGTACGAGGGCTGTTGATTGTGGGACAAAAAGAAACGGGCCCGGTGACCGGCCCATGAAGAGAGGGGGATATGACGAGTGAAGAGATGAGCCCGTCCCCTTCGGCGGGAGTACAAAAAAAGCGGTCCAGTCTTTTTCGGATTCGGACATTGCTCAGCGCCGGTGTGGCAGACCTTCAGGTGGAAGCGGGACAACTCATCATCGAACTTCAGGAATAGGGGTCATCGCCCAGTGTAACGTAGGGGGGGTAGGACCAGCGGGAAACGCCGTTATGGCTCCGTGGTTCCGGTCATTTCGGAAAGGGCGTTTTCCAAGCGGAGGGCTTCATCCACGATGACCTGGGCATAGCGACCGCTCTTTGAGGCGGGGTCAAGGGATGACGCCAATCGCTTGGCAAACCCCCCCACGGCGGTCAACGGGTTTCGAATTTCATGGGCCACGGCCTGAAGGGTTCGGTTCACCGTGTCCCCCTCCTCGCCCATGGAGGCGAAGGTGGGTAGTTCCTCGGACTGGTTGCTGCAGTCGTACGCCATGATCCGTTCGGATATCCGGCTGAGCGCGCTGTTTGCCTTTTCCATGACTTCCAGGAGATCCTGATCTCTGTCCATCTCCAACCTCAGGTTTTCGGCGACATTTTCGACCTGATTGAAGGTATGCAACAAGATGTCGTTCATCTTGTGGGCGTCCACACCGAAGGTCTGGTCCGCCTGGACAAAAAGGAACTGAAAATCGCCCGACTTTTTTAACAGACAGGCCGCCAATATCTTGGCCATTTCACAAATTTTGGCCAGGGGCGCTGCATCGTCGGCCATGGCCCGGTCCCCATAGAGGTACTGGCACCGTACGATATGTTCCGGGAAACGCCAGTATTCCAGGGCGATGGCTCCCACCTGACGATGGTCGATACCGAAAAGTGCTCTCTCCTCGGTCAGGCTGTTTCCCAGGGGATCAACCGGGAGGTCTATATCTGATTCTCGGTCTTTGACCAGGAGATCAAAGAAGATCAGGAGGCCGATTTCCAGGGTGAGTCCAGCCAGAAACGCCTCATCGGGATTTGCGGTTCCCGTATGATCCGCCAAGTATCTCGCCAATATCGCTACGTATAAGGAATTGCGCCAAAACTTTTCATAATCGATGGCACCGCTCTTTCCCATAGGAAAGGTCTCGCGCAGGCTCAGGGTAAGCGCCATCATCCGTAGGCGTGCCAGTCCCACCCGAACAATGGCTTGTTCAAGCGTTGTTGCTGGATGGGTGGAGCGAAAGAAGGCGCTATTGGCGAGTTTCAGCAGGCGTACCGCCAGTGACGGCTCCTTTTCGATGAGGGCCGACAGTTCCTTGGCCGAAACGGATTCGTCGGTGGCCATCTCCACCAGCCTTAAGGCTACCGTGGAGAGTACGGGCAATCCGTATCCCGACTCCAGGGATTTCAGTATGTCCGACGCGTCTGTGATCATAGAACGTACTCTCTTTGTGTGTGATCATGCCCGTTTTGTCAAGCTGGAACTTGCGTTGGCGGGTCCAACTGACCGGATCTGCTTTGTTGGTGGGCACTTGAAGTAGACGTGTACGTCGGCGTGCCCACCGCCGCGCATCTCCGGCAAACTCGGCAAGCGGTGGATTTGGCGGTGGATTTAGGGTCCAAGATCGGATTTGACACCGCCTACGCCAGTTGATAGAAGTGTCCATATAAGTTACCGTTTTGTTGGTTTTTATCTTTTGTGGTGGGGTGAACAGGTGATCGCACAATGGGGTGGTTACTATTACTGATGATCGTTGCCGTTATCGGGTATTTTTTTTATGCCCGACGAACGGGATCGGTTCGGTTGTCCAAAAAGCAGGTTCAGGTCTTGCAGGATGTGCTGGAC
>CAYTTQ010000126.1:0-6028 GCA_964440795.1 uncultured Desulfobacterales bacterium | reverse complement strand
CGTAAATGTATAACGAATGGGGGTGTACATGTCCTTTGCACAATCAAAAACAGTCACTGTCTCTTCGAAAGGCTGGGTCGTGATCCCTGCCGTGCTCAGAAAAAAGATCGGCCTGAAACCGGGAATGAAAATCCGGGTTTCCGAATCAGCAGGAAAAATTGTCCTCACCCCACAGAGAGCTGATCCGGTTGACGGCCTGTACGGCAAATTAGCTGGTGGCCACTCCCTGACTGAGGATCTTATACAGGACAGAAAAACAGAGAAAGCTCGTGAAAAAGCCAAAGTATATCCTCGATAGTTATGCGCTGCTTGCGTATTTCCAAGGGGAACACGGAGGCGAGCAGATCAGAAAGATACTTAAAGAAGCATCGACCGGCCAGGCACAGGTTAGTCTCTCTCTGATCAATCTTGGCGAAATCTATTACATTATCTCACGTAGGAAAGGCGAAGAATCAGCCAGGTCCATTGTGGAGGACATGGCCCTCTTACCGATAGAACTTCTTGCAGCCACGACAGAGCGCATCCTGCATGCCGCTTCGATCAAAGCTCGATATTCTGTCTCTTATGCTGATGCTTTTGTCATCGCAGGAGCCGAGGAATTGTTTGCCTCAATTTTGACGGGTGATCCAGAATTCAAGGAAATTGAGTCATGGATAGACGTCTTCTGGCTGTGAGTACCCGAAGGTTCCCCTGATAACTTTGGGGGTAATTCTTATCTGCCCCAAAAACTGTAGCATGATTTCCCCCCTCTGCGTTCTCTGAGCCTCTGTGGTGAATTGGCTTTAGACAAACTTGAAACTATTGGCCTGGCAATCCAGTTTTAGAGAAAATCCGTAAGGTATCGTCCATCCAGTATAAAGAAAATAGTGACGGTTATGGTGCTGTTACAGGGAACGTATAAATTCTGCAAAATGCAGGATGCGTCGACTGTTGTCACGATGAAACAGAAGGTGTTCGAAATCCTTTTGTTTCCGGCGCAGATCAACCGCTTGCAGCGATACTTCAACAGCAGCCTTTAATTCGGCAAGGTTGTGGATATCGCAGCGGCTAGTAAGAAACTGATAATCCGGTTCTGTCCGTAACAACAGGAACATGACATCGTAATAATCACGTCCTTTGCCTCTGGCGAGCATGGCGGCAATCTTCATGGCACACAGTACCGCCTCGGACGGAACCGGAAATGGGAAGAAAAAACCGCAACCCCTGATGAATTCCATGACGGGTTCATAGGGTGTCTGCTGATCCTGGGATTCGATTTTCAGCAGGAAACGCGCCTCCCGATGACCGGAAAGACCTAAGTTAAACAGAAGCTCCGGGAAATAAAGGCTGCGTCGAAACGCCTTCAACCGGCTCTTTTCCCGTTCTCTGGCCTCCACGTTAAATCCGCTGCGTTTCAGGAAGGTAAGAACATCATCGGACATCCGGATAAACGCTTCTTCGGTAAAGTTTTTGCAATCAAAATCCAAGTCTTCGGAAAAGCGATCGATGCCCTTGGCCAGTCGCAAGTTTGTGCCGCCGATAAAGGTCATTTTGCGGATGTGCTCTGTGGTGGAAAGATAATCCAGGGTTAATAGCTGTACGTATTCTTTGAGGATGTGCCTTTGAAAGACCGCATTCTCAGCCATTGAGGCCGGATAGTAATGTTTGATCTGGTCCATTGAGATCATAACTTATACACCTTTTCAAGTAACCGCATGCGCTTTTCAAGGCGTGCACATTGGAAGCGCTTTCCCATTGAGAGCCATGTCCGCCGGTCCCAGTTCTCACGCAGTATATCCCGATCGAGCCGGAGTTCGAGAAGTTCGGACTCCGTATTATAGAATGGATAAAGATATAGCAGATCCAGCAGTGCCTTTTCTCTGGTCGCATAGGGCGTTGTCCGACCGTCTGTAAGTGGTCGGCGGAAATAGCCGAACATCAAATCGCTCTTGACGCTTTTGTAGGAGTACTCACCGAAGTCGTTTGTAAACGAGGCGGTTTTCAGTGATGTGACGCTGGTTATCTGGACCACGGATTCGGGAATCAATCCATAAAATGCCAGCGCCGAGTGCAGGCTGATGTAGGAGGGGCTGTAGATTTTGCCGGCGATATATTCGGCGAAATCCGGCTTATCTTTGTATTCGGGAAAGGCGTACCATCCACGCCGCAGATGCACGAGGTACCCCTTTTTCGTCCAGCGGACCAAATTATTGCGATCAAATCCCGGCCGCCATGCATATACCTGATGAATGCTGAAACACCCGAGGTCAAACATCTTGTTTTTAAATTCGATCAAGTTCATATTTTATTTCCATTATGCAGTAAATATACTGATTTTTAGAAATATAACAAACAATCAGCAATGTCAAACAGGATTCGTAGTCCTAGAAAAAGGCTATCTCGAAAAACTCCGCGACACCCTGCCACGGCAATCACGCCGCGTGGCGGAAATCTATACAAAAGCCGATAAACACCTTGAGCAAAACGCGGGGAATAGAGTCGTTTGCCAATTTCCGGAGCCTGAATGTATGTAACGGCACCACTTAATTGCATGGGCTGGCGAAAAGTGATATCCATGGACCATGGTGGTCACTGAAAGTCGTTGCTTCTGTGCCTTTTAGTCTCCTGAGAGGGGGTGCTCGGATTGGAACCAAAAACGAGATATGAAGAAGAATTGAATATCGTCAACATTTTGGATTTCAAACGGAATTTGACCATTTATTCGGACAGCGTGGATTCAGCTGAGCATTTCGGCAGAATCAAATCAGACTTGAAATCGAAAGGCGCCATAATTGATGGCTTGGAGTAAACTTAAGATGCAACATAACGTCCCGCAAACTCATGAGAGAAGCTTTGGCAAGAACTTGCAACTTAGAGAAAAAAGTACTAAAATATGTTAAAACGGCATTTTAAGAAAGATATGAAGGACAATTACGAGCTTTACATTGAGAGGTTTAAGAAATGGCTGAAAAAGTGAGAAAGACCCAGGAAGAACAGGTCATAGAGATGCTCAAGCGAGAAGGTTTCCGAGAACTCAAAGAGAAACAGATTCAAAGGGAACCGTATAAGTCTATCTACGCTATGCCTGAATGCTTCAGGGAAGATGACAAGCAGGCGGCAGGCAGCGAATGAAGCCGTCGGCTGATCAGCGATACGGATCAGGCATCCCCAAAAAGTTCTGAAGGTTCTGACCTCTGACCTGTGGATCTTTATGCCCCGCCAGCCCAGATTAGACGCACCCAGCCTGCTTCAGCACATCATGCCCGCCCCGTTAAATCACGAAGTGCAGGCAAAGCCATTTAACTGGGGGCCAGAGGCATCGAACGACGGAAACTCTTCCGCGACGAGAAAGATCTGAAGGCTTTTCTCGATCGGCTGGCCGCCATCCTGGGTTACCGCAGAGACCCCTTGGTCCCAGAAGTCAGTAAACAGGCACCCACTCCTTCCGAAGGATTGTTCGTAGCAGGAAATCGGGTGCCTGATTCCCTGCTACAACAACAAAAAGAATCAAATCCGTGTCATCCGCGCAATCCGTGCCAAAGAAAAAGCCCTTTTTTGGGGTCAAAGAGCGGGTTTTAAGCCCTAAAGCGAGACCTTTTTTAGGTGGTTCTTTAGTCGATTCAAATGCTTGCCGAGGTCCGACCCCACTACAAATTCTATTGCCCCGATTAATGACATGATAAAACGCACCCGGAAATTCCACCCGCAGAGGCCGTGCCATGGATGCATCCGCCGGCTTCCGAGGCTGATGGCTCAACAACGAACGACGATAGCATCCATGGAAGCGAGAGAACTGAACGATTGGAGATTGCCAATAGTCAATAATCAAGATGTGACCCTTTAGCTCCAATCCCAACCCTCAAGACTCCGGCCCCAAATATCAACCAGGTAGAATGCCATGAATGATCAGTTCAAGCTTAATCATCTCCATCTAAAAGGCTTTAAATCTTTTGCCTCCCTGGGCCAGGACATAGAGTTCAGGGACGTCAATGTGTTGTGCATCGGCCCCAATGCAGCGGGCAAGAGCAATCTGGTCTCTTTTTTCCGGATGCTCAATTTCATGACCACAAATGCCTTGCAGCGGTTTGTTGGCGATCAGGGCTATTCCGATTCCATTCTGCATTTTGGGTCGGCGGTCACGCCAGTCATGGAAGCCGATTTGGTTTTTGCCAGAGATGACGGCCAATTCAACCGTTATGAATTTGCGCTGGCCCATGCCAGCGGGGGTAAGCTCATCTTTACCAGGGAGAATGTTGCCTGGTCTGGCACGGACAGGTCCAGTCCGCTTGAGCTGGAGCTGGGGGCCGGACATTCGGAAGGTGCACTGATTCAGGATGCTGAATCCGGCGGGCCGACCAGCCGCTTTGTCCTGGATGAACCGGAGTTCGGTCTGCACCCGGCGGCATTGTCTTCCCTGGCCGGGATGGTGAAAAGCGCGGCGCGGAAAAGCCAGATCATTCTGGCCACTCAATCCCCCAGGCTGGTGGATGAATTCAGGGCAGATGATGTACTGGTGGTGGAGCGGGAGAAGCAAACCCGGGCCAGCAGGGTATACCGGCTGGACGAAGGCTCCCTGGAGCAGTGGCTGGCAAGGTACAGCCTTTCCGAGCTGTGGGAGAAGAATATCCTGGGAGGCAAGCCTTGAGCGGACTGATCCGGCTGCACATCACAGCAGAGGGCCGCCAGACCGAGGAAATGTTCGTCAGGCGCTTATTGCAGCCTTATCTGGCAGCAAGAAATGTTTTTGTGGACGCCATGTCAGTGCTGACCAGCAAGGACAAAAAGGCCGGATATACATATCGCGGAGGGTTTTTAAGCTACGACAAAGCCAAGCGTGACATTCTGGACTGGATAAAATCCGTAACATGTGCCGCCATTTTAACCAATGGCTGTGCACTCTTGAGGCATTGGGGAGTTGCGCCTGAGACCGAAATCGCACAACTCCGGAAAGAAGCCGGAGAACAACCTGAAAACTTATAATTTTATGAACCCCTTTTCACGTCCTTTACTTTCTTACCAGCGTCCCCAGATTACAATATGTTGAAAAATAACGTAACATACTTACCAACGTTACAAAGGTTTGCTGTTGACAAAAGCACCATTATGACGTACACTCATTGCATGAATGAATTTTTCGGGGAGCTTTTACTATGGACGCATTAACTGAAAATAGAAACGAGCGGATCAACCTCCGTGTGAAAAGTGCCGCAAAGCGCCTTATAGCACGTGCGGCCAATTTTGAGGGCAAGACCATCAGTCATTTTATACTGACCAGTGCCTTGGAGCGCGCAGAGGAAACCGTCCAGAAACACCAGATGATGAAGTTGGATGCGAAAAATTCAAGGGCCTTTTTCGATGCGCTGGCTGCTCCGGTCCGTTTTAATCGCAAATTGATCGCAGCATTTGAAGAATATGAAAAGCGCGTCATCAGCAAATGACGAATTTACAGAATCTGGTCATTGTGCCGCTGGACGCCGCTCATAACAGATCCGGCTTCCACTGCAATGTAGAAGCTCTGGATCGGTATATTCATAAGCAGGCAGGGCAGGATATCCGACGTCGTATCAGTCGTATTTTCGTTGCAGTGCTGCCGGACAATGCTAGAGAGGCGATAGGTTATTACACCTTGAGCTCATTATCCATCGGTTTGGCGCAATTGCCCCAAAAACCGGCCAGGAAGTTGCCGAAGCATCCGGTTCCCGCTGCTCTGGTTGGCAGGCTGGCAGTCAATCATAATGCTCAGGGATGCGGCATCGGGAAAATGCTACTGGTAGATGCTATTCAGCGAACCCTGTCGGTCGGCGACCAGATCGCAATCTATGCCATGGTTGTCGATGCCATTAATGATAACGCCAAGGGGTTTTATGAGCAATTCGGTTTTGTCCCCTTAAGCGATAACGGCTCAAGGCTATTTCTTCCATTAAAATCCTTCGAAGACAAATCCTGATAGATTCCCCAAAAAAAATCAAAGCTTTTTTCTCCTTGACATGCATTACGTAATATGTTCAATCCATGAACACTTTCGAGTGACCCCGTGTCCGAATCAACC
>CAYTTQ010000125.1:0-6174 GCA_964440795.1 uncultured Desulfobacterales bacterium | reverse complement strand
CCTGCCGAAGGGAAGAGGTTAAACCGGGCCGTATGTTCGTGTTCGAAACCGGCCACCGGTGACCTGCGTCAAAAACGCCAAGGAGAAACGATGAGCAAAAAAGATCCCAATTCATCCTTCATTTTTCCGCCTTCATCCTTTTTTCTACCGCGGAGTGATCCATGAATTCATTCGAAGGGGATTTCATCGAAAGACAACCGATACCCCATTCGCTCCTGCGGACGATCCGTCTGTTGGGTGAGTACCGGGGAAAAGAAGCGCTGTTTGTCCAGCAAACACCGCAGGTCCTCGAGTCGTTGCGGCAGGTGGCCATTATCCAGAGCACCGAATCCTCCAACCGTATCGAAGGAATCGAGGCGCCTGTGGAACGGATCAAGAAGCTCATCGACCATAAGACGACTCCCCAGAACCGCTCCGAACAGGAGATTGCCGGCTACCGGGACGCCCTGGCGACCATTCACGCCAACCATGCCAACATGCCCTTTACCACCGGTGTTGTGCTGCAGCTCCACCGGGATCTGTATCAGTTTGTGGCCCAGCAGGGTGGGCGGTGGAAAATGACGGACAACGAGATTGCCGAAACGCATCCAGACGGCACCAAGGTGACCCGCTTCCAACCCATCCCCGCCCATCAGGCACCCGATACCATGGATCGGCTGCATACCCTTTATAAAAAGGGATGGGAACAAGGAGAAATCGACCCCCTGTTGCTGATCCCGGCCTATGTCCTCGATTTCCTCTGCATCCATCCCTTCACCGATGGAAACGGAAGGATGGCGAGGCTGTTGACCCTGCTCCTTCTCTATCAGGCCGGGTTTGAGGTCGGGCGCTATATCAGCCTTGAGCACCTTGTTGAAAACCAACGGGAAGGCTATTACGACGCCCTCTACAAATCCTCCCAGGGCTGGCATGATGGTGGGCACACCCTGCTGCCGTGGTGGGAATATTTTCTCGGCGTGATGCTGCTTGCCGCTTACCGTGAATTTGAACACCGGACCGGTGAACTGACATCGGCCCATGGCGCAAAGAGCGAAATGGTCATGGCGGCCATTGGGAAACTGCCCGCCAATTTTCGTTACGCCGATCTGGCGCAGGCATGCGCCAATGTAAGCCGTCCGACCATCAAGCGGGTGCTCTCCCGGCTCCGCGAGGACGGCGCGGTGAAATGCGTTAAATCCGGTAGAGACGCCGTTTGGATGAAAATGAAACCATGAACCTGTTAATGGTATCAAGATCGGCTATTTTTGATTGCCTTAATGGACATCGGGGTCATGATGCCATTAAGAGTATCATAAACGGCTATTATCGAAAAAGGCGGTTTTACCGGGAACTTGGGCCTTCGAGATCGGAACCGACAGGTCTTGTCTTGATGGCAAGCGAGGCAAGGAAAAATGAAGCTATCCGAAGAAGACCAGCGATTGCTCGATGAATTGTGTCGGCAAAACAATGTGAGCCTAGCCAAGGTGTGCAATCTGCTGGAAACGGTTTACGATTATGAATTCAAGGAGCGGCGTACCGGCGTCTATGACGCTTTGCGGGACATTCTGAAAAGCCGTCCCTCCCCTGAAAGGGAATCGATTTCATGAACCAGGACATCAACCGCTTTGTAAAAGATCCGAGCCTTCTGATCGATTTGGTCCGTGATGTCATCGACAGAATTGATTGCGGGTCGAATAATGCGGATACCGGTGAGAAAGAGGCACAACTGCGGGAAATCGCCAAAGCGTTTGAAAAACTGGAGAAAATGGGTGTGCCTGTGCCGGACGCCCTTCGGGCTGAAAAGACCCGGCTGGCGGCGGACCTGAGCACCCAATCCCAGACCGAGCAAACTTTGCAGCATCTCGCAGACGAATTCACCGGGATTGTCAAAGACCTGAACGCACGGCTCGGTCTTGGCGATGCTGTGACCAAACCCAAGAAACCAGCTACAAAACGGTCACGGACGCCTAAGACGGACAAAAGCGTCCTTCGGAAAAATATTATCAAGGCCTTGCGAGCATTGGGCGGCAGGGCCGGGGTCGCAGATGTGATCGAGGAAATGGGTCGGCAACTGAAAGGCAAATTGCTGCCCGGCGATTTGGTATGGCGTGAAAGCACCAACGAATATGCCTGGCAGAACAACGCCAAATGGGAGCGTTATCGCATGACCCAGGATGGAACGCTGCGCAGCGACTCCCCGCGAGGCTTCTGGGAACTTGGTGAGGGCCAAAAATGAAATTCCGCAAATTGACCATCGAGAACTACAAGTCCTTTCAGTTCGCCACCGAAATCCGTTTCCCGGTGGGCGAGGACGGCCGGAGTATCTTTTTGATCGGCGGCATGAACGGCGCGGGCAAGACCTCCATCATGGAGGCGGTCATGTACGAAGCCGACAACAAGAAAGACGACAGCCTTATCGAGGTGCTGCGGGGCCTCTCGGATTTCGATCTGTTCTGGCGTCATGGCAGTGATGTGGCCCCCATCGACCGGCTTTCCAATCGAACATTGCTGATCGATGTGCACGCCATGCCGGTATTGAAGGAATTGGTGGCTTACCTGGTGATCGAGCGGTTATACAAGGAAATGGCGCTGTTGCCCGACAGCCCGGTCCGGGATGGGCGGCGCACCATTCGATCCATCCTGGTCATCGATGAGGCCCACAACTACCTGAGCCAGCGTAACATCTTTCTGCAGCGCATCATTCGCGAGGGGCGCTCCAAGGGCATCGTGGTGTTCTTTGCCAGCCAGTCCCCCAATGATTACCAGCAGAAGTTTTTCAATTTTCAGGAACTGCTGGAGTTTGCTTTCATCTTTCAATGCGAAGGGGTTTCGGCCGCATCGGTCCAGGATATCCTGGGTTGTAGCAACAAAACCGCCAAAGACCTGCAAACCGAAATCGCGCGCCTGGAACCGTGGCAGGTGGTGGCCCGCAGCCCGGAAAAGACAGAGGAGTTCGCGAAATTCATGGCGGAGGCATTTTATAAAAATTACTAACGGATGAATTCATACGACAGGTGAAGTCCAAATCGATTGTCGATTTGCTCGAACGTAAATATCCGGACCAGTACCGGCGGATAAAGGCTGAACTGAAACCATGAGCGAATACCAGTATTATGAGTTCTTGGCCATTGACCGGCCTTTGAAGGAAGATGAGATGGCCGAGCTGCGGGCGCTCGCGACGCGGGCCACAATCACGCCGGTGAGCTTCACCAACGAATACAATTGGGGAGATTTCAAAGGCGACCCCGGTAAGCTGATGCAGCGCTATTTCGATGCCCATGTCCAGCGATTTTCCCAAGGCCTGGACGTTGGTTAAAGAACCCGTCGAGCGTGGATCGGGCCGGGGGTATGACGAAGCATGCCGTATACTTGTCGACATCGCCGAAGCCTATGACCTGTTTGCGACCAAAAAGCAATTTCAAACCGAACTGAAAAAATTGATGGCCGGCCACCTGCGGCGCAAAGCGCTGATTCAGCGGCTGGTGAAGGCCGGTATCTGGAAGGATTAATAAGAGTACCATGAGTCCCGCGAAGCGAAAACAGGTCGATCCCCTCGAAAAGGCCATTGAAGCGGCACTGTCTCCCGGCCGTTTCATTTCCTATAATGCCGCCTGGTCCGAGTTTGAGGCACACCCCTCCACGTTCACATACAAGGAGTTGATGCGCTATGTGCCGGGGCGAAAGGGCATGTCCTACACCGAGGAAGACTGGGTTGACGAAGACGCTACCTCGCACCGGGGACCGGATGATTGAGGGTTTATGCTCGCAGTGGCAAAAAACCGCCGTGTGGCAGATGGATAATGTCGAATGAATTGAGTCGCGAATCGGGCAGCGAAATAACAGTTGTCTAAGAAAATTATATTCCGGGAACGGATTAATGGCAAAAAAAATTGATCAAACAGCAAGTTCCGATAAGGGCGAGATCATTCTATATCGGTCGCCGGACGGCAAGGCTGCGCTGGATGTGCGCCTGGAACAGGAAACGGTCTGGCTCAATCAACGTCAGATGGCCGAACTCTTTGATAAGGATACGGACACCATCGGCCTGCACGTCCGTAACATTTACAAAGAAGGCGAGTTGACCCGTAAGGGAACTACCGAGCAATCCTCGGTAGTTCAAAATGAAGGTGGCCGGCAGGTTCGCCGTAAGGTCAATTTTTACAATCTTGATGTTATCATATCGGTTGGTTACCGGGTCAAGTCCAGGCGCGGCACCCAATTTCGAATCTGGGCCACCAATGTGCTGCGGGAGCACCTGATCAGGGGCTTCACCCTCAACGAAAAGCGGCTGCGGGAACAGGAACAAAAACTGGTTGATTTACGGCGCACTGTCGGCCTTTTAGAACAAACGTTGGCTCACCAAGCCATCGGTCTGGATGAAGCCAAAGGGCTTTTGCAAGTCATCACTGATTATGCCTATGCGTTGACGACCCTGGACCGATTTGACCACGGCACGTTGACCATCGAGGAGGTAACGCGCCCGGCACCATATATAATGACATATGAGGCGGCCATGGAAATCGTCAAGGCCATGGGAACGGAGTTCGGTTTCCGCATCATCGGGAGCAGCCTGATCTTGGATAACCTATTGATATTGAGGGTTTCGGTAATACAAAATAAAGGAAAAGGACATGCAACGATTAACCGGAATGTTCGAAGACTGCACAAGACATTGCATAAGGCTCATTCTCATCCCCTTTATTCTCTTGGCGTTTCCGGTCATCGGGTTTGCCGACGAAACGTCCGGGCCCGAGTCCCAACCCGAGTGGTCGTCTTTTGTGAGCGGCGGATACGAGCACTGGGTTGACACGGATATTGATAACAGCGGGAGTTTCAGCATCGACCGGACGATTGTTCGGGGAGGAGTTACGTACACTCGCGATTATCGTCGTAGCGTCTCTATTTCTGTGGGATACACTCGGGACGCATATGATTTTTCAGGTGGTCGAGGTTTTTCCGGCTTGCGCCCATGGGATGATGTGAATTCGTACCGGATAGGCATGCCGGTGCGATGGGGCTTTGATCGAAACTGGACACTCTTTGTCGTGCCTGCTTTGCGTTTTTCGGTGGAAAGTGGTGGTGACCTGGAAGATGCCGTGACCGGTGGCGGCTTTGCCGGATTCTCTTACCGGTTCAGTGATCGCCTGACGTTTGGACCCGGCATCGGGGTGATGAGCGAACTCGAAGACGGCACCAGCATATTTCCTGCCTTAATCGTTAAGTGGCAGATAACCGATCGCCTTACCTTACAAACCGGCCCAAGCCTTGCCGGTACTTCAGGGCCCGGGGTTGCTCTCAAATGGGATTCAGGGGCCAAATGGGATGTGTCTGTCGGCGTTCGCTATAAAAAGCTGCGGTTCCGGCTTGATGATAGAGGGGGCGCACCCGAGGGTATCGGTCAGGATCGAGCATTTCCCCTGTTTGGGGTCGCAGGCTATCAAGTCAACGATCGGATTCGGCTCAGTTTTCTCGGTGGTGCAGCCCTGAGCGGTGAACTCCGTTTGGAAGATGAAGACGGCCATGGGATTGCCGAGGAGGACTATGACACGGCCGTTTTTGCGGGGATCGCTGTTGACATCCGGTACTAAACCCCCGGTATGTTGCAACGGGCCGTGAAGTAGCCCCCTTTACTTGCGGCAAGATATTATTCTCTCCGACTTTCTACCTATCACGTGTAGACCCTGTTGCCCTGGTTCAAAGGGAAAATGAGTTCCGCTATCATTGACTCCGGCCGGATAATGCTTATTTATAGTTCAACGGTGGGAAATACGGAGGTGAAGGGATATGAAGAGTAAACTGGGCGAGCTTTTAGGAAAGATCGGGGCAATGTATAAGGAAGATATAGCGGATGACTCCGGGGTGTTTCTGGAGATTGACATTGGAAAAGAGGCGGAAAAGCTGGGGTACGTTGATTTGGCCGAAAAATACCGCGGGGTTGAGGCTGCCGTTCCTTTAAAGGACAGTGTTGATGGGATGAAGGTGATGATCGACGGCAGGACGTTTGTGAATTACGGACAGCTCGATTCAGGCGTTATTATCCCGGGACGCATTGCAAAAGAAGCTGCGTTACCTTATAAACCCTACGAGGCACCGGTAAGTATCGTTCGAACGTTTGGGTGACACCCATATGACCGTGCATAGCCTAAGGGCTCGCGCAAAAATAACTTCACATTTTGCCATCTCGGCTTCCGCCCG
>CAYTTQ010000124.1:0-6213 GCA_964440795.1 uncultured Desulfobacterales bacterium | reverse complement strand
GGGCTTCCGGGGTCGGACCAACATAACATGCTCAAATATCATCAAATACGTCCAGTAAAAAGCTGTTTTCACCCCTTGGAGCCTCATTTTTGTCCTTAAAATCAGGGCTGTAAATTGCAACCGGTTGCTGTGTTTCAGTCCTATGTTTCAAATTCCTCTTTATTCAGGAATGAACAGTTGAGCTGTTCTCAGGTCTCAGTCCAGTCTTCGAGTATGAGCCGGCGTTCCCATAGTGTCTGCCAGGGAGACAGTTAAGCGCCTGGATAGAGGTGGAATGTTGGCCAGAGGTCGGTAGTCAGAGGTCAGAGACCAGGGGGCAGGGGTCAGAAGACGGAGGATGGACGACAGAGGACAGTAGTCAGAAGACAGAGGTCGGAAGGCAGAAGGCGGAGATGGTGGAAGTCAGTAAAGAAAACCGAAGAGCCAGAGGGGAATTTTGGCGCCGAAGCCGACCTCGGTTTCATCGGCTGCGATAAATGCGTTATCAATTCCCTTTATTTGTGCGGTTCCTTTATTCCTGCCTCCGATTTCAAAAGTGAATTTTTCATTGACCAGAAAATCTCCTTTGGACGCAGTTCGGAGCGGTTGGCCGGATCGTCCGGGCCGGCACATACCGGCATTTAACAACTGGTTTACAAAAAATGTTTCCCTGAGGGAGCCGGTGTGGATCTGCTCAATCAGCGCATGTGCGAGGTTTGGATTTTCCAGGTAGATCTTGTCCGGTTTTGAAAGCACCTTGTAGCCTCCCTTGCCGTCTCTGACAAGGTTTAAGAGCCTTGCCTGATGAAGGCTTTCAAGATATTCATAGATCTTGGGTCTCGATATTTCAGTACTGGCGGACAGTTTTTGTATGTTGATCCGTGAAGGCGGACTTAAGGCAAGAAATACAAGCAGCTTTTTAAGCTTTCCGATCTGGCGCAGGTCTATGTGTTTGCCCTGAGGCAGGTCGGTTTCCAGAACATGATTGATTACATTGGCCAGTTTTATTGAATAGACGTCCTTTCCTTCCAGGAAAAACGGATAATATCCATACTGCAGGTAATTGCGGAAATGTTGAAGCGGCCGGATGCTGTTGTTGACTTTTCGGGCGTGTGCAGCATGGTCCTGCAGTACGTCACTGAGCGTCAGAGCAGGAAAGAATTTAGCAAGTTCAAAAAACAAAAATTCCCGGAACGAAAGACCATGCAGGCAGTACATAACAGCACGCCTGCTCAGGTCGGCATTCTGGTCCTGCATTTGCAGAACGCTTGAACCGGAAAAAATGACCTGCAGATCCGGGCAGGAATCATAGAGCGTTTTGATATGGCCCGCCCAGTTGGGGTATTTGTGGACCTCGTCCAGAAGGAGGACTCGGCCGCCATATTCATGGAATTCTCTGCCGAATTCATGCAGGGACAGGGGCTGGAACCTTGGATGATCGATTGAGACGTAAAGCGCTTTTTCCGCATCGGGCTGACAACCAGACAGATGCTGGAGCATCATTGTGGTTTTGCCTGTGCCCCGGGCGCCGAGAATGCCAAGGCATCGGACGGACCAATCGATCTTTTCATAAAGATACCTTTTTGTGGTCGGCAGGTTTCGAAGCCTTGCCTCCTGCTCGGAAAACCAGTATTCCATTGTGACCTCTCCTGAAAAATTGTTAAAGATAGTTAACAATTTTTTGCAACAAATGTCAATCTGAATTTACATTATAAGAAGTGGATTCTGAATTCCGGATGATTAAGATACATAGGACGGAAGGCAGAAGGCGGTGGGCAGAGGGCGGAAAACGGAGTCAGGAAGTCCAGTCATCAATTTGCAGATCGGGGATTCTTTCAAATTCACGAGTATTGTTCGTGATGAGTACAGTATTAAGATCTCTGGCATGAGCTGCTATGAGGAGATCGTTCGCCCCGATTATGCGTCCCTGCTGCTCCAGAAAAGCCCGTATTTCCCTGTATGTATCTGCCGCCCGGGCCGCGGCCAGTCCCCAATATTGCAAATTGAACAGAAATCATCGAGCGCTTGTTGATTGCATTCGCGCTGCTTGCTTTTCCATACCCCGTAGGAAAGTTCGGCCGGCACAATGCTTGAGATCCGATTTTGACGGGATCAATGCTGCTGATTTTTGATCGGACTGCCGCACGTCCCTTCATAACGGCGATGCATGTATTGGTATCCAGCATGTATTTCGTCATAGGTCTTCACAGGTCTCTAATGGAAGATCGCTGATATCCTCAGGGAAGTCTTCAGCCAGGCTTTGTGCGGAGGCGAAGTAATCCTGCCATGTTTCCGGCTGTCGATTGGCTGTTCGCCTTTATTTTGAGCTTGCCAGTGACAATAATAAGCCATCCAGGGTGATTACCCGCGCACTATTGAGATCATTGAGCAGAAGGCTTTCCGAAGCTAAAAACCTTATAATCGTTGGGGCAGGGGACTGCGGGGAGAAAATCTACCGGGAAATCCATGGCAACGATCGCCTGGGCTATAATGGGCAGTGGGGGGACGTCCATAAATAAGTAAATAACTTTTTTTGCCATCAAACACCGCAGCATATTTTACCGATTTCTTGAATGGGGTCCATAAGTTTGCAAGAAAGTCTCGCGCCCAGTGAAACCCCGATGAAACCCCAGTTAAACAATAGCAAAAAAAGGTTGCATCCCAGTTAAACAAAAGACAAAGTGGTTTAACGGGATAAACGGGGCCCCGCTGGGCGGGATCTATGCTTCGCTACGACAGGCAAAGACGCCCCGGTGCCATCTACCGGAGCTACCCCGGTGAAATGCTTTAAATTCAGGGTCTGACCCCGGTAAATTACTTTAATCATGGGCTAAAAGTGTCTTAGGGGGTGCTTTTTGATGCCCGAAAGAGGCGTTTAATAAAATGGTTGGGGTTGTTCCTTTGTTGGTGAATATTGACTTTCTGGCATTGACGGGGTACTTTTGAGTAAGTAGCCGGAAGAGCCATAACTTTCAGGTTAAATTGTAGACCAAAGGAAATGCCATGGAATCAATTATTCTGGAAATACCATCTAAGATAGCTTCGCAAATAAAGCTTCCTCCAGGCAGGGCTAAGGATATTATCATGCGGGAGCTTGTTTTAAGGCTCTACGAGGAGCGGATTATTACATCAGGCCAGGGTGCTTCTTTAAATATGAACCGAATGGAATTTGAACGATTTCTATCCGAAAACCGTATTGCGTTTCATAGTGATCCTGAAGAGATAGAAAAGGACATGTCATCCCTTGAAAGAGCGATATGATTGTCCGCAATTCGACTCCCATCAGCAACCTTTTGCATATTAAGCATGTTCATCTATTGCTGTGCGGAGGCGATAAACGCAGCCAGCAAAAAGATTTAGAGACCGCATTGCAACTTGCGGAAGCGTGGAGGAAATCATGAAAGAACCTATCTATGATTACGATCCGGCAGTAGCGTTGGAGAATCAAGAGAGTATCGCTATTTTTTTATCTGATGCATTAGAAACAGGTGATACCGCTTATATAGCCAAAGCGATGGGCGTAGTCGCACGTGCCGAGGGCATGACAGAGTTATCCAGGGAAACAGGGCTTTCCAGAGAGCAACTTTACCGTTCATTCAGTGAGCAGGGAAACCCCACCTTAAAAAATATGTTAGCGGTGATGCGTGCCCTGGGCGTGGATATGACTGTCAAGCCCCACAAGCCGGCCGGGTCAGAATTGAGGTCATAGTCGCCGACATTATGGAGACCATACTTTTTACATTTTTGATGACGTCAATTTATAGTTCCAATCAGAAAGTTGTTGGTGTTCCTCTATCCTAATTTCTTTCATTTGCTTGACAGAAACTTTTTCCCCTGTTCATATATTTTTCTAACAAAAGGAGCTTTAATCTGTGGCCCGGTTGGTGGTGGAGTCGGAAATGGCATTGTTAAATGAACAGGAAAAAGGATAAAAAATGAAAACAGCCCTCATCACCGGCATAACCGGCCAGGACGGTGCCTACCTTGCCCAGTTTCTGCTGGAAAAAGGATATGAAGTCCATGGCATCAAGCGCCGGGCATCTTTGCTGAACACGGAACGGGTGGATCATTTGTACCAGGATCCCCATACGGAAAACCGGGAATTCATCCTGCATTACGGGGACCTGCCCGATGCCACCAACCTGATCCGCATCCTGCAGCAGGTGCAGCCCGATGAGGTGTATAACCTGGCTGCCCAGTCCCATGTCCAGGTCTCTTTTGAATCCCCTGAATACACGGCAGATACCGATGCCCTGGGGACCCTGCGGATGCTGGAAGGCATTCGTCTGCTGGGGATGGAAAACAAGATGCGGTTTTACCAGGCATCCACTTCAGAGCTGTATGGAAAGGTTCAGGAGATTCCCCAGACCGGGACCACCCCGTTTTATCCCCGGTCCCCCTATGCCTGTGCCAAGCTGTATGCCTACTGGATCACCGTCAATTACCGGGAAGCCTATGGCATCTACGCGTGCAACGGGATCTTGTTCAACCATGAATCCCCGATACGGGGAGAAACCTTTGTCACCCGCAAAAGCATGCGTTTTTAAAGGTCAAAGGCTACTGCGCAACTATTTCAGTGGAGAATTAAACATGTCAAAACAGCAGGTTTTTATCACCGGGCACAAGGGCATGGTGGGTTCGGCTATTGTCCGTCAGTTGGAGCGAAAAACCAATATTGAACTTCTTACTGCTGCACGCAATGAACTGAATCTGCTGGACCAGGCTGTGGCGCTTTCACGAAGCCGTTGTATTTGGTGATTGCCGGTGTTGATGGGTGCCATGGGCATCGGGGATTCTGTCAAGTCCCAATTTAACCCAAATCCACCGCCAAAAAAACTGAAAAATGTACTATTCAAAGGCATAGTCAGTAGTTATTGACCCATGGGTCGGCGCAAAAGCGTCACCTGGTTATCTCCCTTACCTGGATGGGGGTGCCTTCAATTTTTTTGTCCCTTCAGGCTTGCCGATTTCACCGGATCTGCTTTGTTGGTGGGCACTTGAAGTACACGTGTACGTCGGCATGCCCCCCGCCGCGCATCTCCGGCAAACTCGGCAAGCGGTGGATTTAGGTTTAAGCAGATGTCTTGACAGATAGTGTATCAATGCTATCATAGACCATGAGGATTCTATTAACGGCCATGCCCTGCCGGGCAGAAAAAAGCATGAAAGAACGGGACGGCAGGCAGTTCTTTCATATAAAAAAATATCCCATAATGGACTAACCGTTTGACATCAGGCGATATTGTCATGTGGTTCATCCAGCGTGAAGGGTTTCAAAAACAAAGGAGTCTATATGACTTTACAAGAACAAACAATAAAAGAGATTAAAGAGTTGTCCCCTCAATCCCTGACCATGGTATACAACCACATTCGCCTGTTGAAACAAGCGCAGACTGCTTATAGAAAAAATCGGCCAGCAGCTCCCTATTTGAAAGCACGCAAAATTCTGTCCATGTGCAAAGTGTCATTGGCGGAAGATATAGTAAATAACAGAGAAGACAGGATATGAAATACTTTTTCGACACTTCCGCTTTGGTAAAGCTCTTTCAATTTGAAAATGGTTCAGAAATAGTGGAAAAGGTAGTCAATGATCCGGATAATGAGCTGTGGGTTCTGGATCTTGTCCGAGTAGAGTTTTTAAGCAGTATTTATCGACGGTATCGAAATAAAGATATATCTGAAAAAAATTTGGAAGTCGTCATCGATTCGTTCAATGAACAGCTCATAGAGTTCAATCAGGAGTTATTGGGTACTGCTGTACTTTATGAAGCAGAACAACTTATGAATGAATACGCGAAAGAGTATGGTTTAAGGTCTTTGGATGCTCTGCATTTGGCCGCTTGTAGGATTTTGCAATCGAAAGACTGGTATTTCGTATGTGCGGATAATAGGCTTTGTAGTATTGCCAAATTGTGCAAAATCAACGTCCTGAATCCAATGGAAGCCGCATGATCGAGGGCAAAGCCGTGCGCATGATGGCAGCGTAAGTCAAGACCTGTTTACCCGCGGTCTGCAGCGATCGGCGGCGAACCAAGATAATTTTCTGTTTTTACGAAAGATGTTGCTTTAATCATGGGCTAAAAGTGTCTTAGAGTGTGCTTTTTGATGCCCAAAAGAGTCGTTTAATCAATATTTGATTATGCGTGTACGGCAGATCTTGTCGAGGGATTGAAATAATTCGGGCTTCCGGGGTCGGACCAACATAACATGCTCAAATATCATCAAATACGTCCA
>CAYTTQ010000123.1:0-6308 GCA_964440795.1 uncultured Desulfobacterales bacterium | reverse complement strand
GAAGTCTGGCCCTGGATTGCCGTTTCACGGTTGCGCTCGCGGATAACTTTTCCTACTATTAAAATTATGCCGACCGCGTCGGAATCATCCACAAGGGAAAGCTCATCCGGCTCGACAAACCTGAAAACCTGATTGAAGACCTCGGGCCGTGGTGCCGGGAAACTTTCCTCGATGGAAAAACACTTCGCTCCTACTATCCGCTGCGGGAAAATGCCGAATCTGACGCCGGCGTTGAATACAGAAAACTGACGATCCGGAGGACCGGGCTGGAAGACGTGTTTATTCATCTAACCGGGGAGGGGGGGCTTACATGATACAGACCTGGGCCGTCTATCTCCGGAATATGCTGATTGTGAAGCGGCGTCTGGTAAACACGGTTGTAGGCATTGTCCTTTCGCCGCTTTTATACGCGGTCGCCTTCGGCTGGGGGGTGGGGAAGGAACTGACAGTTGAAGGGGTCCCGTATCTTTTATTTATGCTTCCCGGATTGATGGCCATGTCGGGAATGACACAAAGTTTCAGCATCGGGACGGAAATCAACATTGCCAGGTTTTTTACCCGACAGTTTGAAGAGTTTCTTTTAGCGCCGATACGGCCCTGCGGGATAGTCGTCGGGTTTGTCCTCTTCGGCATGACGAAGGGGCTTTTTAGTTTTCTTTTCCTGATAACTGCCGGGGCGCTGGCGGGAAACCCTGCTTCTATTTCTCCGTTTATTATTGTCCCCGTCCTTCTCAATACTTTCTTATTCGCGTCCTTAGGCGTTTTTATCTCGCTTACGGTAAAAACCCACCGGGACATGAATTATGTTAATTCCTTTATTATCGTTCCCATGTCATTTTTAGCGGGGACGTTCTTTTCCCTGGAGAAGCTGCCCCTTTTTCTGCAGTGTGCGGCGAAGATCATCCCCCTTACCCACGCCTCAGTATCGATTCGGGGCATCTTTCTCAATCGTCCGTTCCCGCTGTATCACCCGGCCGTTTTGGCTGTGTACGGCATCGTGTTTTTTCTGCTTGCCGTTTTTCAGGTAAAGCGGGCGGTGGAGTAGGGACTGAATGGCCGCGGTATTCGCCGCGGCGGTAACCATACCCCTCTGGTTCCCGGGCTATCTGGGGATAAGCCTGATTATCGGCGGGGAAAAATTAGGTGAATACATTACAAATCCATGGTTAGCGGCCGCTTTCTTCGGAGCAGCTGTAATGGACCCGCGCCGCCTCTACATCCGCCGTGAATACGCTGAATGCCGCTGCCATAAAAAATATAATCAGCGTGAAGGTTTTATATCTCACCCGATTCCCCCCATGAATAGTGATCCTGTACAATATACATTGTTGTATAATAATTCTTGTAGAATTTTACAAAAAATATCATATATCAACCTAAACGCTCTTTCATGCGGCTAAAACAAGAATTGGCGAGACTTAGTTTTGGATATACATGTAAATCTAAAACAGAGTATCTTATTTACATTTTTCAAGGATTTATATACATTATATGCATGTACAACCGATGTGTTACTCTCGGTCTGGCTCAATCGGAATCCTGTTTTCTATGGGGAGCCAGGCAAACAGGGAAAAGTACTCTGCTGCGAGAACAATTCCGCTCTCCCTTTTACTATGACATGCTGCTGTCTGATCAGTATAAAAAATTTTTAACTAATCCCGCGCTTTTACGGGAGGAATTATCGGCAGCGGGAGTAACCGGAGAGAATCAAAAACATCCCGTTATTATCGACGAAGTTCAGAAGATACCCTCCCTGCTGGATGAAGTGCATTGGCTGATGGAAAATCGAAAAATCCGTTTCATTCTTTGCGGTTCAAGTGCTCGTAAGCTTAAAAGAGGGCATAGCAACTTGCTGGGAGGCCGGGCAGTACGGTATGAGCTGTTTCCGCTGACCTTTTCCGAAATTCCCGAATTCAGCCTTCAGAAAGGACTTACTAGCGGTTTGCTGCCGCGTATGTATGATTCTCCCCATAGTAAAAGGCTGCTGCAGTCGTATATCGCCGATTATCTGAAAGAAGAGATTGCCGCTGAAGCTCTCACCAGGAATATTCCCGCTTTTAGCCGTTTTCTGGATGTGGCTGCCATTTGTAACGGAGAAATAATCAACTACAACAACATCGCGTCCGATTGTAGCGTCTCCGCGCCAACGGTAAAGGAATATTTTCAAATACTTCAGGATACTCTGCTGGCCATTCATGTCCCCGCCTATACCCGAAGGGTAAAACGGAGAATAGTAACTTCTCCTAAATTTTATTATTTCGATGTAGGTGTGGCCGGTTTCCTGGCCCGATGGGGAGAAATCCTGCCCCGATCCTCGCTGTTCGGCAAAGCCTTTGAGCATTTCATTCTGATGGAACTGAAAGCCCATTCCTCCTACTCGGAATCTTTTTACCCAATCGAATACTGGCGGACATCATCCGGAGTTGAGGTGGATTTCATCCTGAACCATGGAGAAATCGTTCTGGAAGTCAAATCCACGGGACAGGTAAACTACAGGCATTTAAAAGGGCTCAGGACGTTTAAAGAGGAGCATAAACCCCGCCGAGCCATTGTCGTTTCCCAGGATGACAAACCGCGAACCACGGATGACGGCATAGAAATCATTCCCTGGCGCCTGTTTCTGGAAGAACTGAACGCCGGAAATCTAATATATTGATGATTCCTATCATAGGGAGTTGGACCCCGGAGGGCCGGAAATATCTCACGAAAATTTACAAAAAATATTAAATATCAACCTATACTTTTCATTTTGGTGTTGTTATACTCGTCACCATTACAGGTGCCCGTAATGTAAAAAAGGGCTTAAAAGGGAACCGGGTGAAAATCCCGGACACCCCCAGGTACTGTAAGAGGTTAGACGCGCGGTGTGGATCTGTTTTGCTTTGAGGCCACTCAAAGGGGAGCGGAGTAATCCTGCCACTGTCCTTCGGGATGGGAAGGCGCCGTGCAGTCGTAAACAAGCCGGGAGCTATGGCCTAGGCACGGTTACGACACCCTCGAGTCAGGAGACCTGCCTGTAATCGCCCTTCGTCGAAGGGTTATCAACAATCACGATCTTCTGGGTTGAAGAGGGTGAGCAGGTAATGTATAGAACAATTTCATTACAACGGTCTCAGTTTTTCCTCCCGGTAAGATGCCGACGGCGGAAGCCGATCGGAAAAAAAATGGAGGAAAAATGAAAAAACTACTACTCATTCTCGGATGTCTGCTGTTTATTGGCGGACTTGTTTTTGCAGGAGGAGAAAAGGAAGCGCAAAAGGTCGAAACCGGGGCAATCGAAGAGACAAGCGAACAGGTTTCGCCTGAAACCATAGAACAAAAAGCATCTGAAGAGATTGATAGCCATTACCCTGTAACAATCGAAGTGTATAATAATGACCGTGAGCTTATCCCTTACACTTTTTATAAAGCCCCAGAAAAAACCCTGGTATATGGTCGCAACAACGTAGAGATTTTACTAGCATTAGGTCTGGCTGATCACATCTATATGATTGCAGACGCAAGTTTTGTTAAGGAGCAATGGATGGAGGAGTTTTCCAAGATCAAGCAGGTTCGTGACACACAGGAAGTGGGGTATTTTGTACGCGAATATGCATTGAGCCTGGAGCCTGATATGGTCATCGGCTGGTACTCCCTATTCAATTTGAAAGATCGCATGGGTGCGCCAGAGTTCTGGCATGAGAGAAATATCGGTACATACACCACCATCAGCAGCGTCATCAAGACTAACCAAACCCTCGAAAATACCGAATATGCGGACATGCGAAATATCGCGAAAATCTACAATGTCGAAGAACGCGCCGAAGCTCTAATTGATGAAATCGAAGCCGCGGTTGCCAAAGGGGTTGAAGCCGCGAAGGGCCAAACACCTCCGCGGGTACTGATCCTTGAAAAGTGGAAGGGAAAATACGACATATTCCCACCGGAATCCGTTGCAGGTGATATCGTACGGCGGCTGGGTGCGGAACCTATCGGCCATGAGGGAATGGGAGACGAGGATATTGTGGTGGCAAATCCCGATGTCATTTTTGCCGTTCATGTGAGTTCCTGGGAACCGGAAGACGCAATTGAACTCTATACCGGCAATCCGGCGTTGCAAAGCGTGGAGGCCGTTAAAAACGGCCGCTTGTATCCCGTCACATACCACTATGCGTATGCACCCGGTGTGCGCACCATCGACAGCGTCAATCTATTCCTGGACTACCTGTACGGGATTAAAGAATAAATACCTTCAGGAAAATATATCGACGGCTTCTGTCTTCTGTGGCGGAAGCTGCCGTTAATGTAGCGAAAGCATGGCGAAAATTGATTTAAGAAACGGCGTTTTTCACGGTACTCCCATCTATATCGTTGCCGCAATTCTTATGGTCCTGGCACTGGTTTTTTCAGTGCTTTTTGCCGTAACGGTAGGCTCTGCAGATCTGACGGTACGGGAGGTGTATCAGGTAATTGCATTCCGTTTTTTTAGCATCGGTGACGCGGAGAAACTGTCATCCGGCGCGATACATGACATCGTTTGGTATATCCGCCTCCCACGAATCGTTTTGGGGATTGCGGTAGGTATGGGCCTGGCGACCGTCGGCGCCGTAATGCAGGCAATGGTCCAGAACCCCCTTGCGGATCCGTTTATCCTCGGGATTTCCTCCGGTGCTTCTTTAGGCGCGACTTTTGCGATGATGCTTGGTGTCGGGGCCGTCTTCGGCAAGAACAGCGTCGGTGTATGCGCGTTTCTCGGAGCATTGCTAATTTCGTTCGCGGTTATTGTCCTGTCCAACATCGGCGGGAAAGCCACGTCGATCAAGCTTGTGTTGTCAGGTGTCGCTCTGGGGGCGGTTTGCTCGGCTTTCTCCAGCCTAATTGTATATGTCGCGGATGACCGGGAAAAATTTATGTCCGTCACCTTTTGGTTGATGGGTTCCCTCGCCGGCGCGGAATGGAAAAGCAACGGTGTGATTTTAATAGTGGTATTAGCGGCAACCATATTTTTTTTCACGCAGGCGCGAACGCTTAATCTGATGCTTTTGGGGGAGGAAACAGCCGTTACTTTAGGCACTGATCTACACAAGCTTCGTATAGTGTATTTGTTGATAACATCTTTGGTGGTTGGGTTTGTAGTGTACAATTCCGGTGTAATCGGATTTGTAGGACTTATCATTCCACACTTCGTCCGCATGCTTTTTGGTGTTGATCACAAAAAGCTACTGCCCCTTGCCGCAGTTACGGGGAGCGTTTTTCTAGTGTGGGCGGACGTATTTGCCCGTACGATCATTCCGCACATGGAAATTCCCATCGGTATTCTAATTTCCCTTGTGGGAGCACCGGCATTCATTGTACTTTTGATACGGCGAACATATGCATACGGCGGAATCGGAAAATGAATGTCATCACAATGGAACTGGAAGCAGAACTGGGTGGTAAAAAAATACTGCAGAAGGTAAGCATTGATATCGGGAAAGGTGAGTTTGTAGGAATCATCGGCCCCAACGGAAGCGGTAAATCCACGCTTCTGAAATGCATCTACCGGGTGCTTAAACCAACTGCCGGTGCGGTCTATCTGGATAAGATCCTACTTTCTCGACTTAAACTGAAAGAGTCGGCCAAACGGCTTGCGGTTGTTGCACAGCAAAACTATCTCAATTTCGATTTCTCCGTTAAGGAATTCGTCATGATGGGACGCGCACCGCACAAGAAACAAATGGAACGGGACAACACCGAGGATTTCCGCATTATGCGCGAGGCTTTGGAACGTGTGGATATGCTGCCCTTCGAGAGTCGAAGCTTTTCATCCTTGTCCGGGGGGGAACAACAGAGGATAATTTTAGCAAGAGCCCTAGTCCAACAGACAGACTGTTTAATATTGGATGAACCTACAAACCATCTGGATATTAAATATCAACTGCAAATTCTTGGAATAGTTAAAAATTCCGGCGTAACTGTATTGGCGGCTATTCACGATTTAAATGCAGCGGCCATGTTCTGTGACCGAATCTATGCACTCAATCGCGGAAAAGTCGTGTGCAGCGGTACTCCCGATGAAGTGCTGACGACAGAATTGATACGGGATTTATATGAGGTGGAGGCAGAAGTAAGTAAGGGTCCCTTTGGAAAACTACACATCATCTATCATCAAGTCAATGGAAAAGAAACCTTTCATAAGATAGCTAAATCAACATCCACTTAGGAGAAATCCCTTTAGCTCAATATGCGATTTTGTGATGAAAAATACGAAATTCCGCTCTATTTAAAATCCGTTAAAGTCGGTTAATTCAATTGCTTCAGTCGGTTTTCCAATGGATACAGACTCCGGC
>CAYTTQ010000122.1:0-6322 GCA_964440795.1 uncultured Desulfobacterales bacterium | reverse complement strand
TTTACTACATACAAACGTTCTGGGTTGATAAAAAAAGGCAATAGGCGCCTATGAGGGGCTAAACTGTTGATTTCACAGACAACATAAAGAGAGGGACATTCCTTTTTGCAGTGCCGCATTTTTTTGGTGTCAATGACCGGATCTGTCACAGTTAACTGATAGCATGCCTGGAAAAGTCAGCCCCTCCAGCGCGCCACAGGTTTTCTGGATTATTTTCCAATAATGAGGTAATAGCCACTGGAGTCTATGACATATCTGCGAGATCCTTTACAGTTTCGGGCAAAATTCGGCCAGCGTCCAAAGGCGACATGATAGAAAAACATTTTGACATACCATTTATTGCCGATCTTGCACTTCGGGAAAAACAGATTCAGCAGAACTATCGCCCCATAATTACTGTTCACAAGTGGTTTGCACGACGACCAGGTA
The DNA here is from genome assembly GCA_964440795.1 of uncultured Desulfobacterales bacterium. Lineage (GTDB taxonomy): Bacteria > Desulfobacterota > Desulfobacteria > Desulfobacterales. Next base: position 5,893 of record CAYTTQ010000122.1, on the reverse strand, counting down.
CGTTGTTTCGCGGATTGCTCCTATCCGAGTTTTCAAAGGAAGATTTGGCTGAATCATTCTATAGATCTAATCAGTTTTCAGACTTGCAGGTTGCCGATCCATTTATGGGAGGTGGAATTCCCTTGATCGAGGCCAACCGCTTGGGATGTGACATCACCGGCTATGACATCAACCCTATGGCCTACTGGATCGTGCGCCAGGAAATTGAACATGTCGATTTGGATCGGTACATGGCCGCCGCGGCTGCTATGCGCTCTCGTCTTGAGCAGAAAATCGGGGGCTTGTACCGAACTAAGTGCCTTGAGTGCCACTCAGAACATGCTCAGGTGAAGTACTTTCTATGGATCAAAGTCCAAACGTGCAAGAAGTGCGGAGCGGATGTCCCGTTGTTTCCAGGCTATATGATTGCCCGAAACGTCCGGCACCCTCAAAGTGTTTTTGTTTGTGCTGTGTGCAACAATCTGAACGAGGTGAAGAATCGCGAGAACCCGGGAAATTGCCATAAATGTAGCGCCCCCCTGTTAAAGACGGGATCCGCTAAGCGAGGACGCTGTCAATGTCCCGAATGCGATAGTTCAAATGTTTATCCGGATCCCGGGTCCGGTTCTCCCCGCCACCGTATGTTTGCTATTGAATATCACTGCCCTAGTTGCAGGCCCACGCATAAAGGTCGCTTTTTCAAGAGGCCCGACGATGAGGACTTCGCCCGCTATATGGAGGCCACTTCCCAGCTGGCGAACCTTTCGCTCCGCTTTGTACCGGATGAAAAGATCCCCCCTGGGGATGAAGCCAACCGCTTGCATCGATGGGGATATCGCTACTATCGAGAAATGTTCAACGACCGTCAGCTCCTGGGTCTGGAATTGAGCTGTAGAGCCATCACCACGGAGCTGGATGAACGCATCCGAAACGCGCTGGCCACGAACTTGTCCGACCTTCTCCGATATCAAAATATGCTGTGTCGCTACGATACGATGGCGCTGAAATCCTTGGACATCTTTTCAGTCCACGGCTTTCCGGTCGGCCTTGTTCAGTGTGAATCCAATTTGGTAGGTGTCCGCAAGGCTGGTGGTGGAAATGTCGGAAGCGGGGGATGGTCCAACATCATAGACAAGTATAGAAAAGCCAAGGCTTATTGCGACCGGCCATTTGAAGTTCGTCATAATGGGAAGAAGAAGGTCCGTATTACGGTGGATGGCGAATGGATCGGTGACAAACCCAACGGCAATGCAACCGGTCGGATACGCAAAGTTGACCTTCACTGTCAAAGCGCTACCCTCGCAAATTTTCCGCAAGGTGAGTTGGACGCCGTGCTCACGGATCCGCCTTATTATGGCAATGTCCAATACGCAGAACTCATGGATTTTTGCTACGTGTGGCTCCGTCGTCTTGTGGGAGTAGATCAGGATGCTTTCTCAAAGGTCTCTACCCGGGACAAAGATGAATTGACCAATAACATTACTATGGAGCGCGGGTCAGATCATTTTGCCGAGGGATTGTCCAACATATTCGGCCGGATGGCAGCGGCTTTGAAACCCGGTGCCCCACTTGCCTTCACCTATCACCATAATAAATTGCAGGCGTATTATCCGGTTGCCGTGGCAATTTTGGATTCGGGCTTGACCTGTTCAGCTTCTCTTCCATCCCCTGCCGAGATGGGTGCGTCGATTCATATCAGCGGTACGGGCTCTTCAATTATCGATACTATTTTTGTTTGCCGATCTACGGGGAGTGTCCCGCGGCGATGGCTGCCCGAAGCTCCGGAGGGAATGGCCGCTCTTGTCCGGGAAGATCTCCGCCAATTGAGACGGGGCGGTGTCAAGCCAACGCAGGGGGATGTAAGGTGTATTCTCTTCGGTCACTTGATCCGTTTAGCCGTTTGGTCTCTTCGGACAGGATGGAAAAAGGATGCATTTACATCGAACCGGCTTTCTGCTGTGTCCGACTGGATCGGTGAATTGGGGGGCGTGCCGGCCGTGGAACGATATCTCGAAGATGTGCTTTCAGAGAGCCCCCGTGTGCGAAACACTGCCATTGGTGAGCCTAAGTCCGAATATGGTGCGAAGGAAGACGAAGTTCACTTCTGATGCAGCGCGATTTAAGGCAAATGGGACAACCGTGAAGTTTTCTTTCCATTTCTTCAGAACTGCATGAAAGGAGAGCGTATGCCCCGCCCCTTTGAGCTAGACGCTTCGGAACTCAAAAACCGTTTGGAGGAAATGGTCGAGATTACCATCTCCGATCTGGGTTCGGAATTTTTGCTCATGCCGAAGGGACATGCCTTCATCGATTATTCGGATTTCCGCACTGCCTACGAAGTTCTTAAACGCTACACCAAGGGTTTTTCCAGTTTTGAGGAACGTAGTGTACATCAAGCCCTGCTTGAGAACAGCAGAGCTATGGGGGTGCTTCGCGCAATACTCGGAATGACCCCTCCCGAATGGGCGGAACTGGCCCGGGCGGAGTATGACAGTGACATTCCTCAAGGTGCAGCCCGGACGTTGGACCGAAGGTGTCGCGACGATCCAGCCTTTTTGAGCAATATGGAAAAACGGTACCAAGCCCGTCTCGCTGCGAAGAAGAAAGGCGGTAAACCGGTAGAGCACCCGAAAACCTTACGCCGAGCGGATGATTTGGTTAAGGTTGCCGTACAATATATTCGCCAAGGTGCCCCGAAGGTAACGGATGGTGTCCTTCATCGCCTGGCGAAGTTTGACACTGTTGAAGGCACTGACTCCCTCCAACATGCCGCCAGAGAGAATGTGCCGTATGCCGTCCTGCTCTATGAACGTTATCTCGGTCGCCCCTTTGCCGCACATCGAGATGCCATATCGGAATTGGTGGGCGAAGTGATGGAGAATGCCATTGAAAAACGACTTCGAAAAGCCGGGGTTTCCTACCGAAAGATGGGCCGAGCGGAACGAATACCCGGTTTTGGCCAAGCCCCGGACTTCTGCATCCCTGACGAGGTAAATCCAGCCGTGATCATTGAAGCGAAAATTACAAGTGACGACGGAACAGCTCGGGACAAGGTAGCTCGGATCAAGGAGCTGGAAACCGAACGGAGAAAACATGTAGCTGCCGGTCGGCCCAACTACGAAGTAGTGGCTTGTATTGACGGTCGAGGGTTTCGGGAACGACGTGAGGATATGCGACAGATGTTGCTCCGACTAAACGGCAAGGTTTTTACCACGGCTTCACTTGATCAGCTCATTACACATACGTGTATACGTGAATTTGTCACCCAGAATCCAGAGGGGGAGAGCGAATAAGCGCCCGCGTCGCTGACTCGGTTTAACCCCATATTGGCCTCTGCCACCAGAAGAGTTGTTTCGTTGCCGGAGCAAGCCGGCGACAGCGAAAGAACTCAGTCGACCATGGCCCCAACGGGCTCAGATATGTGAGAAAAACAATGAATGAAAGACTTTATTTGCTGAAAATCAGACTACTTGAAATAGAGCCCGAAATCCGGCGACGCTTTGTCGTGCCTGCTAGCATTACCTTGGACCGACTTCATGATGTCATTCAGATCGTGATGGGCTGGACGGACAGCCACCTGCATGAATTTACGATCGGGACAAAGAGGTACACGGAATATCCCGAATCAAGAGAAGACGGTCTCGCATGCGGGAGATACCGTCTTGGAGATTTGATCAAGCAGAAAGGCCGAACCTTTGGCTACTTGTATGATTTCGGCGATGGCTGGGAGCATGAGGTCGTTGTTGAAGACAGCCGCTATTTTAATCCGGACATTCGGTCTGCAATCGAATGCCTAGATGGAGCCAGGGCCTGCCCACCTGAAGATGTCGGCGGTGTCCCGGGATATTATGAATTCTGTAAAGCACTGAAAGATCCGAACCATGAAGAGCACGAGAGCTACAAGGAATGGAGCGGCGAAGATTACGACAGTGAAAGATTCAACACGGATGAGGTCAATTGGGAATTGGTGAAATATTTGCGCTGGTCTCGGGAAAGGTTTAGATTGTGGATTGGCGGGCATTGAACGGACCGAGGCGTTAAAGCGTCCAGACGACCTGGCAAAGTTGGCTATCTATATACACCACCTACAACATCAAGTACCACAGGTGCCGGGACATTAGTAGTGGGGAGCAGGAATGAGTGACCAGTTCGGCAAGCCCTCTGAAGGCCGTTCCCAAATCGTCCTCTACCAGGCCGAGGGCGGGCGGAGCCGCGTCCAGGTGCGGTTGGAAAATGAGACTGTCTGGCTGATGCAGAACCTGATGGCCGAACTGTATCAGACAACCAAACAGAACATAAGCCTCCATATCCAAAACATTTATGAAGAAGGCGAACTCACTTCCGACCTTGAGACTCACACCGACAAAGATTATCATAGCCTTATCTTTCCGGACCGGCTTACGGTCCTCTAGTGCGGGAAAAGGTGGGTCTGTTGGGAAAACATCTCCACCCTTTCCTTTTCCAATAAAAATGGGGCCCTGCCAAAGGCCCATTCGATAATTCTTGCCTGCTTGTCAACCTATTCTGAAAATATCGCCCTATTTCATATCAAGCCAGTGTGGGGATCTACACAACATACTGACGGGAGTGCTTTTACATACATTCTTTTGTGTGCTGACGGATCATATTACGTTGGAAGCACCCGTAATTTTCAAAAACGCTTATCGGCACACACGAAGGCCACGGCTACAGAATATACAGCGCTTCGCATTCAAGATCTGACCCTCCCTGGCCCGAGTTTAACGCTTTTTTTGGCAACTATTTGATTTTGCATCAGAACACCACTCATTTTTGTATGACCTACACTGACTGAAAAGAATAACGTTGAAGACCAAGCGCTTGGTGAAGAGTGCGTTGCTCATCTGACATTTGAGAGAGAGTCATCCGGACCTACGAGCGCAAGCCATTCTCTTCCTTTCTATAGCCGTGCCTGTGTCTGCATTATTGAGTGTTGACACCTACCCTTGTGTGTGTTACCTTGTCTTACATGAATACGCTCACTATCAGAATACCTGACGAGTTGAAGGCTGACCTCCAGAGAATCAGCCGGCAGCAGAAAAAACCCGTTAGCGATGTCGTACGAGAATCTCTTCGGCGCTATGTTGCGGTTGAAAAGTTTCGAGCCGTAAGAAAGAAAGTTCTTCCCTTTGCCGAAGCACAAGGGTTTTTGACGGACGAGGACATTTTCAAAGCTATTTCATGAAAGTCGTCCTTGATACCAACGTCGTCATCGCCGCCTTTGCTGCTCGCGGGCTTTGCGAATCCATTTTGGAGCTTTGTCTGCACAGTTATCAGCTTGTGTTGAGCGAGGAATTGCTGGACGAAATAGAGCGAAATCTCAGGGACAAGATCAAGCTGCCAGCCGGCGTCATTGAGGAAATCATCAGCCTTCTTGTCGAACGTGGAGACATGCTTGAACCGGCATCCCTTCCATTAGATCTATGTCGGGATCCGGATGATGTCATGGTTCTGGGGTTGGCTGTTGCTGCTCATGCTGATTTCATTGTAACCGGCGACGAGGACCTCCTCATACTGAATGAGTTCCGCGGGATTCCGATTATCACACCCAGATCTTTTTCCACCATCCTGCACAACGAAAAAGCCTGAACAACAGCAGTATGTTTGGGGGCGCCCATTAAAGAGGAGGTCGGGCCAACGCTTAAATATAACCGGGCCAAGGATTATGCGAACTGTCAAACTTGATGGCGTCGGAAAAAGTCCAATATCTGCGTTGCGCTGCATCCCTCGTCACTGCGGCGTACGCTAAGTACGTCTCATTCCTCGGGATTGCGCCGCTAAAGCGGCTTGAGAACATCATGCGGCGCCTTGTTGGAGCGAAGCGGAAATCCCGCTGTCGGGGATCTTGAACTTTTTACTTAGCCATCTAAAATCGGACTTTTACGACTTGATCAAA
>CAYTTQ010000121.1:0-6390 GCA_964440795.1 uncultured Desulfobacterales bacterium | reverse complement strand
CCACCTCGCTCATAATCTCTGCCCTCTATCAAAAAGCCGTCTTAAGTGAAGGCTGCCCGACGAAAAAGAGGGCAAGTCTTTCGACCTACCCTCCTTCGTTGATCAGTTCATTTTCCCAAACAGGCTGACTAAATGCCCTGCCTCTCTTTTAACTGCAACCGCTGAATGGCCCGAAAAAGCGCCGCCTGAGCTCTTCTGAAGTCTACATCTTCTCGCCGACTCTCTGCAGCAAGCCGCTCTTGCGCCCGTTTCATGGCCTCTCGCGCCCGTTCGATATCGATATCTTTCCGCCGCTCCGCAGATTCCGCCAGGATTGTTACCTTCTTCGGCAACACTTCCGCAAATCCTCCGTTGATAAACACGGCCCGTTCCGCACCTTTGGAATCTTTAAACCGAAGACCCCCCACTTTAAGGCTGGTCAGAAAGGACGTATGTCCGACCAATACGCCAAACTCCCCATATTCGCCAGGTGCCATGACTATCTGAGCCTCTTCGGAGATCACAGACTGATCCGGTGTCACCACTTCCAACATAATGTTTCCTGCCATGTTTACACCTACCCCTTAAAGGTTATTCACTGGAGGCCATCTTCTGGGCCTTCTCTCTGGCCTCGTCAATACTACCCACCATATAGAACGCCTGCTCGGGCAAATCATCGTGTTTGCCCTCACAGATCTCCTGGAACCCCCTCACCGTATCTTCAACCTTGCAATATTTACCCGGCGTACCCGTGAAAGACTCCGCCACGTGGAACGGCTGTGACAAGAATCTTTGAATCCTTCGGGCGCGGGCCACGGTGACCTTGTCCTCTTCGGAAAGCTCCTCCATACCAAGGATGGCAATAATGTCCTGCAAGTCCTTGTATTTTTGCAGTGTCATTTGAACCGTCCGGGCCACTCTGTAATGCTCTTCCCCCAAGACATTCGGATCAAGGATTCGAGACTGGGAGTCCAACGGGTCCACCGCCGGATAGATCCCCAACTCCACGATTTGTCGGGACAAAACCACCGTACCGTCCAAGTGAGCAAACGTAGTCGCCGGCGCGGGGTCGGTCAAGTCGTCGGCAGGCACATATACACACTGTACCGCCGTAATGGACCCCTTCGTCGTCGACGTAATGCGCTCTTGGAGTTCCCCGAGGTCGACGGCCAGAGTAGGCTGGTACCCAACCGCCGACGGCATACGACCGAGAAGGGCGGAAACCTCCATACCGGCCTGGGTAAATCGGAAGATGTTGTCAATGAACATCAAGACATCCTTGCCCTCTTCATCTCGGTAATATTCGGCCGCCGTCAGAGCGGAAAGCGCCACTCTCGCACGGGCTCCGGGAGGCTCCGTCATCTGACCATAAATCAGCGCCGCCCGGGGGAGTACGCCCGAGTCTTTCATCTCGTGGTAGAGATCGTTGCCCTCACGCGTGCGCTCACCCACACCGGCAAAAACAGAGATACCGCCGTGTTGCATGGCGATATTGTGGATCATCTCCATCATAATAACGGTTTTACCCACACCGGCGCCACCGAACATCCCCATCTTACCGCCTCTGGGGAACGGGACCAGAAGATCCATAACCTTCACACCACTTTCCAACACATTGACCGTGGTGTCCTGCTCAACCAGCGAGGGGGCCTCTCTATGGATGGGCATGTACTTGTCCGTATCGATCGGCCCCAACCCGTCGACGGGACGGCCGACCACGTTGATCACCCGCCCCAGACTGGCATCGCCGACCGGCATTTGGATGGGTTTGCCCGTATTCTTGACCGGCATACCCCGAACGAGACCGTCTGTGGAATCCATACCGATCGTACGAACAACCCGATCGCCCAAGTGCTGAGCCACTTCCACAACCAGGTTGTCTTCTTCATCGCTGATCGACGGATTGGTTATCCACAGGGCCGTATAGATAAATGGCAAATTGCCCTCGGTAAACTCGACGTCTACGACGTTACCGATAACCTGTGTGATCCGCCCGGTATTGACTATTTGTTCTGCCATCCTCTCAACCTCCCGTATATCGTCTATTAAACTACTTCGGCCTTTACTTGCCTATTATATTCTTTAGCCCTTCAACGCCTCGGCACCACCGACCAGATCCATTAACTCCATGGTAATGGCCGCCTGGCGTGCCTTGTTGTAAAGCATGGTGAGGGACTCAATCATGTCCTTGCAGGCACTCGTTGCGTTGTCCATGGCCGCCATGCGCGCCGCATGCTCTCCCGTGGAAGTTTCCAACAACCCCTTGTAGAGCTGAACATAGACCTGTTTGGGCAACATCTCCGCCATCAATTCCTCGGGCGACGGCTCGCAAATATGTTCGGGAATATATCCCTCCTGGGCGTCGCTCTGGGAAACATCTTCCGCCGTTTCCACCCGGGATATGGGTACCAGCTGGGCCATCCTCGGTGTCTGCCGGGCCATGGAAACGAATTCCGAAAAAATCATATGGACTTCATCCGTTTGCCCAGCCATAAATCGATCAATAATCTCTCGACCGACATTTATGGCCACATTGAAGTCAAACCGGGCACCCACCACACCGATATATTCACTCACGATGTTGCGGTTCCGGCGACGGAAGTGGTCCCGTCCCTTCTTTCCCATGCAGATGAGCCGCGTATCGATACCCTCGCCCGCCTTTTCGTCAATGAACCGCTCGGCTTTTTGCAACAAATGGGTATTAAAGCCACCGCACAATCCACGGTCAGACGTTATAAGGATCAGGTCTATCGCCTTGACCTCCTGCCGGGGTACCAGCAAAGCGGGCGCGCTTTCTTCGTCCCCTGCCACGCGCTCCGCCAGACTACCCAGCACTTCGGCGAATTTCGTCGCATAGGGCCGAAAGGCCTCCATCTTTTCCTGGGCCCCCCTGAGCCGAGAGGCCGCCACCATATTCATGGCCCGGGTGATTTTCTGGGTCTTTTTGACCCCTGAAATTTTAGTCTCTACATCCTTTAGTGCTGGCATATGTTACCACCCCTGTATATAAGTCCGTTCATTTCTCGCCGGATTATTTGATCGTATCTCTAAACTCCTCGCCATACTCAGTCAATGCCTTGTTCATCTTCTGTTCCAGCTCGTCACTGATCTCCATCTTTTCTGAAATCTCACTAAGTATTTGAGGATATTTGCTCTCCAAAAACTGATACAACCCGGCCTCGTATTTTTCCACGACGTCGACGGGGTACTCATCCAGAAATCCCTTGGTGCCTGCAAATAGAATAGAAATCTGTTTCTCCAACGGCAAGGGCTGATATTGCGGCTGTTTCAAGATCTCAACCAAACGGGTCCCACGAGTCAGCTGCCGCTGGGTCGACTTATCCAGGTCACTACCGAACTGGGCAAACGCCTCCAGCTCACGAAACTGAGCCAAATCCAGGCGCAGCGAACCCGCCACCTGCTTCATGGCCTTTACCTGGGCCGCACCGCCCACCCGGGATACGGAAAGGCCCACATTGATCGCCGGACGGACACCGGAGAAGAAAAGAGAGGGCTCCAAGTAGATCTGCCCATCGGTAATCGAGATCACGTTGGTTGGAATAAAGGCGGAAACGTCACCGGCCTGCGTCTCGATGATCGGCAGCGCCGTCAGGGTCCCGCCGCCAAGCTCATCATTGAGTTTTGCCGCCCGCTCAAGTAGCCGGGAGTGATTGTAAAAAATGTCGCCGGGATAGGCTTCACGCGCCGGAGGACGTCTCAGCAAGAGGGAAATCTGCCGATAGGCGGCCGCCTGTTTGGAGAGATCGTCATAGATGATCAGCGCGTGCTTGCCGTTGTCGCGATAGTACTCACCCATGGCACATCCGGCAAACGGTGCAATATACTGAAGCGTCGCCGGGTCACTGGCGCATGCCGATACGACGATGGTATATTCCATCGCCCCGTGTTTTTCCAAAACATCCACGACCTGCGCCACCGTCGACTTTTTCTGACCACAGGCGACGTAGATACAAACCACGTCTTGCCCTTTCTGGTTCAGGATTGCGTCCACTCCGATGGCCGTTTTGCCTATCTGGCGGTCACCGATGATCAGTTCGCGCTGCCCCCGGCCGACGGGCGTCATGGCATCGATAGCCTTAAGACCGGTATACATGGGCGCATCCACGGACTTCCTGGCGATAACACCGGGGGCAATCCGCTCCACGAAGCTGGTCTCCTTGGCCTCAATCGGTCCCTTACCGTCCAAGGGTTCGCCCAAGGCCGTAATGACCCTGCCCAGCACCTCGTCCCCCACCGGAACCTGAGCAATCTTGCCGGTCCGTTTGACGGGATCGCCTTCTTGAAGCTCAAAGTCTGCGCCCATGATGGCCACACCCACATTGTCTTCTTCCAGATTGAGCGCCAGGCCCCTGATGTCATGGGGAAACTCCAAGAGTTCCATATTCATGCACTTTTCCACACCATAAACCTTGGCGATACCGTCGCCGACCGACAGGATGGTGCCCGTTTCACTTACGTCCACCTTCTTGTCGTAGTCCTTGATCTGACCTTTGATAATTTCACTAATCTCTTCGGCTTTAATCTCCATCAGCTTCCCTCACCCCTTTGCAAAGATTCTTTTATGCCAATAAGTTGACTCCGTACACTGCCATCGAGGACCAAGTCCCCGATCTTGGTGATAACCCCCCCGATGAGTTCGGGATCGACGCTGGTCTCCACAGTCACCTTTTTTTCCGTCTTCTTGACCAAGGCATCCCGGATCTTCGATATCGCATCGTCCGAAAGCGCCACAGCGGAGACGACATCGGCACGAACAACACCCGAAAGCTCATCGCTCAACTTCTCATACAAACTGTAAATATCTTTCAGATGTCGAATTCTGCCCTTATCAAACAGAAGTGACAAGAAAGAGGACATCATCTCGGAGGGCTTCAGACGTTCCAAAATAGCCAGCAAGACCTTTTTGCGGCTCTTACTGTCATAGAGGGGGTTACACAGGGCGCTTTCCAGCTCCTCGTGAGCCTCCAGCGCCGCGACAAAGGCTGCCAGTTCCTCTTTGTATTTGTCCGCCTGTCCGTCCTCACTCCCAATGGCCAATAGGGCCTTGGCATACCGTCTGGCAATTCTTGCATTTATCACTGGGCTACCACCACCTTTTCCAAGTATTCGGTAACAATACGCTCCTGGTCCTCATCCTTGATATTCTTTTTGACCAACTCCTCAGCCATCGCCACCGCCTGATCGGCCATGTCGGCCTTGAGCTCCTGCCTGGCCTTTTCGAATTCATGCTCGATATTCTTCTTGGCCTGTTGCTGGAGTTTCTCCGCCGAGGCCTTGGCTTCTTCGATGATCTTTTCTTTGGCCGCCTCACCCTCTTTGATGTAATCGGCCACAATCTTTTCGATTTCTTTGTCCAGCCGGCTCAGCTTTTCCTGGTATTGTCGAAGCTCGTCTTCCGCCGCCTGTTTCCTTTTGTCCAGATCGTCCAGCTCGTCCTTAATCCCCTGGCGGCGGGACGCCAACCCATTGGCCACCGGTTTTTTCAATAAATATATCAGCACCCCGGCGAGGACGACAAAGTTCATCGTCCGCCAAATGAGGTCCTTACCTTTATCAAAGCTGCTTTCTCCGTGCCCGCCGCCGGCAGAGGCCAGCGCATCGCCCACGGCCACGAAAACAGCAAAAATCAGAAGAAGGGCCACAACACATCGTAATTGTCGACTATTTAACAGCCTCCTTATCATGATACCGCCCTCCCCAATATCTTCTCTGCAATCGCCGCAGAATACCCCTTGATTTCCTCCTGCAACTTGCTCTTTGCCTGCTCCACGTCCTTGGCCACCTGAGCTTTCACATTTTCAAGCTCCTTTTGGGACGCTTCGTTTACTTCTCCGATAATCCGCTTTTGTTCTTCCTCGCCGGCCTGCTTGAACTTGTCTTTTTCTTCGTTGCCCTTCGCCCTGGCACCACTCATTTTTTCCTTAAAGGAGTTCTGTGCCTCCACGGCTTCGTTTTCCGCCGTGGAAATGCCCTCTTCGAGCCCCCGAATCTTCGCCTGCCTGTCGGCGAGTATCTTCCGTATCGGCTTGTAAAGGACGGCGTTAAGGACGAAAATCAGAACGAGAAAATTGGCGATCTGGAGAAACAATGTCCAATCAGCACTAATACTCATGTCTCACTCCCACCTCATCGATTTTTCAGGACTTACCGCGGACCTGACGACGTTGTTTATGAATACCTTCGACTCAAAAGCTGCCCGTCTATACACCACCATTTTGCTCTTGTCAAAGGTTTTTTTTCTTTTTTTCCGTCTACTTTAGGTTTGAAATCGGCGGAAAAGAAAGGCGTCGGTAGAACGTAAATCGGAGAAGGGCGGGGCGTTGCCGTCGGCACCCCACGGGAGCGCCACACCTGACGTGAGACATGGGGCTTCCAACGAACTTGACTTGT
>CAYTTQ010000120.1:0-6449 GCA_964440795.1 uncultured Desulfobacterales bacterium | reverse complement strand
GACACAGTAAAAGATTCTAGATACAAGGCGTGCAAGACTTGAAGAGCGAGGCGTACGTCTGTACGCCGCAGCGATGAAAGGGGAAGCACAACGCAGTAGATAGACCTTTTAGGCAGTCGTTAATAGAAAGGAGTAGACAATATGACATTTGAAACACCGAAAATTGCGTACAATGGCAAGATTCGAGAAATTGCACTGGGAAAGGAAAAACAAGTCACTGTCGGGGGAGAGACGTGTTATCCCTTTTATCTCTTTGAAGGAGACATGCCCCGCCGCTCGGTAATTGCCATGGATGTGTATGATACCAAGCCGGACGAGTGGCCCCAGTCCATAGTGAAACCCTTTGAAGATGTGTTGGACGATCCCCCGGCGTGGGCCAAGAAATGTGTTGAATCGTATGGGGCGGAAATGATCACCTTGCAGTTGGTCAGCACGGATCCGAATGGTTTGAATGCCTCGCCGGAACAGGCGGTGGAAGTCACCAAGAAAGTGGCGGAATCGATCGATGTCCCGCTGGTCGTGTGGGGAGTGGCCAACTCTGAAAAGGACACGGTTGTGCTGAAGATGGTCGCGGAAGCCTGTTCGGGGATGAATCTAATATTAGGACCGGTGGAAGAGGACGTTCACAAGGCCGTGGGTGCGGCGGCGATTGCCTATGGTCACACCGTAGCGGCGTCTACGCCTATCGATATTAACCTTGCCAAGCAGCTTAACATCCTTTTAAAGAATCTGGGTGTCTCGGACGAAAGGATCCTGATTGACCCGACGGTGTCCTCGTTGGGATATGGGCTGGAGTATTGTTATTCGGTTATGGAGCGGATACGGATGGCCGCCCTAACCCAAGAGGACGAGCGCCTGCAATTTCCGATCCTCGCCAACCTGGCCAAAGAGGTATGGAAAATCAAAGAGATCAAGCTCACACAGGAAGAAGACCCTTTGTTGGGAGAACAGGAAAAGAGAGGAATTCTTTTGGAGGCGATGACGGCGGAGTTGTTTCTTATCGCCGGGGCGGACATTTTGGTTATGCGCCATCCAGGGGCCATCGAGTTGGTTCGGAAGTTCGTGCATGAACTGACGGCGGCTTAAGTGAAACTGGTCAGTTTCTCGTTTCGGGTCATGGATTCAAAAACAGAGGATCCAAGGCTCCGACCACTGATAACTGACAACTGACCACTGACCACTGATCACTGATAACTGACCACTGACCACTGATAACTGACAACTGACAACTGATAACTGACACGAAACGGAGGAAAGATATGGCCCTAACAGGAATTCAGATTTATAAACTTCTTCCCCAGACCAACTGTGGGGACTGTGGCGTACCGACGTGTTTGGCTTTTGCCATGAATCTGGCTGCAGGGAAAGCAGAGCTTTCAGCATGTCCACATGCCTCGGAGGAGGCTAAAGCCCAACTCACGGACGCTTCCGCCCCACCGGTACGGCAGGTGACCATCGGTACCGGAGATGAGGCATTGAAAATTGGGGGCGAAACGGTGCTCTTTCGCCATGAAAAGACCTTTGTCAATTCTCCGGGTATCGCGGTTCTCGTTACCGACGAGATGTCTGCAGACGATGTTGATGGACGATTTGAGCGCTTTAATACGCTCGTGTACGAGCGAGTGGGTTTGACATTGAAAGCGGACCTGGTTGCCGTCAAATGCCTGTCTGGAGACAAGGGTAAATTTGAGGCCCTTGTCGCCAAGGTAAAGGAGAAGACTCAAGGCGGCATCATTCTTATAACGGAAGATGTGTCGCTTATGGGGGCGGCCTGTGAGGTTTGTGCAGACCGGAAACCCCTTCTTTATGGGGCCAATAAGGAAAATGTCGACGATATGGCCAAGCTTGCCAAGGACAAAGGGTGTCCTCTCGGTCTGCGGGGAGAGGGCCTTGACGGCGTGGCAGAACTTACGACCAAACTTTCCGGCGACGGGTTTACCGATCTGGTCATCGATTCGGGGGTTCGGGAGGTGAATGAGGCGTTCAAAGACCAGGTATCGATTCGTCGGGGTGCGATTTTAAAAAAGGATCGGTCGGTCGGGTTTCCCACCATCGCCTTCCCCTGTGAAATGACGGATGATTTCATGATGGAAACGCTCATTGCCGCCATGTTTGTAGCCAAGTACGGCGGGATTATTGTTCTGTCAGACCTTCAGGGCGAAAGCCTCTTCCCGTTATTGCTGGCGCGAATGAACATTTACACCGACCCACAGCGTCCCATGGCCGCATCGCCGGGTATTTATGAAATCGGCGGGCCTGATGAAAACTCCCCGGTCTTAGTGACGTGTAATTTTTCTTTGACCTATTTTATTGTGTCCGGTGAGGTGGAAACGAGTCGTGTCCCGGCTTGGCTGGTTGTTGTGGATACCGAGGGGCTGTCCGTGTTGACGGCCTGGGCGGCAGGTAAGTTTGTCGGTGATGTGGTGGCGGCGGCGATGAAAAAATTTGGTGTCGAAGAGAAGGTCGATCACAAAAAAGTGGTCATCCCCGGCTATGCAGCTGCTATTTCCGGAGAACTCGAAGAAGAGTTGGAAGGATGGGAGATACTCATTGGTCCTAGAGAGTCGGCGCATATCCCGGCGTATTTGAGGGAATGGAAGTCGAATTGAGGGATTGGGAATTGGGGAATTGGGGAATTGGGGAATTGGGGAATTGGGGAATTAAGGGATTGAGGGATTAAGGGATTGAAGGATTGCGCCGCTGAACCTAAGCGGCTTGAGAACAGCAGCGCCGCTGAACCTAAGCGGCTTGAGAACAGCAGGGGAATTGAGGGATTGGGAATTGGGGAATTGGGGAATTGGGGAATTAAGGGATTGAGGGATTGAGGGATTAAGGGATTGAGGGATTGAGGGATTGAGGGATTGAGGGATTGAGGGATTGAGGAATTGAGGAATTGAGGAATTGAGGAATTGGGGGATTGAGGAATCGGGGAATTCTGATAAGACTTTACTCCGCGTCCTCTGGTGCCTCTGCGATGAATTTGTTCTTAATTCCCAATTCCTCAATTCACAATTTCCCAATTCCACCATGGAGGATATATGATACTAATTGGTGAAAATCTCAATGTGATGGTGAAAAAGATCGGTCAAGCGATCAAGGACAGGGATCCCAAACCGATTCAGGACATGGCTGCGGCGGAGGCCGAGGCGGGAGTCGATTATATCGATATCAATCTGGGTCCGGCCAAGAAAGGCGGGGAGGAGTTAATGGCGTGGATGGTAAAGACCGTCCAGGAAGCCGTAGACCTCCCCTTATATTTAGATACCACGAATGCCAAGGCGATCGAGGCGGGCCTGAAGGTCTACGTGAACAAAAAGGGCAAGGCAGTGGTCAATTCGGTGATGTGTCGACCGGAACGAATGGAGGTCCAGATTCCCATGGTGAGCGAACATGATGCCGGCATGGTAGCCCTCCTTTGGGGGCCCGAAGGATTGCCGCGGGACGCCGCCGAGCGGGGGGTGTTGGCCACGGAAATTCTCCAAAGAGCGGTCGAGGCGGGGATCGCCGGGGAAGATATTTGGGTGGATCCCATCATAACGCCTGTAAACGTTCAACAGAACCAACTCCTGGAATGCAATCAGTTCATGTCGGAACTGGACATGATTGCCGAAGTGTTGGCGCCGGGATGCCGGTCCACGTGTGGTCTTTCCAATGTTTCGAATGGAGCCCCGGATCACCTGCGGCCGATCTTGAATCAGACCTATATGATCATGCTGGAAAAATTCGGCATGAAATCGTGCATCGTCGATGCCTTTGACAAGCAACTCAATGAAGTTGCCCACGGTAAGTGGCCCGATATCGCCGCTGTCGTCAATGATGTGGTCGACGGAAAAGAAATCGATATGGCCGCATTGGATGAAGAGGCGCAAAAGTATGTAAAGACAGCCAGGGTGCTCCTGGGGCATTCGTTGTATTCCGACTCGTGGCTGGAGCTTTAGCTCGGAAAGGTCATCTTTTCCTTCGATACGGCGTTCTCCGCGGGGTTTTATCCTCGATGTAGCGCTGCTACACCTGCGGTGAAAACCCCTTGTGCGAAAACGCGTAGGTCGGGCAAGCAAACAGAGGGTTTGAAAGGCACGAATATAATAGAGCTTTGAAGGTCTTTTCTTTGTAAAGGACCTGTTGTGGTATCCTCGCCTGGTATTTTTCGGTGAGGTCCCGGGGCCGGGTGGTGCCGGCCTTGTTCGTTTTTTGTAAGCTGTTTCCCAAAGTGCATACGTAAAACACTGAGAAGTCTTTACACGATCGCGGAAAGCAAAGATGCTCCCGGTTGGCCGGAAATCTTTGGGCTCTTGGGGCGAATGGAGGGCTTCGCGTTGAGGCGAGTTCTATTGAGCCCTTGCCGAGGTACGCCTTGTTGCCGGCGCGAAAGCTGTCAAGAAACCGACGCCTATGGTGTGCTCATCGTGCTGAACGGATTGCATTGTGTGGCCACTCAAGTTTCAAGGGGATTCATGGGTCGTTGAGATTTCCGTTCAATCTAAAGGCCTTGTCCCTTGGTCCGTTGAGCCGGGCGGAGCGGCCGCCCCTTGTCTTTGGACTGGCCCCAAAATTGCAAAATCCCGGGGTATAAATCGACTTGAGGACACATGATCTGTTATGCAAACGAACAACGAACCGGCAGAGAGAAGGCGAGACAAGCGGTTTAAGGTAATGGATGGGGGGGTTGCCTTGGTAACGCCCCCGGGGCCGCATTCGACCGTTGTGGGGGATATTATCGATATCAGCATGAACGGGCTGTCGTTTAGATACCTGGCTGATAAGGCCCTCCCGGCGGAAGCAAAAGAGCTGACCATCGCGTCGGCCCGGGACAAATTCTACCTACGCGGGCTGCCCATTCGAGCCGTTTCCGATTTTGAGATTGCAAAGATTCCATTTGGCTCTTTGTCTCCAAGGCGTCACGGTCTGGAATTCGGCGACCTGACGGACGAACAGGTCGCTCGCCTGGAAAGCTTTATCGCCGGTCATGCCGCAGCTGAGGCGTGACGGATGTTGTAGTTCTATTTTCCGGCCGACAGTGTTCAGGAAAGATCAGGATGAAGTAAGGGTTCGCGCGAGTGCAATGCTCGCCGGGGGTTTTTAGGTTGTACCGGAGTTGCGTCAAATATTTGACAAGGCGCATCCCACATGCGTCTCGTTCTGGTTGTTAGTACAAAAGACCTGCAACGTAGAGCGGCACAGCATTTCCCGCGCCAATCTCGATGCCGTCTTTGAAGATGTATGCATTTTTTAGATTGCGAAGTTGCTTTTTCTTTTTACCCATTCCGCCGACCTCGATTTCAAACCTGTCTTTTTTGAACAGTACGGAGAAATCCGTATTGGGGGAAGAGAGCACATGATAATCAGCAGATAACTGAGAGGCGAAAAATGCTTCCCTGATGTTGCCCCTGTCGGCGTCCGCTTTCCACGATTCAAAGGCGATGGCATAATAGAGATTGGGGCTTTTAAAAAGCACCTTTGAGTTCTTAAAGACTCGGACGTTTTTTGACTGTGTCCTTACGATTTTCACGAGTTCCGCTCTGTCCAGTAAGTCAAAGTATTCGTACAGTGTGTCTTTAGATACACCAATTTCAACCTTGAGCGATTCAATATTAAACAGAGGGATTTTGCTCGTCGCAATAAAGGCGAGCAGCTTTTTCAATTTTAGGCTGGAAAAGGATCTTAGTGATTTTAGCGTTGAGATATCCTCGTAAATGATCTTGTCCATGACATTCGATAGGATAGAGAAATATTCATTCTCGGAACAATCAAGGAAAAAAGGATAACTGCCGTGTCTTAAGAAGCTGTTAAATTCAGCGAGTATGGGCTTGAATTCAGAAGAGAGGCGGGAAGATATTTCCAGATGATCGGACAAAACTTGAGAAAGCGTGTAGGTGCTAAGCGTTTTTTTGTGCTTCACCTCAAGGTATTCTCTAAAAGAAAGGGGTTGCAAGCAGTAGAGTGTGCTTCTTCGAGAAAGATCGCCTTTTTCGTACATAATGTTCAGAGTGGAACTTCCCGACAGGATGAACCGCTTTTTGGGGTAAGCATCATATAAGGCCTTAATATCGATGCTCCAATCCGCTTGTTTGTGAACCTCATCGATAATCAAACAATCCCCGTAATACTTGAAATACTCTACGCCGATTTTGTAGAGGCCGCTTTTTAGGACAAGCGGGTTATCCGCTGAGATGTAGAGGCATTTTTTGATATTCCCGTATCTTTCCAGATAATGCTGGAGTACCATTGTCGTCTTGCCGGTTCCTCTTCCCCCGGTGATGATGACCATTCGGCGATTCCAATTTATTCTTTCGTAAAGGCTTCGCTTAAAACGGACAGGTGTGTCCGAGGCGATTCTGTTTTGTATATTGAAAAGATCTTCGAGCATGCCCCCTCCTGTTTTGTCGACAACAGTCGACGGATTGTAGCCCAATACGTCCAGTATACTCGACACAACCGGGAAGTCAACA
>CAYTTQ010000119.1:0-6456 GCA_964440795.1 uncultured Desulfobacterales bacterium | reverse complement strand
GGCAAAACAGGCCTTGGCGGTCGTCCCTAATGAACAACCGACAGCCCGACTCGGCCCCCCGAAGATTTTGATTATAAACTATATTTTATATCATTTTGCCGGCAGTGGACACAACAGTCAAATGTGACAATTGTGTGACATTTTGGGCATGGGGTAGGGATACGGGAATCAGGGCGACGACGAAGGAACTTCTGGCATTTGACGACGGCTTAGCACCATGAGCCACTCTTCTGCCAGCAGGCTGCGTTGCACCGTCGTACGAACAATGGCATGCCCGTCCGCGGCATGCAACCAGACCGATCGACTCGGCGTTATGAGTCGAAGATACCAGGCGACCGAAGAGACTTCCAGACGGACGCATTCAAACCGGCCCGCAGGAACTTCCACCATTTCCCGTTCCTTGATTTCCCACTTTAAGCGAAAACGCTCGAGCTCATCATCCAGCCACACGATTAAGGTAAACCGTCCCTTCGTGGCAGGCCCTTGGCAAACCCGGGAAAGATAATACTTCAAAAGGGGTTCGATCACGACTTCGCCGGGGGGTAGCGCCAAGCGTTGGGTGAACCGACCCCCCGTTGTCCGTTCAAACATGGCCACCAATTCGTCGCCTTGAACTTCCAGACGCAGGATCTGTCCCCCCTGTTTCGTTTGCATTCGACGTTCATACTGAATGGGCAAAAGTGTATTTGGGTCGAAAGTTACATCGAATCGATCGGTTTTCACCGATTCGAATGTGCGGACCTCCCGCCATTGAAGTCGTCCCGGCTTCTCGGAAATCTCCAGCCTCACCGCCCCCTTGTGCTCTCCGGCCGCCTCGTCAATGACGGCATAATCCAGTCGCCCCGTGGGGCCACCGTCACCGGCCAAAGCCCAACCGCAGATGACCTGAACGGCTGTTATCAAACCGAGCAGAAGCAACCCGCCGGTTGAGCCTATCAGGATCCCCGGAGCGCTCCGCCTGTCACCGTATCGGGGGGCAATATTTCGCAACCGCTCCATAGAGAATAAATCCAGGGTCTACGGGTAGGGTAACCCTGTTAGGGATAATTGTCCCAAAACGTGGAAAAACTATTTTCAAACGACCGGTTTAAGGCGTAGGCACGGGCGTTTTGTCTCATATCCCGCCTGAGGTTGGCATTTTCACATAGATGCAGTGTTTTGTCTATGAAGCCATCCGCCGTCTGGTCCCCGTCGGCTTTCACCACAAAACCCGTCTTGCCGTCGATCATGTTTTCACTCGGCCCGGCCTTATCGGTTACGATAACGGGCAGCCCGGACGCCTGGGCTTCCAACAATGCGATTCCCATCGTATCCACCGTGGACGGGAAAACAAAAATATCGCTGGAGGCATATGCCTGGGCCAATTCCTCACCGGTCAAATATCCGGTGAACGTCGTCGGCAACCCCTGGAGCCCCTCTTGCATCGTCGGCATGTAAGGACCTTCCCCGACAACGATTAAGTGGACATCGTCCCGCATACGGCTGATTCGCCGGATCATAACCTCCAGAACCTCCAAGTTTTTTTCTTTGGAAACCCGGCCGACGTAAAGCAGCTTGACCTTTGCGTCGGCCACCCGGAATCGGTCGGAGAAATAGCCATTGCGCTTGCCGGGATGGAAGGAAGATATGTTGACACCCGCCTGATGAACAACCACCTTGCTTTCAGGCAGCCCCTTTTCAATCAACTCCTCGGCCGTGCTCCCCGAGGGCACATATATCCGGTCCATCTGTCCGTAGAACCAAATAATATATTTCCAAAACAGCGATTCAATATCCGGGTCCCCGGTCAAGGATCCGACCGTCTGGGGAAGCGATGTATGGTAGGTACCGCAAAAAGGCAGATCCAGCAGTTTGGCCGCCCCTAATGCCGCCAGCCCCATAGCTCCGGGAGTCTCTGCGTGAATGTGGGTGAATCGAGCCCGGTAACAGTAAGACAGTATTCTTAAAAATGGCGGATAATAGATCTTTAACTCCGGATATTCAGGCAGATCATAGGCGCCTATCGGCTCGAAGGCTTTCACGTGAGTTCCCGGTTGCTTTTCAGGATCGCAGGTAATTAAGGTAAGCGGTTTGTCTTTCTTTCGAGCGGCCGCCATTTGGCACTGAATCGCCGTGGCCACGCCGTTGATTTGATTAAACGTGTCCGTGAAAAGGGCGATTCGACGCCCGGACCCGCCCACGTCTTGGGATAGATGTCCAAACCGTTTCAGACAATCGATGCTTCTTGAACGGTCCCGGGAAAAAAGGGAATAGGCAACAAAATACGGCGACAACATCATATAGAGAGATCCCGAAGATCCCACATGAGTAAACAGGTAAAACAAATCGGCATCAGTAAGTTTTCCCAAGATGTCGTCGGCAGACTGGCGAACGATTCTGTCTGAAACATCATTTACGAATTCAAACCAGATGTCTTCACCCGATGCCGGCGCAGGGCTACCTTGATAGGCCTGGCAACTACGTTTGTCACAATGCTCGGATAGCACCCGTTGGGCATTTTCCAGGAATTGATGGCTGACGGAAGAACCAACCAAGGCGGGGGAAGGCGCTTTCTTCTTGCGGGGGTCAGAAAACATAACCCGTTTGGCACTTTGCAACCATCGCGCAGAGCGGGTGGCACGGGAAAACCCAAAAGCCCATTTCTTTTGGGAACGGTGAATCGCATCTTTCGGCACTTGCCCGTTCGGGGCGTGCAACAACAGTTCTTTGAGAAAACCGGAAAGTCTGGAATCTTTGATCCAGCGGTCTATCTGGAAGGTGTCCTCATAAAACTGGTACATGATACTGTATATATTATGGGCCATGGTTTTGGGAGTGGCCTTATACGTCTTCACGGTGGCGGAACAACGACCGATCGCCCTCACGAAGGTTTCAACGGAAGCCCCTTCTGTGACTTGCGTATATGAACGGCCCATGTATTTGGATGAGTGATCATCCGACCCCCCGATTAAGCACTTGTCCCAAGGACGATCGCCACAGGGGGATAAATCATGATCGGCGGCCAACTGCGCGATACGATCCGCCGTAAGCCCCGCCGCGATCCGTTGCATGATGGTGTTTTGCAGATGGTCTCGCGCACCGTTCAATTCAAAGTTTTTGAATAAGAGCAAACACTGCTCGAAATGACGCACTTGCAAGACGCCGTTGAGACTGCACATCGGGTGGGCAAGGGCATGCACGATGCCTTGGGCGTTCAAGTAATTCACCAGATCGAAGATGTTCTTGCGAACCCGTACGATATCTGCGTGCTGACCTTCCGTAATGTTGTACACCAGCACGTGCATCTTGCAGTTGTCCGCCGGAAAGTAGGTAGTCACTTCTTCGCTAATGAAGGTTCCGTCCAGATGTCCGATTTCCATACATCCATCAATGGTATTGTGGTCCGTAATCGTAACAAAATCCATATCGCGACTTTTCAGGATCTCATACAGACATAGGGGATCCGTATAACTCTCCCCACAACCGATCTTCTTCAAAACCCATGCGGACGGCCGCCCTGAGTGGCGGGAATGGACATGGAGGTCCGCTTTAAACGTTCTTTTTTTCATGGCTCCAAATTATCCTTCAGCTAAACGCCACCTATGATCGCACCGGTGGACGACTCGGTAACATTTCCTTTTCCCATTCGGTTCGGCGGACACGGCTTTTGTTTAGGCCCCCCGTGCAGCTGACATCCTTATATGTCAAGAACGGCCCACTCCACGCCAGATGTCGACACAAATCCGCTCGCAGCGGCAAATAAAGGTCCGCCGGATGGATGGCGATGCGAATGGGGGCCAGAGGCAACCGGAGAGTCACCGCATTGAACAACCGTAAAAAAAGGCATCTTCCCGGCGTGTCGGCCATGTATCCGGTCACCGATAACCGGTGATGGGTCGCAGTCCCGACATCGTACAGACCCCATTGGGTTTCATATAGGCGAAAGGGCAGGACACGGCGAACACGGCGAGGCAGATTTCCCATAGCCCAGGCAGGAGGAACATAAACCGTCGGCGAGGCCAACCCCACAGTTTCAAACCACCGATGGCACCTGAGGACGAGTTCGGCAACCTCGGCAGAACTCAGCGACAGATGCTCCCCCGCATCACGAGACATCATTCGCCGGTGCAGGCAATGCCAGGCCGTCTGCGTGCGACGGACCCGATGGCGCCAACCGTGCCCTGCCAGGTCCACCCCCCTGTCCTGCCAGGACTTCAATTGCGCAAGCTGATCACCCCGCCAGCGGTGTCCAGGTATAATCAACAGGGTCACGCGGTCAATCCCTCGGGTCTTGAGCAGACGCATAATCTCCCGCACCTGCGGGAGACCGTCCGGTGTAACATCATGTATGGATACAATGGCGGCCGGCAATATAACCGTCCTTTCGACTCTCCATGTTCATACCCGATCTTTGCCGGGGGTCACCGTGACCGGTTTACGGATGGCGCCGGGGACGGGTAATGAAACTGTTGATAGATATCCACAAATCGGTTGAAAATCTCCTGATGAGAGAGATCCAACGATGCCAAATCATAGGTATGCCCACTTTGATAGGTCTTCTGTCGCCGGTCTTCACGTCGAAGAAAGACTTCATAGGCGGGCGTCATGTCAAAACCAAATCGATCATAGATGCCACAAACCACCCCGCAGAGATCCGCCACCAGGTCTTCCATACGAACGACCATCTGCCTGTCCGCCGAGATCCGAGGCAGTATCGTGATCAACCGGGTATAGGCGTATCGCTGGAGGTCAATCATCTGATCACGAAACAGCGGATCGCCAACGTCGTTACCGAACAAGGTGGCTCCGGCTTGCATGGAACTGATGTGAGACGGAATTGCACGCACCGGGTGACGAACCGTACCGATAAATCGACAGTCCGGGAATGTGTAAGCCAATGTCTCTATCATGGGACTGAAGGAAACATTTTTGGACAACAGCTGCTTCCCCGCACCGTGGACATAGAGATGGCGTTGCAGGCATGTCTTGTAAAAGGCCATAATCCGCTCCTTATCCCGTTGCGGCGTTGCTGCATCAAAAAAGGCCAAGTGGCTCAGGTATTCCGGGAATGGAAACGGAAGGATCAGCAAGAAACAGGCGTATATGGGGATTAGAGTGAAATAATCTTCTTCCGGAGCCGTGAGGGATATCCGGTGAATGTCGTTCAGGTGGCCAAAGACCCGCCCTTCGATCCAGTTGATCCCCCGCCTTAGGGGACCACCCGCCTTGCGGTCCAGCGCGGCTACGGCCAGTACGAGTTTCCGCTCCGTCACCGAGGGTGCAAGGAGCAACTCCCACAGGGTAAAAGTGGTAAACCGGTCGCTATCGTGGGACAGTAGGCGATGCAAGAACGTGGTGGCACTGCGGGGAACGCCGACGATGAACAGGGGTTGACGAACCGCCACCGACTTGTACCCGCTATATAGGATCTCATCCAGGGCAAAGGCAAGCCAATGGATGGTTTGCACCACCAACAAAAGCAGAGAGAAAACCAGCATGACCCCAAACCGTTTCCCGCTCAGTCGCCCCGGCGTACCCCGGGAAGCCAAAAAGGTCTTCCAGAGGAATCGAAAATAGGTCTTATAACTATAGACAACATTTTCCCTTAGTGAAAATGGCCGCATCTTCCCTCTCTCGCAAACGCCCCCGCGGCGGTCGGCCCGCCGACTCACGTTGAGACGGCGGGAACATAGCTTTTTCCCTTTTTGCGTATGAGGCTAGCAGCTGTTCGTTAAGGCAAGATTACAATTGTGTTAAGAGCGGATTAGAACGGAAAATGCGGGCAGCCTTGCCGAAAAAAATGGATTTTCTATTGACGTCGAATATTTACACAAATGTGACTTGGATGACAAAGAGGTGTGCTTTACTGCAGCCTAGGAGATATGTTCATAGTTGTAGACAACCGCGTTACGGAAAGGAGGTATGTATGCAGAAAGAAGAAAAACCCCGGCATCGGTTGGTAATGGTGTGTCCGGCTTGCGGGACATCCTTTCAGCCCGAGGTCGTGGGTCTCCACGTGAGACTTTGCCCACAGTGCGAAAAGGAAAAATCCGCTTACGAGCAGAAGTTCGCCGGTCCGCTGGATCCCATTGACCCGCCCCGGGCAAAAGCGATTTACTCCGCGTAGGTCATAGATAAGAAAGAGAGGGCACCTGGATGGGTTATTCACGTACGAGGCTTGTAGGCCCGCTTGATATATCTTAAGCAGCATCCGTTCCAGCGCCTGTCCTACTCGCATCCACTCAACCAGACCGTCACCATCGGTTCCCAATACGGCAAGCAGCGGGGAACCTCTCTACTGAGTATGCCTTTGAATAGTACATTTTTCAGTTTTTTTGCGGTGGATTTGGGAACCTTCCGCAAGTTACCTGTCCTTTGCGCCGCCCCCGTTTCCCATGTCAAAGGTACGAACCACCGCCTGGGCAACCGGCGCAATTAATCCCGGAACGGTCAATCCATCGCCCCATTACCATGAAG
>CAYTTQ010000118.1:0-6570 GCA_964440795.1 uncultured Desulfobacterales bacterium | reverse complement strand
GATGGCGAGGTTAAGCCTTGATTCGATAAAATAGGGAATGCAAATGCCTTTGGGGTACGAATCGATCCGAAACGCCGGTCAAAGATTCCGTCGATCCAACAATCAAGGATCCATCAGGGTTCAGTGCATCGGCCAGTCGATCAAATAGGCCCGCTCGATCTTTGGGGCTGAAGTAGATGGCCACGTTCCTGCAAAATATGACGTCGAATTTTCCCAGAGATCGAAAAGAAGAGAGAAGGTTGAGCTTTTTGAATTGTACCACAGCCCGAATCTCATCCTTGATCTTCCACTTCTCCCCGTGAGGCGCGAAATATTTACGGAGGTTATCTCCGGAAAGTCCCCGTTCTATCTCGAATTTGTTATAGGCGCCATAGCTCGCCACCTTGATGGCGTTATCCGATATGTCCGTACCCAGCAGTTTGATTTGATAGCGCCCAAAATCAGACAAGACTTCCTTCAGAACAATAGCGATACTATAGACTTCCTGCCCGGTTGCGCAGGCAGCACTCCAAATCCGTATCGGTACCATCGCACCGCGACGTCCGGCGGAACGCCGGTCGACGAGTTCCGGGAGGATCTTATATCTAAGCAGATCAAAGGGGACCTTATCCCGAAAGAAAAGGGTCTCGTTAGTGGATATGGCGTCAATGATTCTATCCTTCAGGCCACTTTGGGCCTCAAACGCCGCCTTTTTGTACAACTCGCCGTAAGAGGCGCATCCCAGTTCGCGGGCGATGTTCCGCAGCCGAGTTTCAATGAGATACCCCTTACTTTCGTCTATGATGATTCCCGATACGTCATATACATACTTGGATATGACTTCGAGTTCTTCGCAAGTAATCGGATTCATTCGCTGTGTTGCCGGTTATCGATTGCCACACGCCACCTTCTCTGCATATGTCATAACCGCCAACCGCTAACCTTTCACCGTCTTGCCGATTTCCTCAGCCATTTTGTCCAGTGGTGTAACAACATCCACAACCCCGGCAGCCACCGCCTCTTTCGGCATGCCGTACACCGTTGATGATCCGTGGTCTTGGGCAATCACGATGGCACCGTTGTCTTTCATCATCTTAAGTCCTTCGGTCCCGTCCGTGCCCATCCCCGTCATAATGACGCCCGTCGCCCGGCCCACATAGTAATGGGCAATAGACCTGAAGAGATAGTCGACTGACGGCCGGCAACTGTTTTCCGGTGGATCATCGGTCACCCGAATGATCCTGGATTTACCATCCGCGCCCGCCACCAGCTTCATCTGTTTGCCACCAGGAGCAATGAAGGCCGTATTTGGGCAAACGAGCTCTCCGTCGACCGCCTCTTTAACGGCTATTGCACACTTGGCGTCCAGACTCTTGGCCAAAGACCGGGTAAACAGAGGCGGCATATGTTGAATAATCAGTATGGGGACATTGATTTCCCCGGAAAGACCGGGCAGCATCTTCGTCAAGGCGTTGGGCCCCCCGGTGGACACCCCGATCCCCACAATTTGAGACGTACCATGGCGACGTTCATGTAGCACCGTCCGTCGCACTACAGTAGAGGAAAGAGAAGCTTCGCGCTTGGCCGCCTCCGCCAACGGGCCCGTCGATTTTAAGAGCGTTCTCATTTCCTTTTGCCGGGCAAACGCCTTTAACATCGGGGCCAAAGCAGTCTTCACCGCCAGTCTGCTTTCATCAATGCTACGCGTCTCGGGTTTGGGAACAAAATCAAATGCACCAAGCTCCAAGGCCTTCATGGTCATTTCGCCACCCTTATGGGTAAGCGTACTCAGCATAATGGCCCCTGTATCCGGTGCATCGGTACGCATCCGGTTCAGAACCTCCAAGCCGTTCATTTCAGGCATTTCAATATCCAAGGTGAGGACATCGGGCTGTAGTGATGCAATCTTGGACATGGCGATCTTTCCGTCATGGGCCACACCAACCACCTCAGCACCGGGCAATTCAGCGATCACATCGCTGACCACCTTCCGGTAAACCACCGTATCATCTACCACCAGGACCCGTAATGGAGACTCCCTCATCGTTGTTCACCTGTCATTAGAGGTTTGCGCACTAATATCCTTCTTCTCTCAGCACTTCTTCGATATCCAGAATACCGATGAGTTCCTTGTCGGTCTTATGTACACCTCGAAAGAACTTGCCTTGTACGCCACCGATGTTCGCCGGTGGCGGTTCGACCGTTTCCCACTCGGCCTGCACCACATCGCTCAACTTATCTACATTCAGGCCAATATATTCGCCCTTTGAATTGACGATGATATTGCGGCTTTCTTTGTTTAATTCACTCGACGGAAGCCCCAGCCGCTGCCCCAAATCGATGATAGTCACAATCTGACCCCTGAGATTCAAAATCCCTCTCACGCAATCATGAGATTGAGGCACACGCGTCACCTCCATGTGCTTATTGATCTCCTGGACGTTCAATATGTCGAGTCCACACAAAGCGTCGCCGACATAAAACGTGGCCAGCTCAACCGTATCCCCTTGCCTTTTGTGTTTCTCGTATGGCTCTGCCACCTGCACCTCCCTTTTTAAACCGTTGCTCATACCTTGAGCCCATAGGCTTATTGCCTGTTTCGGAGATAATGGTTCACCGTATTCAACAGTTTCTCCCTGTCCAATTTAATCTGGTAATCGTCAATTCCCACGGCTTTTCCCTTGGCCGCCTCACCTTCTCCAGCCAGGGTGGTCAAGGCGATGATGGGCAAATCGGAAAACCGGTCGTCAGCCCGTATCTTCTCCGTTAATGTAAAGCCGTCCATGTTCGGCATCTCGATATCGGTAACGACGGCCGCGATTTCAGGGGCGTGTTCTTCCATCAGGCTCCACGCCACAACCCCATCCTCGGCCTCAATGACCGTGTACCCGTCGTCTTCCATGAACCCTTTTACCTGGCTTCTAAAAAATGCGGAGTCCTCCGCAAACAGTATGGTGGGCGCGGTTCCTTGCCACGTGTCGGTCGCCCCGGGGGTGGAAAACCAATCGGGATTCAGCACTTCCACCAATTCGTAAATGTCTATGAGCTGAGTGGTCCGATCATTGATAATGGTAGATCCCATGATTCCGGTCTGCTTGAGTGTTTGATCATCGACCTCCACGGAGACATCGACGGCATCCACCGGGCCTATGGCCAGCAGACCGACCTCTTTTCCAGACAGGACAAACACAATGACCAAAGAGTCTTCGTTCTGAGCCAGGGGCTTGACATTGGCGACCTGGTCGATACTGAAAAGCGGCAGGCTGCCTCCCCGGTAATGCATAACCTTTTTGCCCCCCAATTCCTCCACTTCATCGCTCTTGACCTTTTCGATCCGCTCTACCTGACTCAAGGTGACCGCAAATTGCTCATCCTCGGAGCTTCTGAACACCAACAGGGACTGCATGTCTCTTTTGGCAGTTATCGCCTCGGCTGTCTCCTTGGCCATGCTCTCACTCTTATCTGCACCTTCGATCGAGGCGAGACCGGCCATTTGAACGAGATTGCCGACGTCCAATATGAGGGCCACCCGTCCATCCCCCATGATGGTGGCGCCGGCATAGCCTTTACACTGCTTGAGATGTCTCCCCAAGGGCTTGACTACAATCTCTTCCGAGTCGTGGAGATGGTCGACCACCAACCCGTATTTGACCGCTCCCGTTGAGACGACGACCACATTTACAGCACTTTCGGCATGATATCGCCGGTCGAGACTCTCCCGCCGATCGTCGCCTACAATGGAAAGATCACCCCCATCAGGATCCCGACTTTCCGGTGTCGTTTCCTGCTCCGCCGACAGGGTGTCCAGCGATCGACGGTCAGCGATGTCTTGACGCCTGTCGGGCTTTTCCGCTCCATCTGTAGGATCCACATAGGTCGACCCAATGCCGAGCACGTCATTGAGCTTCAGCAAAGGCAGCAACTGACCGCGCAGCCGAACCACTTCCGCGCCCCCGACACGTTCTACGCGCTCTCTGATCTGAGCAGCCGGAATGCGCAACAGTTCGTCCATGTTCACTTGAGGTATGGCATACCGATCGCCTCCCGTACTCACGATTTGGCTGGGTATAATGGCCAACGTCAGGGGGAGCTTTATTCGTACGGTGGTCCCTTTGCCCAACTTCGATTCGATATCTACGATCCCCCCCAGTTTGTCCAAGTTGGTTTTGACCACATCCATGCCTACACCCCGGCCGGAGACATCGGTGACTTCTTTGGCCGTAGAAAAGCCGGGCAGAAAGATCAGGCCGACCTTTTCCTTTTTCGACATCACCTTGGCCTGATCCTCCGGAATCAGGCCTTTCTCCACTGCTGTCACCGCCAGCTGCTCGCCGTTGATACCCCTACCATTGTCACCGATCTGGATATTGACTTGCCCGGCCTCATGAAATGCCTCCAATCGAATCCGCCCCGTCGATTGCTTGCCCGCTTCAACCCGCTCCTCAGGGCTTTCAATACCGTGATCCACCGAGTTTCGGACCAGATGCGTTAACGGATCACTAATGGCCTCAATAATAGTCTTGTCCAGCTCCACTTCCGTTCCCTCGAGGGTCAACTCAATTTGCTTGCCCAGGTTCCGGGCCAGATCCCGGACCACCCGCTGAAATTTGGTAAACACATTGCCGATCGGCTGCATCCGAGTCAGCATGATGGCCTCTTGAAGTTCCGACGTAATCAGATCCAAACGTTGCCCACCCAACTGAATGGCCCGCATCTCCTTTGAGGCGATGGACTGCAACAGCTGGTTTCGCCCCAAAACCAGTTCCCCCGCCAGGTTCATCAAAGAGTCCAGCAGCCCCACATTGACCCGGAGATTGGTATCCATTTCAGGGGCCTTGGTTACCACCGGCGGCTTCTTTTCCGTGACGGGTTCACAGACCTCTTCCTCGGTTTTCGGATCCTTTTCGTTTATCGGCCTGAACACCGGCTTTTTCTCTTGGGTATCCACAGGGTCCGCTTGGGTCATTTGCGGCTCTTGCCCTCTCTGTTTTTCATCCCCCTCGACATCTTGCGGCGATGTCGGGGCGACCTCCTCGAGGACTTCCCCGCCGGTGCCGTCCACAATGGGCCGGACCGCCAAGTCCGGTCCAACTTCAAATATGCGCGTCTCATCAATCTCAACCAACGTATTGATCAGCGTTGGATCCAACAATGTGGCATAAAGGACCGTAAAGGGTAGACGACCGGCATCGTGGTCTGCCTCCAGATCACCCACCCCCTCGATCTCCAGCCTGCCGTCCAGGATGCACCCGGCCTTTTCCAAATTTTGCAGCACATCAAGGGGGGGTTTTCCTCTTTGGTGGACGTCGCTGATGAGATCATAATCGATGAGGTAGATATGCTTTCCCCCTTCTCGCACCTTGGACAATTCACCGCCGGCAGCCGAAAAGGCCACCCGCCCGCCAGGAAACGTGATCTCCGATAGGCCGGGACAGGCCGCCTGGTTGCCTTCGGGCGGGCTCCCGACAGCCAAATCGGCCAAGGCCTCGATATGTTCCGAAACGTCGATCTCGTTGCTGTCGGTGACATTATTCAGCAGGTTTAACAAGGCATCAGAGGCAAGCAGGAGAATATTCACAATCTCTGAGTTGGGAATCATTTCCCCGCTGCGGATCATGCCCAAAACGTTTTCCATCTTATGAGACAACTCCTTGATATTGGTCAGGCCCATGAAGCCCGCGCCCCCTTTGATGGAATGGGCGGCACGGAACACCTTGTTGACCAGTTCCAGGTCAATGTCGGCACCTGCTTGCTCAATGGCCAGCAGGTCATTCTCGATGTCTGCCAGGTGTTCTTGCGATTCTTCCACATACATCTGCAGGGTTTCATCATCTTCAATAGTCATGCGCTTCCTCCACAATCGGTTATCCGGCCAATCTCACCCCGGCCGGCACCCACGTCCAAACATTGATGGCGAAATATTGACTCACAGAAAGACTGCTTAATTTTTCACCTGAACCTCAAAATGCTCATCCAGTCTCATGGTTTTAAACAGTTTGTGTATCCCCGGATCCACATTGGTGACGGCCACCATCCCCCCGGCCTTTTTCATCGAATTATGGGCTGCCACGATGACTTCGATGCCCTTGGAATCAATCACCTGTACGCCGTCCAGATCGATAACCACTTTATCAACTTCCGACATGGCACAGCTCAGCGCCTCCCTGAACTTGGTCGCCGTGGCGGCAACGATATCTTCCCCCGGTGCCACAACCTTTTGTTTGGACCTTTCATCGGTATCATTCATTGGTTACCCCCGCTGCTGTTTCTCGTAGATTCTGAAATACCCACTTTATCGGAAAAGGGAAACTGCGCCCCTGGGGGTAAAGGGCAATATGTGTGCCAAAATCAGGGGAGGAGCGGTAACACCACACAACCGGCAAGAACTTCGTTACCAACAGAAACCCGCGGTGCGGCTTAAACCGGCTCTTTACGGTTCAATCAAAAATGGGATCAGACTGGGAGTAGAAAGAAGCGCCTATGCCACCGTCAAGAATTTGACGCGACTCGTTCGTTCCTTGACAACGAACTTGATCAACCGTGGTGTGATGAAACTGCATTGTTGCATAAGGTTCAGGACGGTCTCAGATT
>CAYTTQ010000117.1:0-6590 GCA_964440795.1 uncultured Desulfobacterales bacterium | reverse complement strand
AAATAATTTCACATTTTGCCATCTCAGCTTTAGCCTATCTTTGGCTGATGCCTTAATCGCAAAATCCTCAAAATAGCTTGCTATTACTGCGGTTTTGTTCAATCGGATCGGCCAAATCCGAACCAAATCTAAGTGCCTATTCTGCGAAATTATTTTTGTGTGAGCCCTAAAGCCCCTGGAGATTGTTATTATAATTTTGTGCGGGATCAATTATAATAGGCAATGAGGGAATCAAGCGGTTCAAATCGGTTTGCCGGCCGGGATCCGGTTCCGGATGCATTCCGAAGCAGGGAAGGACGGGGTGGAATTCATGAGTGAAGGACAAAGCCTTGTTGCGGGAATTGTTGTTCCCGCGGATTGGGATGACAAAGGGGTACCGGTTGCCGTTGCCTTGCTCACGCCGGGGGGCAACGACTGCTACGTTGAACCGGACGAAAAGGGAAACGAACTGCTCCACGCGTTAGCCAAGGAAGTTGAGGTCCGGGGACATGTCAAAAAGGGCGCAGAAGGCGAAACGGTAATAGCGGTTCGAACCTACGATCTGAAAACAGGCGAAGAGCCGTGCATCATAGATTAGCCGCATGGCGTCGAGGTAGGTATTGCCGAAGTGCTGACGCGGATGCAGGTATCGATACGGAAGCCGATACCGGGGGAGGTACGGACGTTTTCGATGAAGATGCCCCGGGGGACAGGGAACCAGGTGAAACCGAACCGGAAAACACCGGTTTGGAAATCGTAGAGGAAGGGGGTCCGGAGGCGGATTCTTCGGAAGCGAGCGAACAATAAGGGAAAATAGTTGTCCATTATGGAGGAAGATGGCATTCTTTTTCCCAATTATTTTTTCTCGAACGCGGAAGCAAGGTTCCAAGATATCGTAAGGATTGATTATTCGGACGGCACGTCATCCGCGTCTTTCTTGGCACACTTCTTTCATCTTAACGTTAAGCGGTTTATCCGGCGTTTTTTTCAATTGACACCCATTGATCCGGTTCCTATATTCGGGAATAATTATCAGCCTGAAATATAGACTTGAAGGACCGGTAAGGAGGTCCAAATGTGTGAGTGTTGTTCCGGCGGGAAAAGTGCCAACAAGTACAAGAAGTTTGCTTTTCTAAACGAAAACCGTCATGATCATCAGCATGACCATGACCATCAGCATGACCATGATCATCACCATCACCATGACCATCATGCCCATGACCACTCGAGTGATCCGGTGAGCAGCGGGCATGTTCATGACAAGGACTAAACACCCAACGTGTAGAAGATTTTGATTCCCTGTGGGCGAAGATGTCCTTTCCGGACCGGCGGAGATTGAGTTCTCTTTCGCGGGTAATCGCTTGAACTACTTGTCCGGTGCCTTGTCGGTCTTTTCCCTGAGGGGGTAAATGCCATGTGTGAAGCGAACGCATATTTGTTGAAAGATGGCAAGGAGGAATTGTTCCTGGAGTCACTTGATACCGTTGAGCGTGACGAGGACAAGCTCCGGCTGACCAGTATATTCGGAGAACAGAAGTTCATAAAGGGCAAGATCGCCCGTCTTGCCCTGGTCGACCATAAAGTCGTTATCGAGGCGTCGGAGCCCTAGGTTCTAGGTTCGCCGGGGAGAGGTTTCGGCGCCGGAGTGGGTTTGTTCGTCATTTTTAGTCCGGTTGGCAAGTTTTTCCAGGTTGTCCCGGGCAAACTCTATGGACGGATCGATCCGGAGAGCCAATTCGTAATACTTGATGGCCAATTTTTTTTCGCCCATTTCCCGATAATTCGATGCAATATTGGCATAGTCAACAGCGGAGCCGGGATCAATGGCCAGCACCTTGTTAAAAGAGTCAATGGCGGCCTCGTGTTCTTTCATCTCAAAATAACAATACCCCAGTAGATTATAGACTTCCGTTCGGTGGGCATCGTATTTTTCCGCTTCCTTTAGCCATTGGACCGCCTTGCCGTATTCGCCCATATCTTTCAAACATAAAGCCATATAGGTATATATACTGGTTACATCTTCCGGCTCCGGATCAAGGGTCAGAGCCTGTTCCAAATACATGAGCCCTTCGGTTGGCCGGTTTGCCGATAAGTGGCAGGATCCCAAAAAGAATTTGATGTAATATTTACCAGGCATCGCCGTATCCGCCCATTGCAGCTCGCGAATGGCGTGATCCGCGGAGGCATTTTGGGCCAGCAGCTTTGCCGAAAACATCCCTACGCCGGTTCCGGCGGCCCGCTCCCGGAAGTGGGCGCCGGGTATGATGGTATAAAAGGCGGGAATTTGGAGTTGCCGGTGGGCAACGTCCACGACGATGACGTCCATATCTCTTTCGGCCAAAGCAGCGACGCAGTTTTCCAATTCGACCTTGATATTCTGATTGCCCAAGTCCGGCAGCCGGGAGATGTCGACCACACGGTTGGATCTCCTGATGAAGGCGGTGTCATCCAGATTTTCCAGTTTCGGCAAGCCGCTGGCTACATAGTTGGCGGCCGTGTTAAAATCTCCCGCCAATTGTGCCGCTTCCGTCAAGGCGCGGTTTAGAGCCTTGTGGGGAGTGGGCGTGGTCCCCGCTGTCCAGACGATTTCACTCATCTCGGGGAACGTCACCGGGTCATAGGCGAGGACCCCCAGGGTGGGGATCCCCATGTCCAGGGAGTAATCGTTGATGTATAGCGTGATGCCGGCTTTACGATACTTGCCGATCATTTCCCGAGCGACCGGATCCGTTATGGTGTCCGGATCGATTGCCGGGGTCTCAAGGCGGTTGCGGCTTATCAGGGAAGACACGTGCCTTTCCACTACCTCACAGAGTCCTTGACTGATAGCCTCTTCCGGGCAGTTTCC
Organism: uncultured Desulfobacterales bacterium; assembly: GCA_964440795.1. Classification (GTDB taxonomy): domain Bacteria; phylum Desulfobacterota; class Desulfobacteria; order Desulfobacterales. Next base: position 3,763 of record CAYTTQ010000117.1, on the reverse strand, counting down.
GGCTGACGGACCGTTGAATTCATTAATGGCAAAAAACCAATCAAAGGGAATCAAGGTTTTTTCTCGCCGGGTGAGATTGTAAGCGGCCGTCCATTTGAGGGTAAGTCGGGAGAAAAGCTTTTTGGCCACCTCCAGGTCTCCGGAATCGTCATGGACGGATCTGGCGATGGTTTCGAAGGGCAGGGCGTGGTTTTTGACCGCCTCGTACGTAGCGACGTGGAAGTTGCCCGGATTCCGGGAAAAGCTGAAGAAACTGAACCGTTCCGCCAGCTCCATGACGGCGCTGGCTTCGGCCTGTTCCGGGGTGCTTCCCTTGCCCATTTGTTTCTTGGTGCCGATCACGTGGGCGGCGTCCCGTCCACAGATACTGAAATAGACCGGAATGCCCAGGCGTCCGTTGTCGATCCGTTCCGTTGCCTCAAGGATGTCCAAACCGACCGCATCCACCCGTTTTTTGAATCGGGCCACGGTTTCCCGGGGAGTTAGGGTTTTATCCTGATCGGCCGTATACCGCTTGAAGGCATCTCTAAGTTTCAGTTCGTTCGCCATGCCGGCTACCCTTCGGGGTTATGCTGCCGATGCCTGTTTTTCAGCATCTATTTTCCGACAAACTCGCCGTTTTTGAATCGACCGACGAGCTTTTCCCCGTCCGGTGAGGTGAGCGTGCCTTTCCCGTGAATCTTGTTGTCCTTAAACTGTCCCTCGTACTTGACCCCGTTGGGCTGAACCAGAATGCCGTGTCCGTTGAGCTTGTTGTCCTTGAACTGACCCACGTATTTGGCGCCGTCGGCGGAGATTAACGTGCCTTTTCCCGAACGCTCGCCGTCCTTGAATGTGCCCATGTACTTACTGCCGTCGGCATAGACGAATGTGCCTTTCCCGTTGCGGCAATTTCCTTCGATGCACTCTCCAAAAGCCGTTCCCGCTGCAAAGGTGACGACGAAAAACAGAGCGATCCCCCAGATTGTATACTTCATTTTGTTTTGCCTCCTTTCTGCTCTCCATCAGTGTCGTATTGCTATTCGGTTTCCTTCCGTTTGGCATGTGAGTAGAGACCGGTCCTTACTTTTCCCCTTGTGGTCATTAAGTGACGGGCATGATAACGATATTGACCCGTCTGTTTTCGGCCGCAAGCGAGGAGACCGGCTGGGCTTCACCAAAGCCGATGGTCTGAATTCTCGTCGGTGCTACTCCCTGTTGGGTCAAGGCATTTTTCACCGCCTGAGCCCGTCTTTCCGATAATTGTTGGTTATATGTTTCCGAGCCGGTTGCATCCGTGTGTCCTTCCACCCGGATCGTCGTTTGAGGATACCGGTTCAACACATCGGCCACCCGGGACAATTCCGTGTATGCCCCCGGCTTCAGTGTGGCGGAATCGAAATCGAACATGACCCCCGATTTGAATGTGGCCGTAAGGATGTTTTGTGTCCGTCGGATATTGGCCGCTTCACTTGCTGCCAGTGCCGATCTGAGTTCTTGCTCCTGCCTATCCATGTAGCGACCGACTTGATGTCCCGCCAAGCCCCCTACGGCCGCCCCGATGCCGGCGCCAAGCAGTGTGGCTTCCGTATCTCTACCGATGACTTGTCCCAGGATGGCGCCACCGGCGGCGCCAAGCAGGGTCCCGGTTTTCGCCCCCCGTTGCTGATGGGTGGGGCCGGCGCAAGAAGCCACGGCCAACACCGTTACTAAAATGACAATAGCTGTAGCCACCTTTTTCATCGCTTTACCTCCCTTCTGTCTGATCGCCAATAGTCAAATCTATGGGCTTTGGTCTTTCGCTATCAGATTATATGGTATTTGCCGTAATTGCAATACCCTGCCCCTGGGAAACCAAACTTGTTGATGAAAAAATGGGGCATCAAGGAGCGGGTGGCCGCTCTTTGATGCCCCAGAAATGATGATGATTCCCGGCCTGCGTCGTCCGCTATTTGACGTGACACTTGCTGCAAGATATGGGACCGGTTGGTTTTCCTTCCATCTTGAGTCTCTTATGGCAGCCCTTGCAATTGTCATGAATGGCTTCGTAATGGAAATGCTTCATTTTCTCTGCATCGCTCATGCTTCTCCGTTCATCGGGTGAAGGCTTGTCCTTGCTGTGACACACATCACATCCGTCGACAGGGTCGCCTTGTTGCCACGTATTTTTTCCTCCTTCATAGACGTGGTGACAATCCGAACAGGCAATGCCGTAATCTTCGGCGTGTTTCTTGTGGGTAAAGGTGACGATCGGTTTTCTGTGCGTTTCATACACCGAGGAGTTCATTTCCACCTTGTCCGGCACCGCTTGTGCCGCTAGAGTAGGGGAAACCATCAGTGTCATGCCCGTGGCGCAAATCACTATAAGTAATAGAATGCCTTTTTTCATAATCTTTTCCAACCTCCTTTTTTGGTTTATTGTCCGTGTATTCAGTCCTGTACCGCCCATAATCGAATAATATGGAGGGCAGTCATAAGCTGATTGCCAATTGCCGCGTCCATCGTGGCAGTTACCGCCAGGGTCGATGCTTTCTATGACGCCTATCGCCTTTCCAAGGTTTTGGGCGATGCCGGCAGTACCGGTCCGTCCGCACCGTTTCTCTGGTCTGATAAATTTCTCTGGTCTGATAAATAATGTGGGTCTGCGGGTACACGTTTACCGGCGGGGGCACATATCGGGACGTCGGTCCGCGGTACCCGCCCGTATACGCAGGCTGTCCGTGCCCCCAGTAAGCGTTCGTCAGGGCACTGCCCACCAAGGCGGCGCCCAATCCTATGGCAACGCCTTCCCACCTGTAGCGTTGCTCCGATCCCGCCCAGGCATGTTGGGTGATGACGCAGGGTATGATGATTACCGCCAGCATAGTTATCCATTTGTTTGTCTTCATTTTTCCGACCTCCCAGATAGATGGACAGATGGGTAGAGATAGATTTCTTCGGATCCGTATTTACATTGCTTCCTTTCATTTACCATTAGGCCGGCAGACCCCCCGATGAACGGTGCCGGCCTAACGGGCCCTCGTCAACGGGTTGTCTTTGGTTTTCCGGGCTCCTTTCCGAAATCCAAAGGATGGTTTCGTGGGATCTGGGGGTTTCTAAAATCATCACGGACTGGACAGGGCCCTGAAAAGACTTGACAATAGCACTGGGGCCCGGCACTGCCGTGGGGCGTCCCAGGAGTACCAGCACGAACACGACTACCGCTGCGGTTGCCGCTAGGACCGAGGCGTAGACCCGACGGGGCGGAATAAGGCCCGTCGTCAGAAGGCGCCGCCAACGCCGCCGTTGGTTTATCCCGTCTGAGGCTGCACCCCGTACGCCGCCTAGAAACATCTGTTCGGTTTCCAGAAAGTTGACCGTTTCGAGTGTTTCGGCCACTCTGTTTTGGAGCAGAGACGAAAGTCTGCGATTTTCCGTCAGTGCCCTACGGCAATCGGGACAGCCTCGGAGATGGGTGACAATCCCTTCGTGTGCCTCCGGCGTTAGTTCGCCGTCCATGAACCGGCTTAACAAAGTAGGGTCACAGGCTGTTTTCTTTTTTTGCATCTAGCAGTGCCGTCCTTCCTGATTGCGACCTTTGTTGGGTTAGACACCGATAGAATGAAAAAACTCACAAAAAAACGTAGGAAGGACTGTTGAAAAGATTTTGGCGGGGCTTCCAACGAACTTAGCCAAGCTTGATCGACTTTTTGAAAACGTTACAGGTTCGGGACGGTTTCAGATTTCAAGCGGGCTAACTGTTTGAAGCCGTTAGAGTCCCTTGGTTCCGTTGTTCCTTTGGAAT
>CAYTTQ010000116.1:0-6757 GCA_964440795.1 uncultured Desulfobacterales bacterium | reverse complement strand
TTTGGAAACAACGAAAGCCGCTCGGTGTAAAGGCTGAGCGGCTTTTCTCGTGGCTTGACGGGCGAAAAGCCCAGTGATAGTAAGTGTGATGTTTCTGGAGCATTTCACCTGAAATCTGCGGTTTCATGGGCCATATCGGTAATCGGCGAAGGTCCGGTTAAGGTGGGGCTTGGTCTAAAGACCAGCGACGGCCCCCTTGGTGCGGGGGTGCCGCGGCACATCTCTTGCAAAGAAAACAGTATGTCGAGCCAAAAAATAGAAAATATCCGTGATCTTAGGGCTTGCCGAGGCGACCCAATCCAGAAGAATTCCATGTCTGATTTTAAATCAACAGCGGAGGTGTTGAGATCCAGCGCAACCCGGGAAGGTAAGAGCCATTCCGCTCATGCAAGTAAACGTTCCCGCCGAGTCCCCTATTTGGCTGAGTGGGGTCTTTTTTTTCACGACCTTCTCGTCTTAAACGGCGTTTTTTATGCCGTTGCAGGAGATGTCGTACTCAACGACCTTGCCTCATTGGTGTTTTTACCGCTGTTGTCTCTGATCGTTCTTTCCTTCTTTCTCAGCGAAAATCTCTACAGTTATCATGTCTTGTTTTTTTCAAAACTTCACGTCTCCAGGGTCGTTCGCGCCTTGGCGTGGGGGGGCGGTACCGTTTTTTTGTTCTTTGTTTTCCTCTGGTGGCCGGCAATTCTTGACAACTGGCAAGGCCTTGCACTCATCCTCCTCGTGGGCCTTTTATGTACCGTTGCCAACCGATTCTTGCCCTTCGAATTGGTCGATTTAGTGAAATCTTTGGGGTTGAGTTTTCTGGCCGTTGGATTTGTGGGGCTCGTTACCGCCGATCAAACGCCCGGGTTTATGGCGCACTGGCTGTGGATTTGCCTGAGCGTGTTCCTGGCAGGGGGTATGTTGTTATTGTCCCGTTTCTTCATGGTCCATTTCGTTTTCCACGGGTTACTTCGTCGCCACTTCAGACGGCAGGTGGTTGTCGTCGGATCGGATAAAGAGGCCAAACGGATCACCGACCATGTCATCCGTAACAACGCACCATTTTGGATAGCCGGCTTTGTGGGTGTTCAGGAACCGTCACAGGTGGAGACGGTGGTTCCCAAGAGAGGGCTGGGGGTACTTGGAGAGCTTCCGTATATCGTGGCCGGCAACAGTGTGGACGAGATTATCGTCACGGATGAAAACATAGAAAAAACAGTGCTGGTTTCTTTGTTGGACTATTGTACCGCAGAAGGCATTGCCGTGTGGTTCCCTCCGGATCTTCTCCCGATTATCGGGATGAAACTCCGGATCAATCAGTTTTGCGGTTTGCCCATGGTGAAGCTCTGCTCGAGGAAGAGAAACTTTCTGCTCGACATCACGGAACGTGCTCTTGATATCATCCTTGCGTCGTTAGCCATTCTACTGTTTCTGCCTTTTTTCTGTGTTGTCGCCGCCGCCGTAAAGGTGAGTTCGCCGGGTCCCGTATTCTATAAGGCGAGGGCCATTGGGCGGGGAGCGAAGGAATTTGACATGTATAAATTTCGCTCCATGCGGCCGGAAACCTGTTCGGACATTCACAAAAGTTATGTGACCCGGTTGATCAAGGGAGAGATCAAACAGGAAGGAGAAAAACCGCTTAAAATTTGTGATGATCCTCGCGTAACGAGGATCGGTAAATGGCTGCGGAAATTCAGCCTGGATGAACTCCCCCAGATCATCAATGTGGTCAAGGGGGATATGAGCCTGGTCGGTCCCAGGCCGTGTTTACCCTATGAGTATGAGGTCTATAAAGATTGGCACAAACAGCGGACCACTATACGCCCTGGCATCAGCGGCCTGTGGCAGGTGGCCGGCAGAAGCAGTGTGGCGTTTGACGACATGATCCTGCTGGATTTGTACTATATCTATAATCGAAGCGTCCTCATGTATATGAATATCTTGTACGAGACGCTTTTTGCCGTGTTAGAGAAACGGGGGGCATATTGAAATGAAGGCGTAAGGTGCAAGGTAAGACCGCTACGCTCGTTCAAGTCGTTCAAATCGTTCAAGACGTTGAAACCGTTGCCTCGAACAAGGAAGGATGCGCAAAAGGCTGACTATTTGTCAGCACCCTTTCCTTCTCCCCTATACCTTGCACCCTGCACCTCGTACCCCTTTTAGACGTTTCTCACGAGCGAAGCGATCCCACGTCTTGAACAAGCGAAGCGATCTCACGAGCGCAGCGATCCAACGTCTTACGCCGTCGCATTTCTTGATATTAATCGATCGAAGACAACAGCTCCAAAGAGTACGGCCCCAAACACGCCCCAGCTCAAGAGAACATGGGGGTCGTGCTCGGCCATCCTCGGACTGATGTAGTAGGCGGCCAAGAAGATGGTGGAGAGTCTTAGTATTCCGGCGATGACGGCGATAGGGATAGTGGCGGCGACAACCAGGAGGCGACCCGGAAAGGTTTCTTTCATCAAATAGCCATAGGCCAATCCGAATACGAAGTATGAAACCAAATATCTTATACCGCTACAGCTCGGTGCGACAAGGAGTGTCGTTTCCGGTAAATAGATGTTGAAAACTTCGCGATAAATGGGCACGCCCAGCGTCTTGACGAGCCAAACGGACCCCGTCGTGTTGGCCGCTTTCATCCATTCCGCTATTTGATTGTAGAGCCCTTCCGGCACCGGAACCATGGTGATCAAAAAAAATATCGCAAAGCCGACATGGCGAAAGACCGCTTTTCCGAAAAGCCAGAGAACCATCCCGCCAAGGACAACAAAAAACGAAAGTGCGGGAAGGGCGATTCCTTCGCCGTTTGTCGTAAGGTACCCGATAAGAATCCCCGATACCGAGATGATCGCACCCGGGAGAGGTGCAAAGGTTACCCTGGTTGCTTTCAGCGGTTTCCAACGTGTCCAGACAAAAAACAGGGAAATAAAAGGAACAAAGACTCCGTGGGAACTCCCCTCCCGATGGAGGACGTGAAAGAAAAGCTCGTATAGTGTCTCCCTGAACAGGGTGACCGCGAACAGTACCATGACGGTGAAGAGGATTAAGATCCGCCATTTGGTCTCAAGCTGCCTAGTTGCCGTGGCCATCGGTGAACCTGTCATTCGTTATTGGTTGGATAGAACGCTTTCGTCCGAAGGTCGGTCTTTCGGTAGAAGAAGAATTTCCTCTGATTTGCTTCTTACAGGATTTATCGGCCTATCGCAAGGACGGCTGAAATGATGTTTCGGTGGACCGTGGACGATGAACCGTTGAAGGCGTTCAATTGCTCCGCTTGTTCAAAACGTTCGATTGTTGGTAAATACCGAATACCCGTCTCTATCCCTTGTGCCCTGCGCCCGGTGCCCTATACCCTCTTCTTTCCGCTGGCACATAACATCGCGACCCCTTTATTATTCTTGTTCCTTGACCCGGTCCCATCAACGTCACATCTTGTGACGAAGAGGCGTCATTTTCAATATGTGGTGTTTATTTTATTGACTTTCAAATTCATTGTAGTATTAGAAGCAAATCAGAGTAAGAATACAAGCTGCCTATTAACCCTAACAAACTGACAATCTGATTTTACCATTTGTGAGCCACCGCCCGGCAGGTTGCAACGGTGGCGTGGCTCAAAAGAAGGTGTGCAAGAGTAGGCGGGCGCTGCTTCTTTGGGGTGAAGTGCCTTCGGGCTTTAAACACCAAGAGCCAAGGCGGCGTCAGTCAGAGACTTCATTTTTGAAGAGGGGAAGACGTTGAATAAACTCTGCGCATCCGTGGTTGGGCTCATATTGATGTTTATTGCGGCAAGCAGCGCTGTGGCATTCATCTTTACAGACACTCAAGACCTTAATACAGTGTTGGGAGAAGGCCCCTGGGCAAGGCTGATCTGGCCTTCCGAACTTACCTATTATCATTTGACGCCGGATGATTTCCAAGTGCCCTATGACGTTGTGAACAGCGCAACGCTTGATATTTCCGGATACTGGATTGACGATGGCGATGATCCAGTCGAGGTAAAGAGTACCCTGGTAGGATACTTGAATGAAGGGGGCGGTTATGGCTTGACTTGGTCTTGGAGTTCCATGAGTTTGGATTTGTATGATGCCCCATCCAACTCGGTGTTTGATGTTTCACCTGCCTTCTCAAGTTGGACCACGGGTGCCTCTCTTAAGGTTTTAGTAACGGCGAATGGGTCTTGTAGCGAGGGGATCCTTGAGTTGGCGCAGTCCACGTTTACGCTCGATTATGACAATCGGTCCGGGGAGAGTATGGCCATTCAGTCCGTTCCCGAGCCGGCGAATATGTTCCTGCTGGGCACAGGTTTCTTAGGCCTCGCCTGTTGTGGGCGCAAGCGGTTTTTTTCATAAATCTTGATAGACGATTATGAATTGTAGCATTCAGGTATTGTTTTTCCACTACACTAAGTATTTTTCTTCCACTTAAGAGACTTTGAGAACAGGCCTGATTGGATTTGTGGGGATTAGCCGGAAGAAACTATTCAAAAGATAGACCGGCTGGAGGAATTTTTCCTTTAAAGCATGGTCAGGATTAAAATCGAAAGCCGCCCAAGGACATGGTCCTCTGACGGCTTTTTCTTTGGTAAGAAGCGGCATCCCCTGGCGCGTTACGGACTGCCGGAAAAGCCTGCACCTTGCTCCTTTTTTAGCCAATACCCAACACCTCATACCTGTTCTTATACAAGCCCAGCGGTCGAACAACTTGAACGCCCCTCAACCCGGAACCCCTGAACCCTTGAACCTTTAAACCCTCGAACCTTTAAACCCCTGAACCTTTGAACCCGGAACCTTGAACCTTGAACCTTTTATCTTGTACCTTTTATACCCAGCCGCCTACTGAATCTCCATAGTCACCGGGCATGGTTTTACATCGATTGTTATGCTGTCCGTGCTGATATTACCGTCGCCGTCATGGGCGCTTACCGTAATGACGTTGTCTAAACCGCAATGGAGGGCGATGTCTGACACCGACCATTGGGATGTACCGACAGCGTTGCCGCTACCCCCTCGGCTGTTTGACCAACTGACGTGGTCTATACCGACATCATCGGATGCCGTGCCGGATAAAGTGGAGAGAACGTCCTCCGAGGTCGAGAAGGGATCGGTCCCGGGGGTCGATATGGTGATGGAAAGGGTGTCCGGTTCCGGCCACTGTACCACATTGGAGTTGCCGCTTTCTCCGTAATCGTTGTACGCGCGCACCACGAAATAATATGTAACCGCTTCATCGAGACCGTCCACCGTATATTCGGTTTCGTTTCCCACTTCCTCCATGTTGGGGTAGCTACCTTGCGTTGTACCGTAATAGATCCGGTACCCGGTTACGGTACCTTCACTGGCATCCCACGCAAAGCGAACACTGGCGGCCTCAGCGGGAGAAATGGACAGAAACATAGACACACAGAAGATGGTCAAAGCGGCAAGAATAATTGAGCGCTTGTTCATTGTGGCCTCCTCGTTTTTGGAAAAAAGCTTTATAGCCAAAGAATTTGGTAGGGGAATTCTTACCTCGATCATGAAGGCCCTCAGCCTATGTTATGAACAATGTGAAGGCCTTTGTGTGTACTTTATATCATGGGAATGCCGTCGAAGTCCAGAGGCCTGTGCGGAAAACTCGTGACATCCGGATCTTATTTTGGGCTTACACGCAACCGTGCAGACTGCAACCCGTGGTCTGAAAAAAGAATCTGACAGGATCTACCCCGCCGCACGCGCACCCCCGACGGCGGGATCTCCACTTCGCTACGACAGGCAGGATTGACAGGATACGGGGCATGGTTGCCGAATTAGCGGACGCGCTTGGCGTGTCTGGGTTTTATGTTCCGGAAACGGTCAATTGCCTTTGCAAACTCTCGTCTGCATACGCCGTCGCCGTAAACCCAATAAAATCGGTTACGGCTACGATGATGGTACTTTACGCGTCCCCGATTATTAGGCAAGGTTTTTGACGGAATCGATACAGAGTTGACTTACCTCGTACTGTTTAATATTCGTTATTTATATTATTAAATGGAGGGAGTAATAATGAATACTACAAAGGTGGCTATTACGATGCCTAAAACACTCGTATCCATCATTGATGAACTGAGCAAGGAAAAAGGAATGTCACGCAGCAAGCTTATTTCGTCAATTGTCAGCGAGAGAATCGAAACCGAAAGAGAGCAATATTTGCGGAAGGCCTATGACCACGTCTTCTCCGATGAAAAAATCAGAAAAGAACAGTTGGAAAGCACTCGTTGGCTGGAGGGTCTGGATACGGAGGAAGGGCAAGAATGGTAATTCGCGCCGGCTCTCTTTATTGGGTCCAATTCTCCCCCTCCAAGGGTGCGGAACCCAGAGGAAAGCGTCCGGGCTTGGTAATACAATCAGATGCCCTAAATGACAGCAAATTGAACACCACTATTGTCTTGACCATTACCTCAACCTTGAAATTCGGCCAACTGCCGGGAAATGTCATTCTACGGAAAGGAGAGGCCAACCTGAATAAACGATCCGTAATAAATGCGACCCAAATCAAAACGGTGGACAAGAGAAGTTTGAAGGAGAAGATCGGCAAACTGACGAAGGAAAGATTTCAGGAGGTGCAAGACGGCCTCCAGCTGATCATGAACCTCTCCGCAGAATAAGGGCTCACGCAAAAAGACCTGATTGAACGTTTCTCACGAGCGAAGCGATCGAACAACTTGAACGCATCCTGTGCATCCTTGCCTGTTGTAGCGAAGAGGAGATCTTGTATAAAAAGGATACAGTAAGCTAAAATGATGTTG
>CAYTTQ010000115.1:0-6786 GCA_964440795.1 uncultured Desulfobacterales bacterium | reverse complement strand
AAAATGATGTTGGGCCGATGCAGGGCATAGCTGAGGCGCTCGGTTCCGATTGGAAGGGTGGGCTGCTCATCTATCGGGGAAACCGTGTTGTCCGAATCGCTTCTCCGGATATCTGGGCCGTTCCGTCGCGACGATTATTCCAATAGTTTTTACCAGACAGGGTCAACCCCTGGTCTGGCGGATCGCCGATCAGGACCATTCTTCAAGACAAATCTGTATCCCTTCTTTGAATAGAATAATCCTTTTCGATCAACTTTTCCGCCAACACTTTCTGTGCCTTCGGTTCTCCATGGACCAATTCGATCCGGCCGGGCTTTTGCGGCATCCGCTCCAACCAATCCAACAGGCCTTTCTGATCCGCATGGGCTGAGTATCCGCTCAAGGTGTGCGTGGCGGCTCGTATCTTACACGCCTTTCCGTCCAACCGCACGACCCCGTTGCGTCCGGCATATTCCTGAATGGCCCGCCCCGGCGTGCCGGCGGCCTGATATCCCACAAAAAGAATATCATTTTCCGGCCTTTCGATGCCTGCAACCAGATGGTCGACAATCCTTCCGCCGCTGCACATGCCGCTGCCGGCAATGATGACCGCCGGGCCGTTCATATCCATGAGCATCCCGTGGTCGGTGTATCTGTCGACAGCGTAGAGTTTTTCGAAATCAATCGGATCATCTCCCTGGTTCAGCAAGGTTTTGGCTTCTCGATCCCAAAAATCTCTCAGCGCCGAATAGATCCTGGTGATCTTCAGCCCCAGGGGGGAATCGACGAAGACCGGGGGGCGGGCGCCGGCGGCGAACCGGGGAAACCGACGCCGGTGTTCCGGGTCGGTGAATATGCGGTCCATCTCGTACAAAATTTCTTGTGTCCGACCCAGTGAAAAGGCCGGGATAAAGACCTTGCCGCCGTCGGCCAGGCTGTGATCGAGAACCCGGGCCAGCCGGTCCACTCTTTGGGCCCGATCGTGGTGGCATCGATCGCCGTAAGTCGATTCCAAAAACAGGATATCGGCCCTGCCTGCGGTTGCGGGATCATTCAAAATAGGGGTGTCGGAGTTTCCCAAGTCTCCGGAGAAGACTATTGCCGCACCGTCCTTTTGATCTTCAAAACGGATGAAACAAGAGCCCAAAATATGACCGGCGCAACCCAGTTCAAAAACAATCTTCTTGTCCAAGCCAAACGATTCCCCGTACTCAAAGCCCCAGGATAGCGCATCGATGCTTTCCGCGATTGTTTTCCTCTCAGAGGGCGCCGTCGTATCGAAGCGCATGGCATCGTCGAGCATCGGTTCAAGCAGGGCTTTGGTAGGGTGGGAGCAAATGATTTCCCCGCCAAATCCCATTTGAATCAATGTCGGCAGCAACCCGATATGATCGATGTGCGCATGGGTGAGAAAAATAAAGTCTACCTCGTCGGGCTTTACCGGCCACTGCTCAATGGGCACGGAGACATCTCGCCCCTGCACCATCCCGCAATCAACAAGAATATTGCAGCCGCGGATTTGTATCAGCCGACAAGAACCGGTGACGCATCTCTCCCCGCCCAAATGGGTCACTTTGAATTCCATCTTCTTATATTACCTTCTTGCGTAAAAGATGTGCTACCATGCTGAACCCTTAGCAGACTTTATCTATTATCTTCAAGAAGTATAATTTGCCTGTCCCCTATTTAATCTTTTTATGTCCGCCCCGGAAACGATCCTCCTGGCTGCTGGTCCCGTACGCACGTTTTTCCAACTTATTTATGGAAACAATTCACGTTTTTCCAACATAAAATTGACAACTTCTCGCAAATTAGCTACATTTCAAACATGAAACGTGATGCTTATGCGCAGCTCCTCAAGTGGAAGACCGCCACCGAACGAAAACCGCTTCTCGTACGCGGTGCCCGGCAAACCGGAAAAACGCATCTACTTCAGACTTTCGGGAAGGGTGAATACGAGACAGTGGCCTATTTCAATTTTGAAGAGGACCCACAACTCGGTGATTTTTTTGCCACGAGAGTCCGGCCGACGGAGCTTATCGAACAGCTGGCTTTGTACACCAACAAGCCGATTCGGCCGGGACAAGACCTCATCGTGTTTGACGAAATACAGGCCTCGAACGATGCACTGAAATCGCTGAAATATTTCTATGAGAATACCCCAGAGTATCACATTGCCGCAGCGGGGTCCTTGCTTGGCATCACGTTGTTCGGCCCCGGGGCATTTCCCGTAGGCAAAGTCAGCTTTTTGGACTTGTATCCAATGACTTTCATGGAATATCTGGAGGCTGTGGGAGCCCAACGGCTCAGAGGGTACGTTCTAAAGACCACCGAAATCACTCCCTTCCCGGAACCATTGCACAAAGAACTCACAAATCACTTGCGGGAATATTATTTCACCGGTGGTATGCCCGAAGCCGTTCAGCATTATGCCGCAAGTAGAGATCCTTATGGCGTCAGGGAGATACAAGATGAAATCCTCAAAGGCTACGCTCTGGATTTCGCCAAATACGCTTCTGCCCCGGACATCCCGAAGTTGGGCATGCTTTGGGATATCATACCCCAGCAATTGGCTAAGGAAAACAAGAAGTTCGTGTTTTCCTCACTTAGAAGAAGTGCCCGGCGTCGCGATTTTGAAAACGCGCTTGAATGGCTGGAAAGATCCGGACTCATCATGCGATCTTTTCGGGTCAAGTCTGCGAAACAACCGTTGAAAGCCTATTTGGACAATAACATCTTCAAGATCTATGCGTTAGATGTTGGCCTTTTGGGCGCGATGGCCGGAATCGCCCCGAAGTTGATGATCCAAGGACATCGAATCTTTCGGGAGTTTGAAGGATCCCTTGTCGAAAATTATGTTGCCCAGCAGCTGAAAGCAGTAAAGGGATTGGACCTTTTCTATTGGCAGAGTGCCGGAACGGCGGAAGTTGATTTCGTCTGTGAATATATGGATCATGTCCTGCCCTTGGAAGCCAAAGCCGGGATAAATCCCAGAAGCAAAAGCCTTAAATCTTTCGGCAAAAGATTTTCCCCCTTGGCACTTACACGAACAACACTGCTCAATCTCAAGCGGCAAGATGAACTCGTGAATCTCCCTCTTTACGCCGTGAGCCTGTTTCCAGAGCTGATAGCGGGAATGCGGGGGCAGCATTAGGTGCTCAAAAGCACTCTGTTACGATTTTTTTATCCTTCACCGTGGAGGCGTTTTAATTTTTGTAACAACGAAATCCTGGTCCTTTGGGCCAGGTCAGAGACTAATGGCTGTGCCGTGAACATTTAAGAGATTTGGAATGAAATATGCCCCGGACTCCACAAAATAAAAATCTTTCATGCAGGTATCCAATATCGGGCAGTGTATGATATAGCAAAAAACAAAAACTCCCCAGATCACGATAACTGCTTAACCTGTCAAAACTTCAATCGCTGGAAATACGCCCATAAAATAGCAAGTCCGGCGTCCAGCCGGGCCAAAAGATCCTGTAAATTCTTGCCTGTCGTAGCGAAGTGGAGATCCCGCCCTCGGGGCCCCGCACCCGGCGGGGTAGATCCTGTCCAAAACCTGAAAATTCAAACTTCAACTTGCGATATTCCGATTTTCGTGGTCGTATCATTTCATGATCCGAAGACAAATTACCGACGAATTACTCGAATCAGCCAAACATTGGCCGGGAGAACCGCAGTACTGACCCTGCTGCCGTTTTCCCTGAGTGAATTGAAAAACTACAAAAGTGAATGGGACCCGTTTGATATCATTAGTCAAGGGGCGTATCCCCGAATCCATGGAAGGGACGATTACACACTGAAGGAAACCCAAATCTTCAATCCAATGATCCACGGCTTTTCCTCCCTTGTATCCTAACACTTTCCACCTGCACTCCGAATTTTTACCCAAAACGGCTCGATCTTACAAGTGTCATTTTAGGGTGAAAAGGGCTCTCTAAGCCGTGAATAGGGCCATAATCGCGATGATTTATCAGTCGAGTCAAACGACTAACTTGGTCCGACCCGGCATCTACATTAATAATTATGATGCGATTCCAATTCGCCCCCCTCAGTGCCGACAAGCCTGTCGGCACTATCGTCTGCGTCCGTCGGCGTGTGCCTGCCGTGCCGTAGGCGGGTCTGCGGCTAAAATCTTTTTTTGTTCTTGTGTAATAATTGCGATGCGACCCCCAATCCTCAGAATTATCAGCTTGACAATCTGTACACGATGGCCTAATATAACCCACAGTTGTACACTATAAAGGAGGTGTTGCCATGCAAGGCTCGGTATCAAAGATGAAAATCAGTGAGGTTCGCTCCAAACTGACCCACTTGGACAAGCTCTTAAGGCCTGGTGAGGTCATGCAAATCAACAAAAGAGGCAAGGCCTATGCGCGAATTGAATTAGTTGGGGAAATGAATCGATACCAAAAAGTCTTGGACTCTATTGAGGACCTGCCGGAACCAAAAGGAAGATTACAGGCATCAGCTCAAAATTATAAGTCTATCTTGTACGGGAAGAAATAATGTGCAAACGCTAAATGGTTTCACTGCAGTTTATTGCGATGCCGGCTTCTTTATAGCTTTGTTTTCAAAGAAGGACAAAAAACACAAACGTGCCTTAGAACTCTTCAAACAGATCAAGGAAAACCGAATCAAAATCCATACATGTTGGTTCATTATCTCCGAGGCCATGACCGTTCTTCTCTACCAATATGGCTACAGAGAGGCTCTCACCTTCAATCAATCGATTGATCTCTATAGAATTATTAATTCTACAGAAAGCCAACACCATCAAGCCATCGCCCTGTTCAATCTTTTTGGCAAAGACAGAAGTATTTCTTTTGTAGATGCCCTATCGCATGTTCTTATCTCCGGAGCACTCAAGGACATGCCGGCGATTTCTTTTGATTACGATTTCAAGGCACTGGGTTTAACCACCATCTGCTGAAAGCGCCACCGTACCCATTCCCACCTTGCTCAGGCGGTAGGAGTCAGAAGCCATGAACCTCTCAAACCTTATACCTTGCGCCGTGCACCTTGTCCCTTTCTCTATTTCTCTCTTGCCCGAAGGGCACGGCACCCTCAGTGCCGACAAACCTGTCGGCACTATCGTCTGCGTCCGTCGGCGTGTGTCTGCGGCTAAAAGCTTTTTTTTTTGTTCTTGTGTAATAATTGCGATGCGACCCCCAATCCTCCTTCAATTCAGAGTTGTTCGGCCACAATTCTTGCAACTTCCCGGGCTATAGAAAGGCAGGCGGTTAATCCCGGGCTGTCTATTCCAACAAGATTTACAAACTGAGGGTATATAGGATCTTTCTCTATAACGAAATCTGGATGATCTTTGAGACGAGCTTGAACACCAGCTTGATGCCAAACCAAATCATCTTCACTTAATGCGGGAAAGTATCTATTTACTTGGTCACTAAAAACTTTAGCTGGTATCCAGTCTCCCCGCCAAGATTCGAGGTCTTTCACCGGTGAAAGTTTTGGGCCCACCGTCACCGTAGAACCCAAGCGAGGTGGATAAGACAAGTCTTCGAACGTCGGAGTCAGGTGAACACCCACTGTAAAATGCTTGCCATGCGGCGTCTCGATAACTTCAGGCGTAGGATAAATGTTCTTGTGTAGGACTCTTAATCCGGGACGCTTATGACTGTAGAACTTGTAGCTTTCTCCTCTTACGGGGTCAATTACATAAGGAGAGTCCGGATTCAATTGACGTGCCAAAGAATCGGCATGTATTCCTCCAGCATTAATTGCCACCACTGCATCCACTTCATCTATTGTGCCATCAAAATACCTAAATACCGTGTTCACAGCGTCTCTCTTTAAGTTGAGTTCGAGAACTTCAGTTTGTACCATGAAATGAACCCCGGCATTGCTCGCAATAGTATGGAGTCGGTAGAGCAGCGAAGGGGCATCGATAATCCCAGCGCTGGGAACTAATAAGGCCGATTTGGCAGTGACGCTAGGTTCCAGCTTCAAGACCGATTTTCCAGGAATTATTTCAACGTTCGGCACTTCATTTTCTTTTGCTCGCCCGAGGTATTCTTCTAGAATCTCTTCCTCGCCCTGAGTTGTTGCTACAATTAACTTGCCAGTTTTTAAGCTGGGAATCTTATGACTAGCACAGAACTTATGCAGAAGTCTGTTCCCTTCTACACAAAGCGCCGCCTTTTGAGGCCGAGTTTGCTGATCATAATATACACCTGAATGTATCACACCAGAATTGCGAGTCGACTGATTCTCTCCTTGCCGTATACTCGGATTTTTTTCAAAGACGAACACATCTGAACAAAAGGAAGAAAGTTCTTTGGCTATAGAACAGCCTATGACACCCCCACCAATTATAGCTACTGAAATTTTGGCTGGCACTTGCGGTGCACGCTCCTTTTACGAATAAAGTTTTGCGGTTCTCTATGAAGCTCCAGTGAGTTCAGTTGTTTGTTACCGGATCTGTCACACCATCGGGTTATGATGGCCTCACACTCAAAGAAAAAGGAGGCCACCATGTCAGACGTTATCATTACCGAAGATTTCCCGAGATCGGAAATCGAGTTCGATGCCAGGTTCTCAAATCCGGATGCCTGTTACGATGGGGGGGATTAAAAATCCTATACTCGTTCAAAATAATCAGGAAAAAGCGGTCCATTTATTGTGAGAATCTACAACATGGCCTCTTCTTAAAGGCCTTTCAATCGCCAATTCAGGGTTTGGCCTATTGACAATATACCAGCCTGTCCCTTTACTGACAACTAGATTCTTTCTATTGAAGAGGGCGGATTACATGATATTATTGAACATCCCAACCAGAGCACGTAC
>CAYTTQ010000114.1:0-7090 GCA_964440795.1 uncultured Desulfobacterales bacterium | reverse complement strand
CGCCAACGGCATCAAGGGTCTCTAAGGGCCTCAGACAGTTAGGCGCCTTGAAATTGGAAGTGGCCCCAGCGCTTGTAGCTCGTAGTTACAGGTTCAGGACGGTCTCAGATTTTAATGGGGCTAACTGTTTGAAGCCGTTAGAGTCCCTTGGTTTCGTTGTTCCTTTGACATTCAAAGGCACCACATATCTTGGCAAATCCAGATGGTCAATTTAACAAACCCGGCCGCAACGAAACTTAGGAACTCTTACGGCTGAGTTTTAGCAGCATTAAAATCTGAGACCGTCCTGAACCTCATGCAACCTGACAGGAAGCCCCGGGGCGACTTAACCCGGCTTTTTACGATTTGATCTTCATTCATGGACCAAATTTCAGATACTACATCCAATTCCAGACTTCATGCTATCCCAAAACGCACTTTCCCTAAATGGGGTAAATCAAGTATTTTCTTTTTCTTTAAAATGGCCCATAAAGTCGAGGATGGAATTGACCCGTAACCCGATCAAACTTAGACCGATGCGGAGGCAATATCGATGATGAGAGTATGGCCGGGCAAACCCTATCCGTTAGGGGCCACATACGACGGCATGGGAACCAATTTTTCTCTCTTTTCCGAAGTGGCGGACAGCGTGGAACTGTGTCTGTTTGATGAACGGGGTGACGAAACCCGTGTAGCATTGCAGGAAGTGACCGGATTCTGCTGGCACGGATATTTGCCGGATATCCAGGCGGGCCAGCACTACGGGTTCCGCGTTCACGGGCCCTGGTCCCCGGAAGACGGACTTCGATGCAATCCCGCCAAATTGCTTCTCGATCCTTACGCCAAGGCGATTGAGGGACAGGTGGAATGGGGACAGCCGGTGTTTTCGTATACCTTCGATGACCCCGATGGAGCGCCCGACACCACGGACAGTGCGGCATCCATGCCCAAGTCGATGGTCATCAATCCTTTTTTCGATTGGGAAAACGATCAACCCCTTCGCAGGCCGCTTCACGAAACGACGATTTACGAAGTGCATGTAAAGGGCTTAACGGCAACGCACCCGGACGTCCCCGCTGAGTTGAGGGGAAGCTATGCCGGTATGTGCCATCCGGCGGTCATCGACTACCTGACCGATCTGGGCGTTACCGCCGTGGAGCTTATGCCGGTACATCAGTTCGTACACGACCCCCATCTGGTGGAACAGGGCCTTCGCAATTATTGGGGGTATAATTCCGTCGGTTACTTTGCCCCCCACAACGAATATTCCAGTAAAGGAGACGCAGGATTTCAGGTTCAGGAATTCAAACAAATGGTTAAGACCCTGCATGAGGCGCAAATTGAAGTGATTTTGGATGTGGTATACAACCATACCGCCGAAGGAAACCACCTGGGTCCGACACTTTGCTTCAAGGGGATCGACAACGTGGCCTATTATCGACTGGTCGAGGACGATCTGCGTCACTATATGGACTACACGGGGACGGGTAACAGCCTCAATATGCGTCATCCGCACGTACTCCAACTGATTATGGATTCCCTGCGTTATTGGGTCATGGAAATGCATGTGGACGGATTCCGCTTCGACCTGGCCGCCACCCTGGCCAGAGAATTACACGACGTGGATAAGCTGTCGGCTTTTTTTGACATTATCCAGCAGGACCCCGTCATCAGCCAGGTCAAGCTGATCGCGGAACCCTGGGATATTGGGGAGGGAGGCTATCAAGTCGGTAATTTTCCTCCCCTGTGGCTGGAATGGAACGGCAAGTATCGGGACTGCGTCAGGGATTTCTGGCGTGGAGAAGATCAAATGTTGGCGGATTTTGCATATCGATTTACCGGAAGCTCCGATCTGTACGAAAGTACGGGTCGCATTCCGTATGCCAGCATCAACTTCATTACCGCGCACGACGGATTTACCCTAACCGATCTGGTATCTTATAACGAAAAGCATAACGAGGCCAACGGGGAAGAAAATCAAGACGGTGAGGATCACAATCGGTCCTGGAACTGCGGCCAGGAGGGGCCCACTCGGGATCGCCGGATTCGGGCGCTTCGCAAGAAGCAAAAACGCAATTTTCTCACCACGCTCTTCCTTTCCCAAGGCATTCCCATGCTATTGGGAGGCGACGAGATGGGACGTTCACAACGGGGCAACAATAATGCCTATTGTCAGGACAACGAACTCTCCTGGTTCGACTGGCATAACATGGACGATGATTTGCTCGCCTTTACCCGCCAGCTTATTGCTTTTCGTAGCGCTCACCCGGTATTCAGCCGCCGCCGGTGGTTTCAGGGAAAGGCCGTCCGGGGAACTAAGCAACTACGGGATATTGGGTGGTTCACCCCCGAAGGCGATGAAATGACCGACGAGGACTGGCAACAAGCCTTTGCCAAGTCTCTCGGAGTCTTTCTGAACGGAGATGCCATCACCAGTCCGGACATGTACGGGGAGAAAGTGGTGGACGACACCTTCTTTTTGCTTTTCAACGCGCACCACGAGCCGATTCGGTTTACCCTGCCGTCTCGAAAATGGGCCCCTCATTGGATACACATTTTTGACAGCGCCGACGGCGGCTTTCTGGAAACCGGACAAACCCGTGCGGCCGGCGGAAAGGTTTGGGTAGAAGAGCGTTCCTTGGCGTTGTTAAAGAAGGAATGAAGCCATGACAATCCCCGCCGCCACGTACAGAGTGCAGTTTCATCCCGGATTTACGTTCGCCGACGCCGCCACGGTGGCCGACTATCTGGCCCGCTTAGGTGTCAGCCACCTCTACGCCTCCCCCTATCTTCAGGCCGCTCCCGGGAGCACCCATGGCTACGACGTCGTGGACCCTACGAAAATCAACGAGGAACTCGGCGGCCGGTCGGGACACCGGCAGCTCTGCCGAACCCTTACCGACCTGGATCTTGGGCAAGTACTCGACATCGTTCCCAATCATATGGCGATTAGCGGACCGGAGAATGAATGGTGGTGGGACGTCCTGGAAAACGGCCCCGCCAGCCCATATGCCACCTACTTCGATGTGGACTGGAACCCGTTTGAAACGTGGTTGGGCAACAAGATCTTTCTCCCCGTCCTGGGAGACCGCTACGGGCGGGTCCTGGAAACCGGTCAAATTACGCTGGTTCATGAAAAGGGTCGGTTTACCATTCACTACTACGAACATCGTTTTCCCGTTGCACCGCAATCTCTCGGCGGCCTTTTGTCACGGGCCGCACAGACCTGCGAATCGAAGGATTTGGCGTTTGCGGCGGATCTGCTGAGCCACCTCCCCGTGTTGAGCATATCCGAGCACGAACACAAGCAGAGACGACACCGGAACATGGAAGTCATTCGAACCCAGATGGGACGGCTTATGGAAGAAAACGGCCACGTCTGTGCCGCCGTTGACCGAGAAGTGGAAGCGATCAACCATGACCCGGATCGTCTCGACCGGCTATTGGAATCCCAAAACTATCAGCTGGCCTACTGGCGGGCGGCATCCCAGGAAATGGGCTACCGGCGCTTCTTTGACATCAACACCTTGGTGGGATTACGCGTGGAAGACGAGACGGTCTTTTTCGACACCCACCGTCTTATTCAAGAGTGGCTGGAGGCGGGCACCCTGGCCGGTGTGCGGGTCGACCATCCGGATGGATTGCGGGACCCGCAGCGCTATCTGGAACGGTTGCGCAGTTTGAAGCCCGATGCATGGATCATTGCAGAAAAGATACTGCAGCCCGGAGAAAGGCTCCCCGACACGTGGCCGGTGGAAGGCACAACCGGCTATGATTTCATGTATCTGGTGGGCCAACTCCTTGTCGATTCTTCCGGTGAAAAGATATTGACCGACTTTTACCAGGCGTTCACTGGCCGGTCCGCCGATTACCGCCATGTCGTTCGGGAGAAAAAGCATCAGGTGATGCAGGACACGTTGGGCGGTGACGTGAACCACCTGACGGAACTCCTCTTGGGCATATGTCGCGGGCATCGCCACTACCGTGATTACACGCGTATGGAAGTAGGCGACGCCCTTCAAGAACTCATTGCCTGTTTTCCCGTGTATCGCTCCTATGTAATGCCGTGGCATGAAGAGGTGAGGCCGGAAGATAGGCAAACCATCCAAGACGCGGTGGCCCAGGCCAAAGAGCGCCTGGCGGAAGATGCCGACGAGCTGCTGGACTTTGTTCAGTCCATACTCCTTCTCGAATATATGGGAGAAAGGGAAACGGAATTTGTCCTCCGGTTCCAACAGCTCACCGGGCCGGTCACAGCCAAAGGCGTTGAAGACACCGCCTTTTACTGCTTCAATCGGTTTTTGGCTTTAAACGAGGTCGGCGGTAACCCGGGCAAGTTCGGCATCTCGGTGAATGAATTTCACCATGCCATGGCGGAAAAAGCCTCTCTACACCCCCACGCCATGCTCGCAACCTCCACCCACGACACAAAGCGCAGTGAAGACGTGCGTGCCCGTCTGTCACTGCTCTCGGAAATGCCCCGTCAGTGGGTGGAAACCGTCCGCCGATGGTCCCGGCATAACGAGACCTACCAAGTAGACGGGAAACCGGACCGGAATATGGAGTGTCTCTTGTACCAAACCCTGGTCGGCGCGTGGCCCATAGAAACGGATCGGCTATCGGGCTTCGCCGAGAAGGCAGCCCGGGAAGCCAAGGAATACACCGCCTGGAGTCACATCGACCCGGACTATGAAGAATCCCTGCAGCGGTTCATCCAGGAGATCCTATCGGACACGTGGTTTCGCTCCGATTTGAAAAAATTCGTCACGCCCCTTATACGGCCGGGCAGAATCAACGCCCTGGCCCAAATCCTTATAAAGCTGACGGCTCCCGGGGTACCCGATATTTACCAGGGAAGTGAACTGTGGGATATGAGCCTGGTGGATCCGGACAACCGAAGACCGGTGGACTTTGAACATCGCCGGAAACTACTGGCCGAGCTGGAACGTCTTTCCCCGGACGGTATATTGAAAAGATCGGACGATATGTTGAAAAAACCGGAAGACATATTAAAAAGAATGGACGAGGGCCTGCCCAAACTTTGGGTCATCCGCCAAGCCTTGGCACTCCGCAAGCGATTGCCCGCAGTGTTCAACTCCGGCGACTATCATCCGCTCTCGCCGAAAGGAAAGATGGCATCCCATGCGGTCGCGTTTGCTCGGGGTTCGGATGTGGTCACCCTTGTTCCCCGTCTGGTGTGGCGCGCTCGGGGGGGATGGACTGACACGTCGATCCGACTTCCCGCGGGGAACTGGTACCACGAGTTGACCGGCATGGCGGTGAGTGGGGACACCGTACAATTGGACGAACTCTTCAACCGATTCCCCGTGGCCCTGCTTTCCAGAGAGGGACCCAAATAATGGGCAAGTTAACGGTCTGGGCACCGAAGGCCCAAAGCGTTCTGCTTCAGATCGCCGACACGCAACTGGAGACGGCCCCCACCAAGGGGGGCTGGTGGGCATTGGAAACGGAAAAAGCCGTACCCGGCAGCGATTACGCATTTATCGTCGACGGATCCAAGCCCCTGCCCGACCCGCGCTCAGCCTGGCAACCGCATGGGGTCCACGGGCCTTCCAGAATCCTGGACCACGGCGCTTTCGCTTGGCAAGACGCGTCTTGGCAAACGCCCCCCCTGGATTCGGCAATCATATACGAACTACATGTGGGAACATTCACTCCGGAAGGCACCTTCCGGGCCGCAGAAGGCCGATTGGATTACCTGAGGGATCTGGGCGTCACCCATGTGGAACTCATGCCCGTAAACGGGTTTTCCGGTGACCGCGGCTGGGGATACGACGGGGTGGACCTCTTTGCACCCCACCAGAAATATGGGGGTCCGGACGGACTCAAACACCTGGTGGACGTCTGCCATCAGAAAGGACTGGCGGTCATCCTGGATGTGGTTTACAATCACTTCGGGCCGGAAGGAAACTATCTGGAACACTTCGGGCCTTACCTAACCGATCGCCACAGCTCTCCCTGGGGTCCGGCGGTCAATTTCGATGGTCCCCATAGCGATGAAGTCAGACGGTTTTTTTGTGACAACGCCCTCATGTGGCTTGAGGCATACCATGTGGACGCCTTGCGTATCGATGCCGTCCACGCCATCGTTGACACCTCCGCCGTTCACATCTTGGAACAACTGGCCGTGGAGGTTGACACACTGCAAACCCTCACAGGCCGACATCTATATCTGATTGCAGAGAGCGATTTAAACGATCCCCGGATTGTCAAGGCCCGAGAAATCGGCGGCTATGGGATCGACACCCAGTGGAGCGACGATTTTCACCATGCCCTCCATACCGTCTTGACCGGTGAGACGGCGGGCTATTATGCGGACTTCGGCATGCTCAAAGACCTGGCCAAGGCGCTGACGGCGGCCTTCGTTTATGACGGACAGTATTCCGCCTTCAGACGCCGCAGGCACGGCCGGAGCACTGAAGGCCTTTCGGGACATCGGTTTGTAGGGTATATCCAGAATCACGACCAAGTGGGCAACCGGGCCAGGGGAGATCGGTTGAGCCATCGGGTCACTCCCGGGCATGTAAAAATTGCCGCAGCACTGGTCTTTACGGCCCCTTTTATCCCCCTGATATTTCAAGGAGAGGAGTGGGGTGCCGACAGCCCCTTCCTCTATTTCACCGATCACCAGGACCCCGGTTTGGGAGCCGCAGTAAAGGCGGGCCGGCGACGGGAGTTTTCGGCCTTCGGTTGGAAAGACACCGACATTCCCGACCCTCAGTCCGACAAGACGTTCCGAGACTCGAAGCTTCGCTGGGAGGAACTGAGCCACTCACCTCACCGCGATATCCTGGCGTGGTACCGGCAGTGCATCCACCTGCGTCGATCTCAACCGGCATTAAAAACCGGCCGCATGGATCGCGTACACACGGCCGTGGACGAAGACGCCCGATGGTTCGTCATGGAAAGAGCCCCCCTCATCATCGCCTGCAACCTGGGGACATTTGAACAGACCGTGCCCGTAGACAAGGCCGCTCCCCTAAAAGTCATTATGGCGTCGGAAGAAACGATCCGGCTGCGTGCCGGCGGCGTTTTTCTCCCCCCCGATTCGGTAGCCGTCCTGTCGACGGTGTAACGGCTGCGTACATAC
>CAYTTQ010000113.1:0-7317 GCA_964440795.1 uncultured Desulfobacterales bacterium | reverse complement strand
ATGCCCTATTCCCTAATTCCCTACAATGCCGTATAAGCAACAAAAAGGGAGAAATATGTCAAATGATTGCTTCCGCGGGCCGTCGGCAGAAAGCGTCTGTTGGACGACGTCGATACCTGCCTAACCATTTACCCAATGAAAGGAGGAACATTCCATGCGCACCATTTTAAACGCCAAAGGTCTTCTATTACCATTTACCCTGCTCTGTATCGGGCTCTTCTGCTTTGGATGTGCAACCAAGGGGGAAATTCAACAGGTTGAACAACAGGCCGCGCAAGCGGAGACAACGTCTCAACAGGCCCTGGACACCGCCCAACAGGTCGTGGAGGACTCAGCGGCGCACAGCGCCAATGTCGCCGTCAGCGCCCAGAGAAGCAAAGATAGCGCTGACAGGGCGGCAAAAGCCGCAGTGCGGGCTGAAAATGCAGCCGAATCGGCGGAGGACGCCGCAAATCGCGCCGAAAAAGCGGCCGCCCGGTGTGAAGAGTTGTACAGAAGAATCATGTCCAAGTAGGCAGGCATTGCATCAGCCGCGTTTTACCCAAACCGACTGCGCCGGGTTACCCCGAGTCGTATGAGGGGTGACCCGGTCCCATATTTCGGGTGGTTCAGGAGACGCAATGATCAAGACACTGAATCTACAGCACTTTTACCGGCGCACCCAGGAGAAAGATAAATGAAAATCGGCATTGTCGGTAGTGGCATGGTCGGTGCCACCACCGCCCACGCACTGGTCATGAGAGGCGTCGGGCGGAAGATTGTATTGATAGACAAAGATCGGAATCGGGCCAGCGCCGAGGCCGAAGACGTCAGCCATGCGGTCCCCTTTTCCCACCCCCTACTGGTGAAAGACGGTGACTATGGCGATCTCAAGGGGTGCCGGCTGGTGGTGATCAGCGCCGGTGTTTCCCAACGGCCGGGCGAGAACCGGCTGAATCTGTTAAAGCGCAATGCCGCCGTATTCAAGGACGTGGTCACTCAGATATTGCAGAACGAACCGGGAGCCATTCTCTTGGTAGCCAGCAATCCGGTGGATATCATGACCCACTTGACCGCCCGCTATGCGGCAAAATTCGACATACCGGACAGCCGGGTTATGGGGTCGGGGACTACGCTGGATACGGCTCGCTTTCGTACCCTCCTGGGCCACTATGTCAATGCAGACTCTCGACACATCCACGGATACGTGATCGGGGAGCATGGCGATTCCGAGGTATTGACATGGTCCGCATTAAGAATCGGCGCCATGACCCTTGAGGACTTCTGCAATCAGCAAGATATTTGTCTGGATGGCGATGTCCGCAAGGACATCGATGACCGCGTTCGAAACGCCGCCTACCGGATCATCAAAGGAAAGGGGGCGACCTACTACGGTGTCGCCACTGCGCTGGCGAAAATCGCCGACGCCGTACTTCGTGACCAGAGATGTATCCTGACGGTGACTACCCCGGCCCCGGAAGTGGCCGGGGTCTCCGATGTCTCCGTGTCCCTGCCCCGGCTGGTCGGCGGTGAAGGCATCTTGGCCACGTTTCAATGCGGGTTGGATGATCGGGAACAACACGCCCTGCAAGGAAGCGCCAAGGTGGTACGAGAGGCAATCGAGGAGTTGGGAGAGTAAAGGTCCCTTGAATGAATGCTTTCGACCATCTCCAAGCCATCTGCCAAGCCATGGCCCGCCCCGGCTTTTATCCTCACCCGGTTGAAACCGTCCAGCGGATCGACACCCATATCTCTACGGTCTTCTTGACCGGTGACTGGGTTTACAAGCTCAAAAAACCCGTTTATCTCGGATTCCTCGATTTCCGCCAATTGTCCCAACGCAAGCATTTCTGCGAGCAGGAGGTCGTCTTAAACCAAAGGCTCAGCCATGACATCTATCAGGGCGTTGTCGACATCCTGGAAACCGACGACGGGCACTTCTCACTGCAAGGCAGTGGCCGGGTCGTGGAATATGCGGTCAAGATGCGCCGATTGCCTGACGCCGCCGGCCTCAAAGCACTGCTTAAAGAACGTGCCATAGACCCAAAAAGGATGGAAACACTGGCTCACACCATGGCTGACTTTTACAAAGGCGGTCAACGGAATTCAGACATCGATTACTTCGGTCGTCCGGACGTTATTTCCTACAACATGGAAGAAAACTTTCGACAACTCGATCCATACGTAGGCTCACTACTGGATCAGGAAAAATGGGATTTTCTGTGTCAGGTGAGCCGCACCTTTCTGGACCATCACCGTGACGTTTTTGAACGTCGGGTGACGGAGGGGTACATCCGGGACGGTCACGGGGATTTGCGCGCCGACCATATCTACTTTCATCCGGGGCCGCAAATCATCGACTGCATCGAGTTCAACGACCGGTTTCGATACGGCGATGCGGCAGTCGACCTGGCATTTCTGTACATGGACCTGGAACACCTTGGACATCCCGAGTGGGCGCGGTTTTTCATCTCCGCCTATGCGGGCGCAGCTCAAGATCCCCGACTTTACACGGTGATTGACTTCTATGCCGCTTATCGGGCGGTGGTAAGACTAAAGGTGGACGCCTTTCGCTACCCGGACGCTCAACCTGGCGAACAGGAAACCTTGAAACAGGATATACACGCATATTTGCAACAAGCGTATCGGTATGCCATCCAGTTTGGGCGACCCACGTTGTGGATCTTGTGCGGACTGCCGGCCACCGGCAAATCGTTAGTGGCCGAGACCCTTTCAGATGTGCTTTCCATCGAACGCTTTTCCTCTGACCGCTTGCGCAAGACGGCGGGAATATCCGGTAATGGGCGCACCGCCTTCGGACAAGGCGCTTATCGAATGGAGTGGCGACACAAAGTCTACACCCGACTCCTGGCCCACGGCCATGAAACACTGAAAGCGGGACATTCCGTCATCCTGGATGCGACATTTTCGCGTCGAAAATGGCGGGATGAAGCCCGACGCCTGGCCGCCGATCTGGACACCAACCTAATCTTCGCCGAAACGGTCTGTAACGAAGCGACCATCCGGAGCCGTCTAAAAAGTCGGGAAAGTACCTCGGGCTTGTCTGACGCGCGACTTGAACATCTTCCGGACATGCTGGAAAACTTTGAGTCCCTCACGGAAACACCGACCACCACCCACTTTCAGGTCAGTTCGGAAAACCCGCCGGAGGCGATGCTCGTAGAAACGCTTTTCCGGGCCTCCGAGTGCAAACACCGCCAGGTAAGCCGACTCCTGGAAGCCCAAGGACGGTTGGGTAATGAAAACGAGGAATAATCGAGTGGCAAGGTACCTATTCCCCTTCTTCCTCTTCTTCCTTCGGCACTTCTTCTGATTCCAAAACCGCGCTGGTAGCCCTGGCGATATTGGCCACGATATCCCACTCCACCTTGATCCGGCGCATGGCGTCGTCCCAGGGGCCTGACACATCATCTCGGGACCGCGGGAACTCCGCTTCCTGTAATGCGGCGTACCGATCCAGGGCCTTGTCGGCACATACGTCTTTGCCGAAAGCCCGGGCGGTTTGCCGTGCCTTTTTACTCAGTTCCTTTCGCTCATCGGCGGACAACGAGGATATCCATTGTAAGGCACCGGAGAATGTCTGCTTGTCATCGTAGGGCAAAAGCCGTCCGTTGGAATAGTCGTCTACGACTTCACGGACACCGGACGCATCAACGCCCACAACGGGAACACCGGCAGCCATGGCCTCCGTAAGGACCAATCCCTGGGTCTCCGTATGGGAGGCAAAGGCAAAGACGTCCAGGGCATGGTAGACATCTATCAGCTCTTGGCCCTTTAAGACGCCGAACGAATGAAGGCGATCATCTACACCTTCCGACTCGAATATCCGCTTGACATCCGGTTCGGACGGTCCCGAGCCGGCGATAAAGAAGTGAGCCCTACGGTTTTTCTTGAGAAAATCGCTCACTGCACGGCACAGAAACGCGATGTTTTTTTCCGGTGCAATGCGACTCACAAACCCGACCACAAAATCGTCTTTGGATACCCCGGCGGCCTCCCGTAAAGAGCGCCTCTCGCCCTCGGCAAAGCGATCGTAGTCGATCCCGGTGGGTATGATCTCAATGGGTTGGTGTACCCCCCGCCTGCGCAGCTCCCCGGCGACACTCTCGCTCGGGGCAAACACCTGATCGGCCAGGTTGGCATAGCCGGCGCTAAGCGCTGCGGTAAACCGTTTCAGGGCGGGGGAATCTCCGGGCACGTAATGGGTATACCGCTCGTAAAAGGTATGAAAGGTAAATACCAGGGGGGTCTGGTGTTTCGCCGATACTCTTCGCGCCGTATCCCCGATCAGGTAGGGATGATGGGAGTGGACGATATCCGGTTCAAAGTCCGACAGCGCCGACGAGAGGACCCCCGGAATAGGCAACCTGACCGAAAAATCCGTCCCGTTGAAGTGCTGAATAGCCGGAATCCGGACGACGCCCTCTTCGTTTTCCGGCATGTCTTCGAAAGTGGGCGCAACGATAACCACCTCGTGCCCCTTTTGCCGATACTCTTCCGTGAATGTTTCAACCGACCGTTCCACGCCACCCACAAAGGGGGTATACGTATTTGTCATCATCAGGATATTCACGTCAAATTCCCTTTATGCGGCAACCGAACATGGTCTTCGCCGGGTCGCTGCCTTGCCGACCGCCGGCCGGGGAATCGCACCTCAATACTCGGCGGTTCCTCGAACCATGCCCCTTCCCAGCTCACCGTCACCTCGGTCCCGTCACTTTCAATTTGTAGACTCATCGGGCCGAAATCCGTCGGGGCCGGCCCGAAATGTATGACGCCGTCATCGCCATACCATTCATTTTTGACGCCTGAACACAACACGAGATGGTCGCCACCCACCTCACGAATAAAACAGTTCCGGACCATCAGGAGCCATTCGGCGGCCGCCCAGACGTGTTGACCGTCCCCCATACATCCACAGCCGGTCTGGGGATGTATCGCTTCCGGCCATTGGCCGGTCGGCGACGCCAGAGATTTGATCGTATCCATCAGCGTAAAAAAGCGCATATCTCCGTATTTTAAGAATACCTGAGCCAAATGCAAGGTGAGATAGGGGTTGATTCCGGAATGAGCGATATCATGGAAAAATCCCCCACGGCTCAGGCAATGGGTAACCAAAAATTCCGCTGTGAGATAAAGCCGCGGGTCGTTGGGAACAAACAGGTCCAGGGGATAACCGGCCACGATAGAGCCGATGGCCCCGCTGTCCAGACGCCGATACGGTGAAGCCGGCATGGCACTGGACCCGATCCGCAATGCAACTTTCTGGAGGCTTCGTTCTATGCAAAGAAAGAGATCCTCAGACTCTTGTTGGGCCATCCGAGCGTGATCCGTTTCACCCAATTGCCGCAAGAGCGAGACACTCGCATTGAGACCGCCCACACTCCAGAAATTGTCCCAGTAATAATAATCGTTCGGGCCGAGATGTTCGGCGCTGAATCCGGCCGGCAACAAGCCCTCGTGCGGCCCGTCTCCTTTGGTGGACCGACGCTTTTTTTGGATCCATCGGTATCCGCGGAATATGATGCCCCGCCATTCCGGCTTCGGTCTGGTGTGGGTAAGCCGGCAAAATCGGTCCATGAGCCAGAGGACTTGGCCGTTTGAGTCCCACTCGCCAAACTGAGATTCAAAGTATCCCGTTCTCTGTTGCCGGGGCAGAATCCGGTCCAGGATTTTTGTGGCCCGTTCAGAAAGTCCGGCGCACAACATGGCATGGAGGATAAAGGCGGCGTCTCGAAACCAGAACCGCTTGTACGTGTAGGGTCCCGCATAGACCTCGTCCGGCGTATGAAGGATCAGGGTCCGTAACGCCGCGTCATAGAGATAGACCATTTGTTGATCAGGCATGGTCAGCGTACAATGCCCGGCCAGATTGGTCCCCCAATCGGTGGTCGATAGTAGAGAGCCCCGTACCTTCTTGCTTTCGTTTTCCTCGCTCAAGGCCACCCGGGCCGTTATTTCCCGACCGGTATCGGTATCCAATGAATAGACGGCCGCCGCCGAGGCCATTCCCACCGGACATCGAGTATAACGAGCAGAACCGGAACCATCTGATTCGATCTTACGATAGACGTCCCCTTCGTAATAGGTGGATGCATAGTAGGCTTCGGGCGGTGAACTCAAGGCGACATTCTGCTCTTGATTGACTCGCCAGCCTGCACCTCCGGTCAGTGGCCCTATTTCGTTGATAAAACTAATGCCTTCCGGATTATACGGCCTTAAGGATACGACCAGTCGCGCATCTTGGGCGGTCAGGGAAGTTGCCTGGACCGAAAACGCCAATACCGGCCGGCCGTCCACGGGAATCACACGGGCCTGTAAAGACAGCCTGAAATCTTGGGTTTCAAACCGGGTAACCACCGACAGGTCCTCTCGGGTCTCCATATATTGTTGAACAGAGGCAGCACGAGAGGGAATCAGGGACCGGCCGTTGGACGATATGACCCAAGCGTCCAGGGACCAACTATCAAAAAAGGGCATGACCAGACCGCGCGGATCGACTACGGGCATAGCGGTGGAACCGGGCGTGCCGACAGCCGTCCAATTCCGGTGGGTCAAGTTGATATGAGTTAAAGAAAAGGCCCGGGGAATGAAAGAACTGCTCTCGGGATTGAATTGTTCTTCCACCCAGTAGGGCCAAATCCAGTCCATATTGTGTTGGATGGCCTGACTGTTAATCAACCCCCTGGCGTGAAGGACGACTCCGGCTCGCAAAAGCTCTAACGGCGCGATCACCTCCGAAGGCTGGACAAACCGGGAGACTCTGGCGATCAAAGAGATCGGATCCACAAACCCTTTGGCTCTCGCCAGCCGACGGAGGATGAATTTCCACGGGATCCATTTCAGTAACATGGGCGTTCAGTCACTCGGCTAGCCGACCTTGTCGGGATTGATAACCATGACCGGAACCGGAGACCGCTTCACGACCTTCTCTGCGACACTACCGAAAATGAAATGTTCCAATCCGCCCCGTCCGTGAGTTCCTAGGACTATCATATCGATGCCTTCGTTTTGAACGGTCTGCAGGATCTGTTCCGCCGGGTTACCGGAAACCAGCCTCTTGACCAAATTCGGATAGGCATCCAACTCTTCTTTGCAAATATCATCCATAAGCTTTTCCGCCTGCTCCATCGCCTGCCTGATGATATCTTCCCGATGTGAATAGGGCATGTATACCCCTCCCCACCCTTCCAGGTCGTCTACGGCGTGAAATACATAGAGTTGAGCCCCGTACTTTTCCGCCGTCGACAAGGCATAAGGTACGATCTTCTTGCTGGCGTCCGTAAAATCGATGGGAAACAGAATCTTTTTAAACTC
>CAYTTQ010000112.1:0-7334 GCA_964440795.1 uncultured Desulfobacterales bacterium | reverse complement strand
AACTCGGCCTGACGGCCTCAAACAGTTTATGATTTGCCCACTGGCGTGGGCCGCTTTCTTGTTCAAATGGGTGCCCCAAAAGATCCATAATGGTCGCTCGAAGAACTTATACAAAGCGCTCGTGACACTTTCCGGTAAACATCCGGACACGGACTTTGTTGGAAGCAAGTCGGAAATTGTATTTTTCGTCATTCCCGCGAAGGCCGGAACTCGTGCGCCTGGCACTTATGGACTCCCGCCTTCGCGGGAGTGACGGCATACCGGACTTTTACGACGCCGTCAGTATTGGGGGCTGTCACAATCCCCCATTTAGTAGCTACTTGCCTTAAGGCGAGTGCCGCTGATCCTCTACAGTTTTCCAATCAATAAGCAGGCATTGGTTCCGCCAAAGCCGAAACTGTTTGTGAGTACCTTGTCCATCTTTGCATCCGTGTTCTCCAAGACGATCTCCACCGGCGGCAGAGCGGGGTCTAACTCCTCTATATTCACCGAGGCAGTGATAAACCCGTATTCCATCATCAACAAACAGTAGATCAATTCCTGGACCCCGCAAGCCCCGATTCCATGTCCGCTCAGTGCTTTTGTCGAAGAGATGGGGACTTTGTGTTCGCCACACATGCGGTTTATGGCCACGGCCTCCGCGATATCTCCTGCAGGTGTGGACGTACCGTGGGTGTTGATGTAATCGATGTCTTTGGGGGAGCAACGGGCCATTCCCAAGGCCTCTTCCATACATCGCAAAGCCCCGTCTCCTTCTGGGTGCGGCTGGATAATATCGTGGCCATCCGAGCTCGCCCCGTAGCCTAGGATCTCGCCATAGATGCTCGCCCCTCTCTTTACTGCCCGTTCGTAATCCTCTAAAATAACGATTCCACTGCCCCCACTGATGACAAAGCCATCTCTTTTCTTATCGTAGGGCCGTGAGGCCTTTTCAGGCGTTTCATTGAACGCAGTCGAAATGGCTGATCTCATTCCGTCAAAGAGGGATGTATAAATTGCAGAAATCTCTTCCGCACCTCCGGCTAAAACCAAATCGCAGCATCCGCCCTTTATCAATTCAACACCATGTCCGATGTTGTGCAGCGCCGTTGCACAGGCTGAAGCGATGGAGTAGCTGCGGCCTTTTATTCCGTAAAGGTTGACCAGGTTGGCGGAACAGCTGTTTGCCATACTCCGGGTCACGCCGTAGGGACCGATCCTTCCTTTATTAAAAAAGAGTTTTGAGCCTGCCTGGTAAATAGGATCAGAATTGGAAAAACCCGGCCCCACAATACAGCCCACCTTGACCGAAGATAATTCTTCGGGAACCAATCCGCTTTCCTCAACAGCCTCCATGGCTGCCAAGGCCGTATAGAGGGCGGAAAAATCCATATAACGAGATTTCGGTCCGATATTTTGCCTGATTTCGTTTAAATCCAGTCCCTTGATAGTCCCAGCGACACAACTCTTCAGATTCAAATCCACCCACTCCGGAACACCGACAATTCCGGACCGATTGCTGCGGAGGGATTCTAAAACCTCTGCACAATTGTTGCCGATACTCGAGACGATGCCGCGTCCGGTTATAACCACCCCTTTTTCACTCATAGACTACTTAGCCCACTCCTTCCTTAAGAAAGGTTTGCGCGATGTATAACTCCGCCAATCCACACCAGACAAAACCATGTCGGAGCAAAATGTATGCCTCTTTGTAAAACGCCACCGTCTACCGCAGGGAATGACCGTTCCCCTTGCTGAAGTCCTTTAGGTGCCCGATTACCGCCTTGGCTCCGCGGACCAAATAATCAATATCTTCCCAGGAATGGGTCTTCATGAGCCGACGTAAAACGAAGCGTGGGGTCAAAAATGACCGATATACGCCTTGGCACATATTCATGACTTCTTCAGCCGTCATATCAGGCGTTGTCAGAACCGGCTCTCTCATGTCAAAGCGTTCATAATCTGTGGCACCGAATCTGAACAGTCCTCTTTCTAGGGCATATTCGTACAAGGGTGTTCCGGGATAAGGAACCAGGGTAGTTGCTTGAAGCATCTCGGCCGCACCCTGTGCCATTAACGCCTTGGCCAGTTTGACGGTCCTCAATGCATGCTTTTTGGTTTCCCACGGGTAACCGACAATTTCTCTCCATACAGATGGGCCATGGTAAGGTTTCTCTTGACGAACGGAAGTTCGTTTAAATCGTAGTTCAGCTGAAACTCCCCTGTGTTTTGAATCCCTTTTTGCTCCCGATACCATATGCCCCGAGGAATTTCCCCGCCTTCGCTCATTTGTCTGGCCAATCCAAGCAGAGACAAATGATAGTTTCCGCCTGTAATCACGCAATCTACCGGGGATTGTTCTAATGACTCTGCCGGCAAAGCGGTGACATGGTCCCCAAAACAGGGCAAGCTTTGCCCGAGTTCCCCTCGCTTTCAAGTCCTTATATAGTGACCAAAGCCTCTTCATGATGGGCGTTTTGGCTTCAAAGGCAATCAAATCGGGGTTTTCTTCGTCAACGGTGTTGAGGAATGTTTCCATATCCAACTGTTGGGCAATGCAGTCATTCCATATTACATCAAATCCCGAACGTTCAAGCAACGTGGCCGCCATTGCGGGAACAAGCGGGTAGATAAAGGAGCCCACATGATACCATTGAAACTGACGATTCTGAGTCCACATGGGACTTCCCTTGTCCCGAAAGGGCGGATAACTAATAACTCAAGTTTCGCACCCCCTATTTTAACCCGACTGCCTCGACCGCGGGACTTTACAGCCGTTAATATGCAGGAAGGTGCGGGAAGGAATTTCGTTGAACGAGGGCCTACACGGATGGCGTCCACCTTCCTTTCGGGAACCGCCTGACGGATTTGTAGGCCCGAGTGAAGCGGAGTTCCTTCCCGCACCGGGCGGAGTGCTTGCAAAACCGTTCAAATGTTGTGCGGACATCCTGAAAAGGATTATTGAGGGCATTTAACTGCCATTTCAAAGCGTTGCACTGGGTGCGAAACTTGAGTAATAAATACTTTCATTCACAATCCTTTATGAAACTGCAGACTCACGGCGAAGACGGCAGACAAGCGGCTGGGCGGTTCCCCTTCGTTTTGGCGACACCGCCACAAGCCTCCACGGCCGGGAACCGTCAGGCCCTTCAGGTGGAGTTGCCATCGTTCTTTCCAAACTCTCGATCGTAAGAAATAAACTCAAAAACACGAACATCCTTTCCCGGCAACAGGCGGAATGGCACCGTTTTCATTCGGTCGCGTCGAGCGAATGAAAAAATTTCCGAAGTATCTTTCATGATGTCTAAATTGTCACGAAGGAATGATATAGGTGGAATCCCCACCATGAAACCCATTTCCAATTCTATTGAAATGCCCATGTGCTTATCCGCCGTGAGAACTACAGAACGGTTTCGTTCCGGTTCCTCGATTTTCACTGAGATTCTTATTGGTTTGCCTTGAATGACCACCTTAACACATACCAGAGGAAGAGCAAATTCCCCAGAATGTACCGTCGTCCCAACCGCCTGGGTTCTGCAATCAGCCGACAAAGCCATTCAAACCCGGTGTTTAGAAGCCACTGGGGTCCCCGGGCACATCGACCTGATAGAAAATCAAACAGTGCGCCTACGCCCCAGATGACGGAGGCCTCGATCTGCCCGTGGTATTGTTCAATCCACTTTTCCTGATAAGGCACCCCCATACCGACCATCACGAGATCGGGGTCGGCTTGGTTAATCGTCGCGATGATCTCCTCAGATGCTGATTCGTTGAAATATCCGTGATGCGTTCCCACGATCTGAAGCCGAGGACTCCTTTTCTTGAGCTTCTTTGCCGCTATCTCCGTCACTCCAGGTGCCGCACCGAGAAGATAAACCTTAATTCCGTTTTTCGAAAACCGGTCGAAAAATCTGGGCATGAAGTCAGCCGCCGTGAGTCGACATGGCAGATACCGGTGGGTAAGTCTTCCCGCCCAGACGAGACTGATACCATCAGCGTAAACCAAGTGGGCCGTTTTGAGTATCCTTCGATAGTGCCCATCCTTTTGAGACATGACCATGCAGTGGGCATTTACGTACATGACAATGTGCGTTTTGTCCTCTTGGACAAAACCCATAACTCTATCAAAAAGCGTTTCTTCATCCACCACCTGCACATCGACACCCATGAAACGGATTGCTTCTGCTTTTTCCCTCGC
The DNA here is from genome assembly GCA_964440795.1 of uncultured Desulfobacterales bacterium. Lineage (GTDB taxonomy): Bacteria > Desulfobacterota > Desulfobacteria > Desulfobacterales. Next base: position 3,157 of record CAYTTQ010000112.1, on the reverse strand, counting down.
GGCATGTATCATTTTACAAGTCGGTTCATTAGGAGATTTGAGCCCGATTTCATAAATACCCAAGGCCTTTTAACCGTTCAGCCACCTCACGGCTCTCTTCGTCCGAGTAGGACACGACCTTGTCTTTGCTGTTGACTTGTTCGGCATTTTTATGGCGCGGTGGATGTTGTGTCCGGAATGTATCTTCTAAAATTTCCGTAAGCACTTTCCCGTCCATGTCATCCGGTATCGGTTCGTCTAAAAGGCAAAGAATGGTAGGGGCCACATCACATATCTCGGCACCTGAAACCGAAACGCCTTCCCGGATATGATTTCCCAGCGCCATAAAGGTTCCATTCAGCCGATGCGTGCCAACGTGTTTGTACTCGCTACAATCAATGTTCATGGGCGGCCCGAACACTTCATCTGCTTCCTTGCCGACAGAGACGGACGTATAATAGGCATAATCATTCCAGCCGATGAGCAGATCCGGTGCATCCTGAACGTGAGGCCCTTCATAAAGCTCTTCACGTTTGTAAACCCTTTCAATAATTTGCTCCCCACTGTCCGGATCTTTCAGTCTCTCAAGCTTTGTGATTATTTCGTCGCGAAGCGCTTCGTATTCGTCGCCCGAGGCTACGATCCCTTTAGGTTCTCGCCCTTTTAGATTGATGTATATGTTTCCGTACATACCAAAACCGTAGGCTCTTGTTTTCTCCCAGTCGATGTCTGCAAAGGACAGCATGGACTCCACTTTATCGCGGACCCCCCCAAACTGGGTTTCAATGAAGTTCTTTGCAGACCTCGGCAAAAACCGCTTCGCCAGAAAGCGTGCCCGTTTGACTGCCGCCTTTACGGGACTCACCCTTTTGGAAAAGTAGGAGAGAAAGCCGTTTTGCTCCAACCACCTGTTTAGATGAAATATTCTTTTTATCGGACCAGAGCCGTGATCCGACATAATGATGACGGTCGTATTCTCATCTAAATCAGCCATGATTTGACCCAAATGGGCGTCGGTGTTTTCGTATGTCTTCACCAATAGATCTTCACTCTGTTCTGGGGTCCCATTTTGAATCCTGTTATAAACCGCTTCGTCCAGATGCTGATGGGCAACCCGGTCCGTGTTGTTAAAAACGGTCATAAAGAGATCACAGGAATGTTTTTTCATCAGGTACCTGCTGATGTCCGTCCTGTTCTCATCTTCCGTGCGTATGTCATTCCAGAACTTGGCTTCATCGATCTTTCTTCCCACGGGGGAGGCTAAATGAATATGGTAGTGACCGAAGCTTTTCTTTATGTCATCGTAGACAGCCGGGGGATAAACCGCTCTGCTGTCTTCACCGGGGGCATCCATGCCGGACAGCATAAAGCCGTTTACTTCTTCAGGCGGGAAACTAAACGGAATGGCAATGGCGCCAACCCTTTTTCCGCGTTTGCTCAGAATTGAGAAGATGCTTTCTGCCGTCCGTCTGCTGGCGTTGACGAATTCAATTTCATACGTCCCTTTACGTCTCCGGCTGAAGTCGAAGATGCCATGTTTTCCTGCCTTCTTGCCCGTCATGAAGCTTGTCCAGGCTTGCGGGGTGATGGGATGGGTCGTTGACCGCAATTCACCGCAAACGCCCCGTTCCATGAAGTTGGCTAGGTTAGGAAGTCTCCCCTTTCTTACCAGTGGCTGAATAACATCAAGGGTTGCTCCATCCAATCCGATTACAACTACCTTCTTGTTCGTTCCCATAAATTCAAAAAACTCCGTTTCCATTCATCTTGATCGGAACCCTTTTAACACATCAACACATTGCGGCCGGTTCTGGTGACGATTCCAACAGCTAAGACAGCGTTACATGAAAATCCCATCGTGCTCCTTTCGTCAGGACCGGTATTTGCTCAAAACTTCTTCATTCCCAGGTACTCTTTGAGATTGACATACCAATCATATGTGCCGGAAATTCCGGCCTTAAAATCGTCTCGATTCGAAAACTGTGCCGTTCCTACGCGTTTCAGGTTGTAAAGATCCTCTCTTGTGTTTCGGGAGCTATATTTCAAGCTTCCAAAGGCGGCTGAATATCCGGTATTTTTGACCATTTCTTGGGTTTTATCGGTGACTTCACCGTAGGGGTGACAAAAGAAACGAATCGGTTCGCCGATCTCGCTTTCCATAACCGACTTGCTCTCGACGAGTTCCCGTCTCATTTCATCTTCCGACAGTCGTGTCAAGTGGGGATGGCTGCATCCGTGGGAACCAAATTCCATTCCAACCTCCCGCATTTCCCGGATTTGGCTCCAAGACAACATGGGCAAGTCGGGTATGGAACGATGTTTGTCCCATGCACTCTCCTTCCCAACATAATCTGTGGCCAGAAAAACCGTGCATGTAAAGCCATACTGTGCCAACACTGGTAACGCCTCGGTGTAGTTATTCCGGAAGCCGTCATCAAATGTAATGACCACGGCCTTTTCCGCTTGCTTCAAGCCCGCTTTCATGCGGTGGACGTATTCAGTTAATGGAATCGTTCGATATCCGTGATCTTTCAGGTACTTCATTTGAAAACGAAACTCAGCTGGATGCAGGGAAATAACCGACGCAGCGGGGTCTACCGAATGATATAAAAGGACCGGCGTTTTGGATAAGGGGTAAAAATAGCTTATCGACAGGAGGGTTTTCGAGACCAGCCATTTGAATCGTTTTGCTTCATCAATCATCTTTTGGAAGGTCCCAAACGTGCCGTCGGGCGGTCCGTATTTTCACGGTTCATTTCAGAGCTTTGATTAAGGAAATGCTAAACGCTTTCCGGAAAACAAACTGCCTATTACCCATCACTTAATCATAGCACCTTGCGTAACAACTTTCAACTAATACGGATTTCCCCCAGGGTGAATTTCTTCTATCCTACAAGCGACATATTATCGAATAGTTGAAAATAATTCTGGCATCGGCTTCATGATGAGGTATACGTAGCGGAACGTTAACTCATACGGGAGTATTGCCGATGTTCAACTTGCACGAAGTTATTGTCCGGCCCGTTTTTTCAACAGAAGAGCAGCGCTTTCAAGAGTTGATGCATGCGCACCACCACCTCAAGTCCCTGCCCAAAATCAGCGAAACCATCTGGTATGTCGCCACTTCTCGTGACCGTTGGATCGGGTGGAGCTTCCGCCATCAATACGACCGGCTGAA
>CAYTTQ010000111.1:0-7448 GCA_964440795.1 uncultured Desulfobacterales bacterium | reverse complement strand
TGATCAGCACGGCAGATCTGGTCTATGTCCGTTCAGCCGACACCGCCCAATTCCAGCCGGGGGATCGATTCACTGTGTATCGGACCCAGACAATGCGAGATGAAAAAGCTGAAGGGGATTTCGGTATCCAGCACTATTTAGTGGGGCTGCTCGAAATCGTGGACGTTCAGCCGGCTTTTTCGGTAGCGGAAATTGTTGAATCATACCGACACATTGAAGTTGGAGATCGGTTAATGCCCTATGTCCCACGTGAGAAGAAGATTTCGCTCACCGACAAAACCGAGGGACTCGAGGGCATGGTCGTTGCCGGGGAAGAAAACCAGGTCCTGTTTGCCAATCAAACGATCGTATTTATTAATAAAGGGCGCCAAGACGGGGTTCGAAAAGGACAAACGTACCAGGTTTACTATCGACAACAGGCAAAGCCCGACCCCGATTCGGACGAAACCATCTTACTTTCTCCCGTCGATTTCGCCGAGATTCTTGTTTTACACACAGAACCCACCACCGCGACCGCAGTGGTAACCATGGCTGAAAAGGCTATCGAGCCGGGAACCAAATTTCACTAAGGGCTCAACGTTCCAGGGACCGCAACCTTTGAACCTTGAACCTTGAACCCGGAACCTACCATCCTACCCATGAAAGTTCTGATACAGTTCAAACCACGCTGTAAACCGCTCGGCCAACACATCTCTGTATTCTTTCGGCGTCATACCGGCGATGTGGGCACGATGACGGATATACTCGTCGGAATAGGCAATCCCCTCCCATAATTCTCCATCAAATACCTTTACAAAATGATCGTCGTACCGGAAGCCGAAATCCGTTATCGCGGGAAGTTGAACCTTGGTCTTGTCTTTCAGGCCCAATCTGGCATACGGAAAGCCCTTTGCCAGATCGAGGTGATAACCGATGAGCATCTGATGAGGATTTACGGATGCAAGACCATGGGCGACACAATTGTGCTGAGGGATTCGGTATTTCACCCGTAGCCAATCGGTCAACTTTCTTCCCGACGTGAGCTGACCCTCATTGATCACCGAGTTTCTTACCGAACCCATACGAACGCCGTCGGAAACGGCTTCTTCCTGCTCAAAGTCTTTTCCTTCAAAACATATTCCGATAAAGGCATTGTTCAAACTGAGATATACCAGTTCTTTGTCCGCCCATATGGACCAACCGGCATGGTGGGCTGCGTGGGCATCCTTTACGATTCTGTAGACGCGGCCGAAACGATCGATAAAATAATGGTAGGCCTTTTTCTTGCGAACATATCGTACAAGGGCTTTACTGTATCGATTAATCGAGTCGTTCTTTTCCGGCTTAAAATCAATCATGTCACTTTCAGCGGCGTGGTAGAGAATGCCCGCAATCTTATCCGTTATGTCATCGGCGGAAGGAAGCCGGTCTTCGGCTCTTCGAAAACGATAGTAGGCTCTCGGCTCGTTTTCCACCGTATATCGGGTAATGATGCGCAGTCCATTGCTGTATAACTCGCTGTCCGACTCCTTCTCTACAAGCCATATGGCCTTTTCAACATATGCGTCCACCTCATCCTCACTACCGGGGACGCCACGGGACAAGGCGGGGGCATTGATCCCTCCGGCCAACGGGACGATTTGGCCCGAGTAGCCCTGGCGCCGGTCCTTGGTTAACGTCTCCGAACGGCTATCCGCCGTTTGCAGTTCTTCGACCGGATCTTGAGCCGGATTTTCTGCACCTGCCGTCTTGCCGGTTATATCTTTATCCTGAGGCTTTTCTGCCGGGGTCAGATCTCCCCCCGCCGTATTGACCGCGTCACTATCTGCGACCTCTTCGGAAAGGTAAACACGTCCGGGCTGGGGATTTTCTACCGCTACAGGGTGGTCCGGAACCGTTTTATTCAGCGAGGCCACCGCACTGCCCAACCCTAAAACCAGCGCCACCGCGACGAGGGTCAGGGCACTGTTACGAAACTTATAAAGATATCCTCTGAATCCGGAAGGCGTTGGTAACCGCCCGTTTCGAATCAAAAGCTTCGCTTTTCTACTGATTCTGGGATTTAGGGTGTTGAGTTCGTCGGTGGCGATCTGAATAACGACTGTTTCTTGGAAGGCTTGTGAACACTTAAAAAGGCGAGAGGCCTTTTCGTACTTGCTTAAGACCCTTTTCAGGAACCTCAACTTTTGTGCCGGATCGGAGATCAACCCGGCATATGTTTCAATCAGCCGCCCGCAATGCGCGGGCGGTAAGGGCTCTAGGATAGGCGATCCCATGGAAAACTACCTTGCTCGCCTCGTGTGCTTAGGGCTTATGCTCAGGGCTTAGGGCTCACACAAAGAAGTCTTTAAGAATCGTTTCATGCCTGTTTTCGTAGTCACGACAATTCACGGATTCTTTGCGGTAGATAGATACCACCCTATCTATTCCTGATAAGATGCCGCAATAAGCGCTCCTTTGGCCGTGGCATAAAGTGGGTCTTTCGCCATTCTGGCTTCGCTGATCTCGACCGGCAGATCCTCTCGATCCACCATCAGCTCAAACCGCTCTGCGAAACCTTCCGGTTTGGCCGTACCCCCACTCAACACGATGGGAATCGGTCGGCCCAGCTCAGGGAGTTTTGCGGTCTGGACAAGCGCTTCCTTCAGTTTGCGCACCAGGGTCAATATTAAATCATCATAGTAGATATGCAGAGCCTCTTCCACATCATCACTCGGTTTCACCGTCAGGTCGAGTTCCTTTTCCTTTATGGTCTTAATCCGCGTGTTGACCTCACCGGTAACCGACGCCACCGCGTCATCTATAAAGTCTCCCCCTTTACGGATGCTGAAGGAAAGAATCGGAACCGACAAGAAAGCCAGACAAACATTACACATCCCCCCTCCGGCACTGATTCCGATCCCACTGAAATTTTCCGCTTCCAATTCGGAAAACACCACTGCGAGACCTTCGTTGATACTTTTTGCCGTGTATCCTCTCTCTTCCAAATAGCGCTGTAAGACGGCCTCATGGTAAATCACGTCGCTACTTGCTTCTTCGGGAATACCGGGAACAGAAAAGCACAACTGGGCGTCGCGCTTATTGGGAGCGCCGACCAGACCGTCGAGGATGCCTTTGATGATCTCTATGGCATTGCCCTCTTTGGGATTCAACAGGCCCTGCTGCATGGGACGCCGCATCTCCACGTTCATGATGTTGGCGAATCCCTCAGCTCCGCCACCGTATATCACCAACATATCGCCGGATTTATAGTGATTGATCTGGTTCTGCCTCAAGATGTTTTCGGTAAACTTAGAGTAATTCACCTCAATGAATGCATTGAGTTCGGACGTAAACGCCAGCTTGTTGTCACGGCTTGTGGCCAAAGCGATCTTGGATGTACCGATGTCCACCCCGACCGATGATGGATCCAGGCCTGAACTCCTCTGCGAAGCGCCTTTGGCAGACGATTCATGGGCAAGCACCTTGTAGGCAGCATCCGCTATCTCCTTGTCACGTTTGTTATCCTTACCTTTTCTTTTCCGCGCCATGAATAAGACCTCCTTTTATCCCAACCGGGTCAGAACCATAGACCTTTGAATAACGTCCCCTTACCTATTGTATTTTTACCAATTTTTGCCTGTTCGGTCAACAAAAAGCGTATTATGATCATATGGTCAGCGATAAGCGACTTCATTGGGCGAGTTGTTGGATCCGAGCTTGTGCCTGCTTTGCCAAGGCAGAGTCGGGCGCCAAGGCGACAGCCTTCTTGAAAGCCAACATCGCCTTTTCTGTTTCGAATGCACCTGCATAGGCCCTCCCCAAATCAAATTGAATGGATGCCGAAGAGGACGCATAACGCTCCGCTCGCTCCAAAGAACCAATCGCCGCATCGTAATTACCCAACGCAAGATAGGTCGCCCCCATGTTCTGGAGCGCCTTCACAAAACGTGGGTTCTCCTCCAAAGCCTTCTTGTAAAACGACAGGGCACGACCGTACGCCTCCTTACCCCGGTATGCCTCCCCCAAGTTGTTAAGGACGATATGCGGGGTTGCATAAAGCAAGTCGTCCAGTGCCCGTTTAAAATACGGTATCGCCTTGTCCCACTTTTCCTGTTGCAGGTAAACCGCACCAATGGCATTTTCGGCCTGGGGATAGTCCGCTTTCAACTCCAAAGCCTTTTCAAAATGGTCAACCGCCAAGTCGAACTGGTCCTTGGCCAAATAAGCCAGGCCCAGATCATAATGCGTGTAGGGATCTTTACTATTCAAGTCCTTGGCCTTCAATAATTCCCGAAGGGCTGAACTGGTATTTCCTTCTGCAAGATATCCCTCTCCCAGTTGCCTAAAGGTCTCCGCTTTTTCTCGGCGAAGCGCTTTATTCGATGCACAAGACACGGGTAGAAGGCAAACACACAACAACACTATCGTCCATCGTTTCATTACATTTTGCTCCATAACGGCTTTCCGTTGTTTGTTTTTCGATACGCGTTTGTTTCTTCGTCTTTTCCCATTCAAAATTCGATGTTGAACGTTCGATGTTCGACGTTCATTTCTTTCCTCCCACAGATCCTCCGTCACGCATCACTGCCTACCGCGGCGAAGCGTCTAACAAGGCCTAGCAACCCCCCAGGCAGGTGGCTACTGCACCCCGAACTTCCACAGAGTAATCCCCCGCTCATCCAGAAAGCTCACAATCTCCGATGCAACAGGCTTTTCCGTGAGCAAGCCCTTTTCTCCGCCGGCAGGCATAACAAGCAAGCCAGGCAGGATCAAGGCGGTGGCCCGATCGAGGGTTCGATCCGCCACAAACAGCTCCGGGGTCTCTGTATGAGAACACGCCAAGGCATTCAAAACTCTTTTCGCGATCTCCATGAACTTGTCATCCCGGCCGACGGAAACGACCTTCATCCCTCCCTTTTCTATCGAAGAGACCGCATCTCCGTAGAATGTCCCGAAATCGACAATCACGTCCGTACCACCTTTGCCGTAAACGATGTTCGCCGACGTTTGTACCTGAAACCCGGCATAGTCAAACGATATGGAGACCTGGGGTTCATAATAGTAGCCCATGGCGGCCGTCAAGGCAGAGACAAACGCCTCGGCGCCGGATGTTTCAATGGTAAGTACGGCCTCTCCCTGCGATCCATTCTCGGCAAGACCGCCCGACGCTTGCTCTTCTTCATCCGTGTCACCTGCAACGTCGATGACATGTATATTCTTATGTGCAAGATAAACGACGACAGAACGTGAGGTCTTTTCCTTGGCATCGTCAACGAGGGTAACGGCATAGTACGTTGGGTCTTGGTTTGTAGCGGGATGTATAGGAACGACCCAGTCTCCGCCCAAGATGGCCTTAATCCCATCATCAAACGGAGGGATAACAGCATTCTGTCTTACGCTATCTCCGAACGCAGCCTCAAAAAAGTCATCCAAAACCGACCGGCCGGCCGCCTCCGCACCTACCCGCATCACCACCAAGTTTTTCCATGCGGTTCGGATTGTTTCCTCCAATGCTTCCGGTAATTCGGTAACCGTCTCAAAAAGGACATGACGGCCGTCTTTAAGTTCCATCACCGGAAACAGAGAAAGATCCAAAGGCACATCTTCGCCGTCTTCGCCCGGAAAATAACAATACCCCGAGGAAAGCAAGCGCCCGCCCATCCGTTTCGCCACGGTTGACATGAGATCATGCCATTCCGGTTTGGCTACAGGAACCGTTGGGGGAAGGTCAGCCGGGGCCTCCCGCCGGGTGTCCGGAGGGCCCTCGGCCCGAAGCATATTCCGATCAGAGGACTCCGCGACCGCATCTGTCAAGCCGTCTCCAGGCTCCACTCTGTCTTTCATATCTTTCTGATCCGGCTGTTCCGATCCGGCCACCTCCACATCCGATCCTGTTACCGATTCAGGCAGCGGTTCGGTTGCCGGCTCAGATTCTTCCGCACGCACTGGTTCACTCTCCGGTAAGGATTCCGCCACCTCCGATGTCTCCGACGTCTCGGTCTCTACGTCAGGTACAGGCTGCTGAACCGGGGGCCTCGGCGGCTCAGGATGCGTTTTGGCCGCCGTCAATTCCGGGATACGCACCAGCTGCCCGGGATAGATCAAATCTAGATCTTCAATCTGCGGATTGAGACGGCTGAAGGTCTTAAAATAATCATCGGGAATCTCTTGCCAAGGAACGTTCAGACGTCGGGTCACGATCTGAGACACATAATCGCCCGGCTTCACTCTATGGTAATCAAAAAGCACGTCCGGAATCATGGGAATCGTGACATACCGTGGACCGGTTTCTTTCGGCGTATCCCGGTCCTGTGGGGCAATCTGTTTTAACGGAATGACGATACTCTGGCCCGGATAAATCTTGTCCACATCCTTAATGTGAGGATTCATCTCTTTCAAGATATCCACAAAGTAAGGAAAATTTTCTTCTGCGATGCGTCCCTTGCGGCGGAGTATTTCCCAAATATGGTCGCCCTTGTTCACCTTGTAGCGGTCACAGACGATGTCCCATGCCCCATATTTGTTGACGACATAGATCTTATAGGGCTTCCCCGCCCAGACTTGCGGGCAAAACCAGAAAAAGACCAAAACGAAAAAGACGAACCGGGAGGATATCAGGCCTAGCATATTTTCTCTGTAGATTTCTTCCTGAGGATAAGTTACACGCACAACTTCCTTACACCTTTGATACTTTTTTGTATCATAAGCGGTAGGATTAAAAAAGAGAAAAGGCGGGTAAGGTGGAAACGGAGCTTTACAAAACGGAAAGACCACTTTTTCAAAAACAGCCTGCCCGATAGACGATAAAAAAGCATGTCCGGGGCGGGATCCAAGGTGTGGAAAAGCCGACGGCCGATAACCGTGTCGGATGGGGGATTCAAACACCTACCAAGGAACTAATTCCCATGACCGGAAGTAACCGGTGCACCCTTATTATTTTGCCTTGAACGGACCTTTATTTCGCCGTCTTTATTCAACACATATGTCGCATTCCCGGGGACGGACCTACCCACTATTTTCAACCGGTCCTTACGCCCTTCCACGATCTGGATTGTCACATTTTTTGGCGAACGGAATCCATAGCTCTCAAGGCCTTCACGTGTCAGCGTGCCGGTAGGATCGTCCGTAAAAACGGTCATTGCGATTTCATATGCGGTCTTTAGATTGCGACTTACCGCCGGATCAGGAGATGCCGTATCATTTGCCCCGCCTACCGCCCAAAGCCCGAAGATAATCAAAAAGGGCACGCCCCAGAAGGTCAACCGTTTCATCCACATTCCCCTATACTCCTCTTGCTTTCTTTGTCCCCCGAGTAGCCTGTCGGAAAACTCGCAGGAAAGCGACACCGAAAATTAATTCTGAGTCTCTAACCAGTGAAGGGGCCGACTCTTGTAAGCGCCGGGAAGGCTCTCCTGGTCGACCTCAACAATCTCGCCGGTACTGGTCTGGATGATGACTTTTGCCCCTTTTCTCTTACCGACATGAAG
>CAYTTQ010000110.1:0-7451 GCA_964440795.1 uncultured Desulfobacterales bacterium | reverse complement strand
TCGGAAAAGCCTAAGGTGATTTGATTGCTCATCCCGTTTTTCAGGTACATTACCAAACCTCCGCCATAGGAGTATTTCAGGTCATCCAGGGTCTCGTCGTCCGGCCAGACCTGTCCGGCATCGACCCACAACAGCCAGGCCTTCCTCTGCAGAAAGCCCTTAAAGCGGCTCGGCTTGGCATCCTCTACATCCGGGTCCGGGTACCAGTTGGCCTTGACCCGATGCCTGTATTCGACGGTTGCCAGAAACCGGTTGCGGTCGGCGTAGAGGTTCTCCCAGACCCCGCGCATGGCGTTTTCGTCGGTGATGTAGCCGATACCGGAGCGCGTGGTCCCCAGGGCCGGCAGTTTGTAGAAGGGCACGTATCCGCCCTGGATCCGATCCCACCGCGCCCGCGCCATGAGCACGTTATAATTGTCCATGATCGGAAAGAACCACTGGGCGTTGATAGTGTAGCGCCAGTAGTAAAAATCCGCGGCCAGCGCCTTGTCCACTCTTTTTGCGGTTGCTTCGATCAGTCCGCCCTGGGTCGGGAAGTTCCAGGGTCCGCTCCGGCTGTCGTACCACAGGCTCAGGGAAAAATAATGATTGAACTCGTCGTGGAAGGCGCGCGAGTCAAGCATCTGGGCGTAGACTTGTTCGAGCGGGCGGTCCAGCTCGGAATAGTCGCGGTGGAACCCGCCCCGGTCGTCCGTGTCAATCTCGCTTTCCCGGCAGACGGTGCGGTCGTAGCCGATGCCGGCGCTCATCCCGAAATGGTCCCACAATGGCAGGCCGTAGGTAAACGCATACAGGTAATTCTGCCGTTGATAATAGGCGCCGTCCTCCATTTCCCGGTCCGGTCCGATCCCGAAAAAATGGGTGGCCGGTCGCAGTTGATAGAACGCGGTGAAGCGCAGGCGGTCGCCGTCCCGGAACAACCCCGGCTCCGAGTAATCGAGCAGGAAGGTGCGATAAGGCGTATCCGCGAACATGCCCAGCAGGTAAAGGTTTCTCTCTTCCTTTCCCAAGTCCCAGAAGGCGTAGCCTAGACCAAGACCCACGCCTTCGGGTCCCGTTTGCATTAGGCCCACACCTTTCGCGACGAGGTTGAACCCGTTACTTCGCGGCGGCCACTCTTCTTCTTGATCAGCCCCTAAAGCCCCGGGCGCCAGGCCAGGAAGCTCCAACAGGACAAGAAAACAGAGGATGAGCTTGTACTTCATGGTCTTTATTTTTCGGGCTCAGACGAAAATTTTAACGATCAGTCCGCCGATTCCCATAAGCACAATGCCGGCGACAATCCCCGCAATTCCCAGTGAGGTCGTGCGGTCCGATGGATATATGAGATTGCGAACGGTCAGCGCGAACCCTTGGGGCTGCCCCGCGGTGGGCATGCTCATCATCGTCACCATCATATTGATATGCTCCTCCTTGGTGAGGACGCCCACAATCCCGACCCCGATCAGGGCCGTGCCCGCGATCAAAAGCAGGTGCCCCCCGCAAATTCCTAAAACGTCAATTGCCCACTCCATGTCCTCATCCTCCTTTTTTTCCGATGGAACTTTTTCCAGGCCCGTTAAATTTTTTTCTTGACATCGCTTCACTTTCATGGTAATTGTTATGTGTGTGCTAGCGATTGCTAACGATATGAAAATTATTACTACATTTGCCCGGCGTTGTCAAGAAAAAAATGCGGCGGCAACACAGAAAATTCAAAGCCGGTTGTAAAAACAGAATCGGAGACGAGGAAATGAAGGTGGAAATCCATGGGACCCGGCGATATTGGCTCGCGATCATCGGCGCGGTTTTTATTGTCGCATCCGGCGCCTGTGAGAAGCCGATGGGCCTCCCCGCTCCCCGATATAAAACCCGGATCGAGAAGAACGTAATGGTGCCCATGCGCGATGGCGTCGAACTCGCGGCCAATATTTACTTCCCGGTGGGTCTGGACCAGGCCCCGGTGATCATGGTCCGGCTGCCCTATGGCAAAGACAAGATGGCCGGCATGTTCGGGGCCGACATCGGGAAGGCCGCCGCGGGAGAGGGATACATCGTGGTCATCCAGGACGTGCGCGGCCGCTACAAGTCCGAGGGGGATTTTTATCCATTCGCCGCTGAGGTGGAGGACGGAGTGGACACGGTCGCCTGGGTCCGGGCCCAGCCCTGGTACGGCGGCAAACTGGGGACATTTGGCGGCAGTTACTTCGGGATCACCCAGTGGGCGGCCGCGCCCGGCCAGGACCTGGACGCCATGTTCCTCACCGTAACCAGCCCCAACCTCCACGACGTGATGTATCACGGGGGAGAGTTGCGCCTTATCACCGCCTTTTTCGCCAACGTCATTCTGTTCGGCGACGAGCACAAGGTGAAGATGTCCCATGCGGCCGGCAAGATTTTGCGGTTTGACCGTTTGGTGAGCACGCTTCCTTTGTCCCGGGCGGACGAACGGGCCGGGTACGACGTGAATTATTTCGACGCGCTCCTGGACCCGGTCGAGCTGCATAATACATATCAGTACCTGGACTACGATGAAAAATACCGGGAGGTCTGCACTCCCTCCCTGTTCGTGGCCGGCTGGTACGACATGTTCCTCGGCCCGCAGCTTAAGGATTTCAACCGCTTGGCCGAAGAGGGCTGCGGAAAGGCGAACGAGTCAAAGCTCATCGTGGGTCCCTGGGCCCACGGCGGAGTGGCCAATATGGGCGGAGACCTTTTCAGCGGCAAAAGCCCGGTGGATTACGGGCCGGAGGCCATGAGCAAGGAACTCTCTTTCGACTACTATCTTTCCTGGTTCGACCATCATCTGAAGGGACTCGACAACGATGTGAATTCCTGGCCCCGGGTGAAAATCTTTGTGATGGGGGATAACGTCTGGCGCGACGAAACCGAATGGCCCCTGGCCCGGACCCAATACATTAATTACTATTTCCATTCCGGCGGGAATGCCAACACCCGCGCGGGCGACGGGACCCTTTCTCCGGAGCCTCCGGCGGGCGATGAACCTCCGGACCGCTTCACTTATGATCCCCTGGACCCGGTCCCCACCAAAGGCGGCAACAACTTGTTCTATAACCTGGGCGCGCAGGACCAGGCCGAGGTGGAGGACCGCCAGGACGTGCTCTGCTACACGACCCCGCCGCTGGAACATGACGTTGAAGTCACCGGCCCGATCAAGGCCGTGCTCTACGCGGCCACTGACGCGGTGGACACGGACTTCACGGCCAAGCTCGTGGATGTTTACCCGGACGGGACCGCGATCATCATTCAAGACGGGATCGTAAAGGCCATGTACAGGAATAACGATTTTGCTAATCCCACTCCCCTCACCCCGGGCGCGGCCGAGGAATACACGATTGATATGTGGGCGACCTCGAACGTGTTCAAGGCCGGGCACCGGATCAGGATCGAGGTCTCCAGCTCGAATTTCCCGCGCTACAACCGGAACCTGAACAAGGGCGAGCCCGTGGCTGCGGCGACGGAGGCGGTGACGGCCCGCCAGACCATCTATCATGATCCGGAGTATCCATCCCACATCATACTCCCTGTCATTCCAGGGCGGGAGCATACTCCATGAAGACATCTTTTTTTACGACCGATACTGGTATGGACTACAAAATGCTTTTGCCATGGTCTTCACTACGTTGGATTTTGCAAGTCCTTGAGCAGGAGGAATTACCGTGACGAACTTAAAGAAACACATTTTTTTGATCTTTCTGATTCTGGTAGTTTTGGGGTTATCGCCTTCTTTCCTGAAATCCCAGAGAATCAAAGAAATCTCGAAAAAAACGTTGACCCGCGTAGACGACCCGGTGGTGATGGAGGGCAAAGACTTCAGGCCGCTCCTGGGCCAGCCGCCGGATAAGCTGTCCTTGATGGCGCTTAAGAATGGGCAATGGTGCCCTATCCCTTTTCAGGTGGACGAGAAAAAACCTGACGGGGAATACGCTTTCACCCATGGCCCCCAAGCCAGCCGGGACCCGGAAGCGGGCCTCGACTCCAATGATGAACTCGTCTTTATGGCAATGGATACCGGAGACCGCGCCGGTCAAGCATCGTGGCCAGAAGGGGCGGTCAACAGTGTTGAAATTGAAATAACCGACCCTAAAAACGGAGCAAAGGCCTGGGCCTATCTTTTCCAGTTTTCAGAAAATGCGTCGAGAGCTAATATTGACTATGTCCACTACGAACTGGATGAATCTACAAAACGCCGGAAAGTGACGACCCGGCAATACATCATGGCCAGCGCCGTTAATCGAGTGGCCCCGGATTTCATAGCGTGGAGCGGGCCCGACGGAGCGGCCGGCCCCGACATCCTGGACCGGCTCAAGATAAGAGGCCACTTCGTGCTTCCGATGGACGTCAAGGTTGATTATATTTTCGATGAATGGGCGAAATCCAATGTCGAGGCCTATATCGACGGCCCGGTCCGGGTGCTCGAATACGGCGCCGGGTATCTTGACGTTAACGGCCTGGTCCAACTCTCGGGCCAGGGTTACTCGGTGATTTCATATTACGACAAACTCATGATCTATCCCACCTACATCGAGGTCCCCTTTGATCTTCGCGGCATCGTGAAAGAGTGGCCGACTTACGGCTATATGGATTTCAACAAGAACATCTACGGGACCCATGCCTTCAGCGCGGCCAATCCCTATAACCCCGAGGTGGTCTTTGACGGCAAAATGAGCGCGGCCGAGAAAAATCTCAACACCACCACCGAGATCGACTGGGTCGCCGGCTTCGGCCCGCAAGGCGCCATGGTCTCGCGGCTGCCCAAGCCCAAGGAATGGAAAGGAGTGAAAATCCTTCCCTATTACCTTGACGACGAGACCGCGGTCGACAAGCCGGAAGACCATCCCGGAGTGTCGGGCATCGGATACAAGCTGCTCGGCATGGAAAAGCTCGGCAAATACTCCACCACCTTTTATCAATATTATTATTTCAAACAGAAATTGGCGCCGGAGGATATAAATCAAATCCTGGACATCATGGACCACCCATTGACTGTGAAGACTGCGGTCGTTGCCAAGCCTGATTAATTGCGAAGAAATGCTTCAGTTAATTGCTGCAATGTATGCCGGGATCGAAAGGGGAAAAAATGGACTTAAATATCGTGGATAAGGCTAAGGAGAAATACCTGGAATACGAAAACCGGCACCAAGAAATCCTGGAAGCGGCCATCCGGGTATTCAACGAAAAAGGATACAAAGGCGCCACCACCGCGGAGATCGCCCGTGAAGCCGGCGTGGTGGAACCCACCATGTACAAGCATTATAAAAACAAAAAGGGATTGTTTCTCGCTTGTTTCAAGTCCATCGTCGAGGAACTGATGGAACGCTACCGTGTGGTGTTCAAGAACAATGAGAACGATGAACTTGGCTACCTGGAAGGCGTGGCCAGGGCGTTCATGGACTTTTCCCGCAACAATTCCAATAAGTCCAAATTTCTGGTTCATCTCCTAAGTTACCGTGACGACCCCGAACTGGAGAATGTATTCATGACCTTCATCCAAACCAGCATCACCACGGTGGAAAGGATGCTGGTCTCCGCGCAGAGAAAAAAGAAGATCGAGTTGAAGGGAGATTCCAGAATGCTGGCCTCGATGTTCATCTGTCAGTATTTCACCGTGATCGCCATGTTCGAGTTGACCGAGCCGGAACGTATCGATGACGATGTGTTCATCAACGTCATGAGGGCCTTTATCAAGGCCGAACCGCCGGGAGAAGAGGCATGAGAGAGGATTATAAAAACTACCTTGCGGAGATCGGCCATCTCCGGACCATCACCGATCTGTTCGAGTACCGGGTCCAAAGGAGCCCGGAAAAAAACGCGCTCCTTTCCAAGGAGACCGGGCAGTGGAAGGCCGTCACCTGGAAGGAATACAGCGAGCGGGTCAAGCGCTTCGGGAAGGCGCTCATCGCCTCGGGCCTGAAAACCGGCGACATGGCGGCGCTGATCGGCGCCAATTACCCGGAGTGGTTCATCGCGGACATGGGGACCATGACCGCGGGATGCGTGTCCGTGCCGGTGTATGCCACCAACAGCGCCGACCAGATCATCTATATCCTCAACCATTCCGAAGCCAAAGTATTCGTCATGGATGACATGCAATACTTCAAACGAATCGAAAGCCAACTGGCCGAGGCCAAGACCCTAAAGCGCATCGTCCTGACTAAAGGACAAGCCCCTCAGGATAATGACCTCATCGTGGACCTTGATTCTTTTCTCCGGACCGGAGACAAGATCGATGACGGCGAATTGAAGAAGATGAGGGACCAGGTTACGCCCGACACCCTGGGCAGCATGGTCTATACCTCCGGCACCACCGGCCCGCCCAAGGCCGTGATGCTCACCCATCAAAACAGCGTGGCCGCGGGCAAGAACATCTATCTCATCGGCAAGGCGGGCGGCATCGAGGAGTACCAGGAAAACTCCTTCTCCTATCTCCCGCTCTCCCACGTAGCCGAGCGGACCGTCAACCTCTACACCACCCTGCTGGGCGGAATGCCGATTTATTTCATGGAAAGCTACGACAAGTTCCAGGAGTACATCCTCGAGGTCCGGCCCGGGGCCTGGGCCGGGGTGCCCCGGGTATGGGAAAAAATCCACGAGGGCGTGATGGCCTACCGGCAGGAGAAATCCCCTGCCGTTCAGAAGATCATCGCCTGGGCCCTCGCCGTGGGCCACGACTACAACATGCGCGGCTACGAGAAAAAACCCTTCCCCGTCGCTCTCAAAATGAAGTACGCCGTGGCCCATTCCCTGGTGATAAAAAAGATCCTGGCCTCCATCGGCATGGACCGGGCCAAGATCGCCATCACCGGCGGGGGCAAGACCTCGGAGGAGATCACCCGCTTCTTCCATTCCCTGGGCGTCTTTTTCGGCGAGGTTTACGGCCAGACCGAGGGACACGGGACCACCAGCATGGCGTCGCTGGACGAGCTTAAGCTCGGCACTCAGGGCAAACCCTTCCCCCTGGTCGAGGTCAAGATCGCGGAAGATGGAGAGATCCTGGTCAAGGGCCCCAACGTTTCGCCCGGCTACTACAAGGACCCGGAGCTTACCGCAAAGACGTTCAAGGACGGCTGGCTGTACTCGGGCGACCTGGGCGAGCTCGACGCGGACGGCTACCTCAAGATCACCGGCCGGAAAAAGGACATCATCATCACCTCGGGCGGCAAGAACATCACTCCGGCCAAGATCGAGGCCGAACTCTGTTCGTTGCCGCTTATCGAGCACGCCATGGTGGTGGGAGACGGAAAGAAGTATCTTACTGCGCTGTTCACCCTGGTGGCCGAAGAGGCCGAGAAACTGGCCAAAAAGGAAGGGGTGCAGATAAATGACAGGAACGATTACCTGGAAGTTGACTCCATTGTAAACGCGGTTGACGAGCACGTGCAAGCGGTAAACAACAACCTCTCGCGGGTCGAACAGATCAAGAACTATAGAATACTTCCAGTGAGCTTCAC
>CAYTTQ010000109.1:0-7475 GCA_964440795.1 uncultured Desulfobacterales bacterium | reverse complement strand
CCGAACCAAATCCGAGCGCCCATTCTGTGAAGTTATTTTTGCGCGAACCCTTACTTGTCGCTACATTCTTTTTCTTCTGGCATCGAAAAATCGGGTCAGAGGCTCCACCACCGGCCCGTCGGTGCTCAGTTCCACCACGTCGATTCCGGATTTTCTTGCTATGTCGAGAAGATAGCCATGCCGATCTCTTCGATATGCTGTCCATCGTGCATTTAACGCCTTATTTCTGGTGTTCACCAATGACACACGGCCGGTTTCCGGATCCCGAAACCGGATCAAACCGACATTGGGGAGTCGGTCCTCGGCGGGATCGGATATACGGATAATGGTAAGATCATGTTTTTTGCCGGTCAACCGAAGGGGTCTTTCAAATCCGTCATCCATGCAATCCGAAATAAGGAAAACAATGGCATGGCGTTTGACCACCCGGTTCAGATAACTCAGGGCCTCCCCTATATCGGTATTCAAATTAACGGGTTCGTAGGTAAATACCTCCTTGATCAATCGCCACACATGCGCCGCCCCCTTCTTGGGGGGAATGAACCTTTCCGGCTGAGAACCAAACAGTACGGCCCCTACTTTATCATTGGTCCGAATGGCCATGAAGGCGAGCATGCCGGCCACCTCCGCCAGAAGCTCCCGCTTGAATTTTCGCACCGTCCCGAAAAGATTGGAACCGGAAAGATCCAGCAACAGCATGACGGTCAGTTCTCTTTCTTCGTGAAAGACCTTCACGAAGGGAGACCCGAACCGGGCCGACACATTCCAGTCAATAGAACGAATGTCGTCTCCCGGTTGATACTCGCGAACCTCAGCAAACTCAATGCCTTGGCCTTTGAACGCACTTTCGTACTGCCCCGCAAAGAGATCGTTCGCCAGGTGTTTGGTTCGAAAATGGAACCGTTGGATCTTCTGCAGTGTTTCTTCCGGGAGCATTCTATGGCACCTCTATGCGCTCGAGGAGGGTGCCGATGACGTCATCCGTCGATTTTCCCTCCGCTTCCGCTTCATAACTCAGGATCAGGCGGTGCCGCAGCACATCAGGGGCCATCGACTTTACGTCCTGGGGGGTAACAAACCCACGGCCCTTAAGAAAGGCATGTGCTTGAGCAGCCATTCCCAGCCAAATGGAAGCCCGAGGCGATGCGCCATAGCTGATCAACGGCGCCAGATCCAAGCCGAAGGCTTCGGGATCCCGGGTCGCCCGTGTCATGCGGACAATATAGTCCACAATCTTGCCTTCCATGTGAATAGACCGCATCGTCTTTCGCGCCGAGCCGATGTATGCCACCTCCGCCACGCCCGTAATCCCTTCCGGCAGTTCCTGTTGAGCTCGGATCATGATTTCCTTTTCCTCTTCCTCCGATGGATAGTCCACCTTGATCTTCAACATAAACCGGTCGATTTGGGCCTCGGGAAGCGGGTAGGTTCCCTCCTGTTCAATCGGATTCTGGGTCGCCAGAACCAGAAAGGGTCGCTCAAGAAAAAACGTTTCCTCGCCGATGGTAACCTGCCGCTCCTGCATGGCTTCCAGCAGGGCACTTTGTACCTTGGCCGGTGCCCGATTGATCTCGTCGGCCAAAATGATATTGTGAAATATGGGGCCCTTCTTCACCTCAAACGAGGCATTGTCGGGACGATAGATCTGGGTTCCCAAGATATCGGCGGGCAACAAATCCGGGGTAAACTGAATCCGCTGAAACCGGGTTTTGATAGCCGCCGCCAAGGACCGCACGGCCGTGGTTTTGGCCAATCCCGGCAACCCTTCGAGCAACAAATGCCCGTCGCACAGCAAGCCGATCAACATCCGTTCGACAAGGTTTTTCTGGCCTACCAGCACCTTTTCCATCTCCACCACAATCTGCCTGAAAACCACGCTTTCCTTTTCAATCCGGTCGGTAATTTCCTGTATGTCCATGATGCTTGACCTCCTTGATAAATCCCCCACTACTTTATTTCAAATCTATTTCCTGAATGATCTTTGATGAAGAGAAGGTCCTTTTTGGACTCCCGTTGTATGCAAACAACGGGGAACCCTTTGGCCTCCGCCCTTTCCATCAGCCCTTGTCGATCCGGGACGGAAATGCCGATGTGGCTATAGCCTCCCTTTTGTGTGACATCGGACACAAAAAGCTCGAGGACCAGGTCTTGCCGGGAAACAACGACGACGGAGACCTTCTCCGAGATACCGAACAGACCTTGTGACAGATCCCGGCCCACTTCAAATTCCTTCACTTGTTCGAAGCCGAGCAACTCCTTATAGAACCCTTCTATGTCGGCCTTGTGATTGATGGTTATGCCGATATGTTCAAACATGGTGACCTCCTATTAGGGTTCGCGCAAAAATAACTTCACAGAATGGGCGCTCGGATTTGGTTCGGATTTGGCCGATCCGATTGAGCAAAACCGCAGGCATAGCAGGCTATGTCGAGGTTTTGCGAGTGAGGTATCGGGCAAAGACGGGCCGAAGCCGAGATGGCAAAATGTGAAGTTATTTTTTGCGCGAGCCCTTATAACCC
The DNA here is from genome assembly GCA_964440795.1 of uncultured Desulfobacterales bacterium. GTDB lineage: Bacteria > Desulfobacterota > Desulfobacteria > Desulfobacterales. Next base: position 4,956 of record CAYTTQ010000109.1, on the reverse strand, counting down.
GCCGTTTGTCCCTTTGTTCCATGGCGGCCATATTACTCAGACAATTTCCGCCGTCAAGAAGCTTATGCTAATAACACCGGTCAACGGTTGACATCCCACACGTTAATACATAGAAAATGGCCATGCGAAATGTTCCATCAATCTTGATCACCCCATGCGGCCCGGAGCCATGAGCCACACACTCAAAGATAGACTTACCACCCTGCCGTCCGGTCCGGGCGTCTACCTCATGAAGGACGAATCCGGCGGAATTCTGTACGTCGGCAAGGCGGCCAACCTCAAAAAGCGGGTTTCCTCTTACTTCAACAAACCGGACCATCGGGATCTAAAAACGGCGCTCTTGGTCAAAAAGATCGCCGATGTAGACACCATCGTGACTCACAGCGAAAAGGAGGCCTTTCTTCTCGAATCGAATCTCATCAAAAAGCACCGTCCCCATTATAACGTGATTCTCAAAGACGACAAGCGCTACCCGTGTCTCCGGCTGGACGTCAAAAGTCCCTACCCGAACTTGACGATCACGAGAAAGTTTGTAAAGGACGGGGCCCTCTACTTCGGCCCCTTTTCCTCCGCCGGCGCAGTCAAGGAAACGCTGCGCCTGGTTCACCAGGCCTTCAAACTTCGAAAATGCAGAAGCAAAATCCCAAAGCCTCGACAACGACCGTGTCTGAATTACCAGATGGGCCTTTGCCTGGCACCATGCAGCCGATTCGTATCTCCCGACGAATACGCCTCGATCGTCAACGAAGTGGTGCTCTTTTTGAAAGGCCGTACGCCGCGCCTCATGAGGCAAATCCGGGACAAAATGGACAAAGCCGCCGCCGAACAGGATTTCGAGACGGCCATGGTATATCGGGATCAGCTGTTTGCATTGGAAAAGACACTGGAAAAACAAGTAATTGCTACTGCGGATTTTAAGGACCGCGACGTCGTCGGGATCGCCCGCCGGGGAGAAGACGTGGAAATCGTAATTCTTTTGGTCCGCGGTGGATTTTTGCTGGGAAACCGGGCCTTTCACTTGTCCAAGACGCCGGCAACCGACCAAGAGGTGATATCCGCGTTCATTAAGCAGTATTATGAGTCGGCTCCCAGTCTTCCCAAAGAAGTCCTGCTGTCGGAAGGGCCCGCCGACAGACCACTTGTCGAGGAGTGGCTGCAAGACCTCAAGGGTGAAAAGGTATATGTCTTGGTCCCCCGCCGGGGGGAGAAGGCAAAGCTCCTCGAAATGGCCGTCCGTAATGCCGAAACGGCACTCACCTCCCGTCTGGAGTCCTTGGAAAACAACACGGCCCTACTCAACCGAACTCAGAGGAAACTCTCCCTGACTCGCACCCCCGTCCGGATCGAGTGCATCGACCTTTCCCACATGGCAGGGGATGAAGGCGTGGGCGGTATGGTCGTATTTGAACAGGCGAAGCCGGTGCCCGACGACTATCGAAAATTCCGCATCCGCACCGCCTCCTTCGCCGACGACTATGCAATGCTCAAGGAGGTGTTATCCCGTCGTTATAAGGGCCCCGAAATATCGCCTCGCTTGCCCGATTTGTTGGTTGTAGACGGGGGCAAGGGACAACTTAACGTGGCTTGCACGGTCCTGGAAGCTATCGGGCGGTATGGTACCTTCGATATCATCGGCATTGCCAAAAAGGAAGAATTGCGCGGTGAAACCGAGGACAAGATTTACAAGCCGGGCCGAAAGAATCCGGTCGATCTGCGAAGGACCCCGGAAGTCCTGCTTTTCCTGGAGCGAATTCGGGATGAGGCGCACCGGTATGTGATTGGATACCAAAGACGACGTCGCCTGATGACCTATCGACGTAGTAGATTACAGGAGATTCCCGGCGTTGGAAAGAAGAGGCAGACCGCACTCCTTAAACACTTCGGCAGCTTGAAACGAATCAAGGCGGCATCCGTCGAGGAACTCAGCGCCGTTCCCGGCATCACAAACGCGGTCGCCCGTAATGTCTTTGACGCCTTTCGTTCATCGTAGTAAACATTTAGCCTATGATCACTTTAAAGAAGGTTTTGTACATACTGGTAGGGCTTGGAATAGCCGGTTTTTTTGTCGGTTCCGTCATACAGGCAGAGTTCGTCTACACCCTGTCAGCCTGTATCGCCGTTTGGGCGGGTATCGGACTAGTCATTCGGGGTCGGAAGCAAGAGCCGACGAAACAAGGCTGACTCTTTAGGGCTCGATCGCCTTCTATTCTTTAAAGACGTCTTTTAACTTCTCTTGCAGATTGTCCGCCGTAAACGGTTTGACCACATAGTTGGATACACCGGCCTGTACCGCTTGTAAGACGTTTTCCTTCTGCGCCTCTGCCGTCACCATGACAAAGGGTATGTCCTTTGTGGCGGCGTCGCTCTTCACCGCTTTTAAGAAGTCCAATCCCGACATCTTCGGCATATTCCAATCGGATATGATCAAACCGACATCTTCCTGCTTTAGCACTTCAAGTGCCGTCGTGCCGTCATCGGCCTCCACCGTTTGGGTGAACCCGATCTGTTTGAGTGCGTTCTTTACAATTCGACGCATGGTGGAAAAATCATCGACCACCAAGACTTTGATCCCAAAATCCATGCTTGATGCCTCCTCGCTTCTTCGGATTATTCTTCAAAACAGACTTCGATCGTGAAGTCACCATTGTCCGTACTAAACGGTACCGCAATGATTGGGTAGGGCGTCATGTGGGTGATCGTGTGGTCTTTTCCCTTTATCACTGTCGGAATCGCCGCCTTCAAGGATCTCCCGCCTTCTTCGAGCTTCTGCCGGGCCTGACCCGAAATCATGTTGGCGATCTCGCCCACGGCGTCCTCGATTTCATCGCTGATTTCCTTCACTTCTTCTCCGAACATATTGGATACGATGGCCAGTATACTGTTTTCCGTAAAGCTGACGGAGATCGTCCCACTTGTCTCGCCTGTCAGTCCGATAATTCCGGACACATCTCCTCTGGCCATATCGTCCTCTTTAAGATATGGCTTATTGGCCTGGGCTTTGGTAAAAGCCATGGTTTCCAAGACGTTCACTGTCGCATCGATGAAGGGGTTAACCAGGTTCACATCCATTTCTTAAATCTCCTTTGGCATCTTTTCAATTGACATCCAGCTACTCATCCATTGAAGCCCTGTCGAGATCGACGATTTTTTTCCCCTCAAACACATAATCCATCGTCTCGTATCGAGTAATCCGGGTCAGTTTCCGTGTGATATCTCCCATCCTCATTACCTGAGATCTGATCTGCTCCAGTTCCTCATTCAATGAAGAATCATTTTGATTCTGTGCCATCAACACCTCGGCGTACATGGACAGCGCCTGCATGGGCTGGTTCAGCTCGTGGCAAACCGCTCCGGCCATTTCCATGATGGCTTCCAGCTTTTCTTTTTGTAGACGATCCGCTTCCGCACTTTTTCGATCCAACTGGGTCCGTACCCGGGCCCGGACAATAGAAGGGCTGAACGGCTTGGTGATGTAGTCCGCCGCACCAACGGCCAGACCTTTCGTTTCGTCCCCTTCTTCACTTTTGGCGGATATAAAAATGACGGGTATATCCCGTGTCGCCTCGTCATCCTTGAGCACTCGGCAAATCTGGTATCCATCCATGTCGGGCATCATGATGTCCAACAAGATCACGTCGGGAACGTTATCCGACTTGACGACGGTCAAGGCGTCCCGGCCGTTTGTGGCAAAAACGACCTCATGGTCGGGCTTAAGGCTCTCACCCAGCACCTTTATATTGACGGGGAGATCATCGACGATCAGTATACGTGGCTTCGGCCCGCCGTTATTCATGCGTGTCCATCCTCCTATCTGGGTCAAAGCCCCCTGAAACGCAATGAGTTCATCCGAGTTCACATGGAGCCCCTTCCTACTCAGGGCCGTTTCAAGGGCTTGGGTTGCCTGATATAGATCAACCGCGGAAAGATTTCCTGAAACACCCTTCACGGTATGAACCAACCGCCGGGCCGCGGCGATATCTTGCCGCCCGGCGCATACAGGCAGGAAATTGCCCGAGTTCGAGGCGATTTTCCATCGCCTCGAAACGTTCGTTAAATCCTGATGAGGCCGTCGCCGTGACCGTTGTCCCCGATTCGTCCAACAATGCGCTCCAGGCGGAGCAATAGCCCAAGGTTTCCGTCAGGGTGGCACAGGCGTGATTGATCAGGCGTACCGGATCCGTTTCATTGGTAATCAGCCGGTTCATACCACGGATCACACCCAGAAAATCTTTCAGGTGCCGTCGATTCTTCTCGGCCTCCCGGTACCTGTGTTCTACTCCTTCCAGTTCTCGGACGCGGTTTTCCAGTTGTTCATAGGTCGGTTTCACGGAACTTTACCCGAATCCCGGCAGCTGTTCTCTGTTCACCACAACCTTCATAAATTCCCCGTCAATACTCAATACACTGCCTTCGTTCTTTTCGACCACGGTGCAATCGGACATCCGTTCGGCAACCGGGGTACCCAGTCCGATGTTCGTATCGAGATTCATGCGGGTCACGATATTTCCCGCCACCACGTTACATGCCTCCTTAAAGATATCCGCCAGATCGGCATCTTCGAGCCCATGGGACATTCCCAAGAAACTTTCGGCCATGTTACTCACCAAGTCCGAGGAGGCGTAAAGGGTGAGTAGTTCATCCCCCCCGTTTATGCCCACACTTGCCGAAAAACACGATTGCGGAACCTCCGGCCTGTCCGTACCGTCTTTCGGCCACTCGGGAAACATAAAATACATATTCTCCAATACTTCGGAAACCGCCGCTTCTACTGTCCGGCTAAACTCTTCGTTTGTCATAACTCCCCTTTTGATCCCCTGCAATCTTTACAAACATTGATACGCCATGTTTCAAGCCAACCGACACTAATTCCGGCAATAAACGGTCGGCATGGTATATTTAAACGGGTGGTTCACCCCGGTTAGACTTTCAGAATGGCCGATAAACAGATATCCGCCG
>CAYTTQ010000108.1:0-7654 GCA_964440795.1 uncultured Desulfobacterales bacterium | reverse complement strand
TGCTATTGTTTAACTGGGGTTTCATCGGGGGTCCACTGGGCGCGAGACTTTCTTACAAACTTATGGACCCCATTCAAGAAATCGGTAAAATATGCTGCGGTGGTTGATGGCAAAAAAGTTATTTACTTATTTATGGACGTCCCCCACTGCCACGCCACATCCGTCTGTGTTAAAAACCCATCATAATTGCCAGGATGAATCACCCCGGTTTTTGCTTCCGGATAGCCTCTGGTAAAAGTTTTGGGGAAATGGATTTTTCTTTTCACTGGATTCCATTTGAATTCAAACGCCGACAACTTTAGGCTTTGCTCTTCAACATAGTCGATTTCTTGCTGCTGGGCCGTGCGCCAGAAATAAGCCCCTGCTGAAACGCCTTCGTTGTTGATCAGCTTCAGTCTTTCAGAGACCAGGTAGTTTTCCCACAAAGCGCCCGTGTCGGTGCGATTGGCCACAGGGAGAAAATTGCCTATCACGGCATTGCGAATGCCGTTGTCCAGGAAATAGATTTTTTTGCCCTTCTTAATCTCATTTCGAACATTGCGGCTGTAAGCCGGTAATTTGAAGAGGACAAAGGCCTTTTCAAGCAGATCCACGTATCGGTCCACAGTATGGCTGTCGGCCCCTGTGAGCTGCCCGATTTCATGGAAAGAAACCTCGCTGCCAAGCTGAAGAGCCAGAGCTTTGACAATTTTGTCCAGAAGGGCCGGTTTATTGATCCCCTCCAAAATAAGCAAATCCTTGAACAGGTAACTGTCGGCCAGAAGCTTGATCAGCTCCTGTGCCCGGCCCGGAGAGGTGACAATCTCGGGGTAGCTGCCGTAAACGAGACGATGCTCCAGAAAGCGGCGTTCCTGGAGTAGACCGTGGTGGGTCGCCAGCTCGCCAAAAGATAACGGGTGAAGGCTAAATTCAAATTTTCGACCGGTGAGCGGCTCGGCTATGGTGGCATTGAACTCAAAGGCAGAGGATCCGGTCGCTATGGCCTGGGTTTCCGGAATTTGATCCGTTATCAACTTCAGGGTTATCCCAATGTTCGAAATGCGCTGGGCCTCGTCTACACAGAATATTCTGTGGTCTCCTATAATGGTCCTAAGTCTTGTGGAAGTAGGGTTTTCCAGAAGTGTGCGCACATCCGGTTCGTCGGCATTCAGCAGCAGATATTTTTGACCCGACTGCTCAAGGACCGCCTTGATCAAGGTGGTTTTCCCCGACTGCCTGGGCCCCAACAAAATAATCGCCTTGCCCTGAAAGAGGCGATCTTGTATCCTCGCCGCCAGCGATCTAAATATAAAATTCTTGGCATTCATTCCGAATATAATATATTTATTTTGAGCTCAGCGCAACCTAATTATTTTATCATAATCAATCAAGCTCTCAATCCAGCGGCCGAAAAAAGGTGAAAACCGTATCAAAAACAAAGGGCCAAGCCAGGAGCACACGAACTTGGGCCAAAATCGGTAAAGGTCACCCGCCAACCTGCCCCCTCACCTTGCCCCAAATGAGCCCCAGATACTCATGCACCGCCCTTTCCACCTTCTCCAGCGACCCCGCATCAGGGAAAAAACCCCCCGGTTTCAAACGCCCGTCCCCTTCCATAACCATATAATCCGTAGGCGCCGCAATGGGAGCCATCCCCTGCCCCCGGAAAAACCACTCCGCCCGGACACGATGAGCTTACTGCCGGAAAGCCTGTTGTGTGGGATAATTTATGGCCTTTATAGTCAATTTTATGATGGAGAAGAGAATCCGCTCGAATGACACTGTTTTTGTCCCTGTCGAAAAGCATGTACACATACGTTTTCAAGAAAAGTCTGAATTCATCAAATCCATATTCTTCAGAGATATGTATATAATATTCTGATCCGCCAAGCTCCACGAAAACTTTGAACTACCCGGAGGTCAATGCAAGTTCCACAATGCCCGGATATTGGGCGTGAAATTCATCGGGCGGCACAAACGTATCGCTGATAAGCTCATAGATCAGCCAGCAACGATCGACGATCTGCCCCCTTTGGTGCGAATCATAAAGCACCCGCTGATATCTCCTCAATCGAAAATTTTGACTGCATCAGGCGGAAATAACTTCGATAACATATGCCCCACGAAATAAAATTTTGACCCAAATTCATTCAAATCTGATCCCACTGGTTCCACCATTCTTATTCACAGATTTCACCGATTACACGGATTATTCTTCGCACATTAATCTGCGTCAATCTGCGAAATCTGCGGATTCTTTTCCCCTTGCCCTAATCTGCGCAAATCTACGCCTGTCGAAGATGCCGCTAAGCGGTGCCCCGCCTGTCGTAGCGAAGCGAAGATCCCGCTCTTGCGGGGCCCCGTTTATCCCGTTAAACCTTTGTTGTTTTTTTGTTTAACTGGGATGAAATCAGTCCTCTCCCCTCATTTCATCTAGGTAATCTGCGGACCACAGCTCCGGCAGTTCATCCAAGGATGACGCCCTTAGGAACCTGCCAATCCTTGAAAGGCTTTTTTCGTCCGGCAGCAGATTCCCTTCTTCATCCTGTTCATCCCTCATGGTCCTGAATTTCAGGATGGTAAAAGAGCACCCCTGGCAACCCGGTCGGATTTGGCGAAAGAAGGGCGGCCATCCCATCTTGACACAAAGCGTAGGGCCCGCACAAGTTCTCTATTCCCCGCAGCTTGCCTCAGAATCCAGGCAGCAGATTCGATCTCGTCCGCCCCGGGTTGTCCAGCTCCTTCCAAAACAACCTCACGCCATACCGCATCGGGAATAGTCAGCTCTTCATATAAATCACGAAGAAGTCCGAGTTTCCCGATTCGGGCCAGATTGATTAATGGTGAAGCATTGCTAACAACCTTCATATCCGACCAAGTTCTTCAAGTGTTTTCAAGTCTTCCTCATAATCATATATATCGTAATGGACTGGAATCCCCCTGCTCCCCAGCAGTTGTTGAAATGCCCATACGGTCATACCCGCCATTTCCCGCGCCTTACCAAATGACAATTTACCCTGTTCGAATAAATATATACCCAACTCAGCCCTTAGCTCTCGTGGTGTCATTCGTGTAGCGTGGATGATTTCCTGGGGTATTTCGATAGAAATTGTAGCGTCCATTTTTACCCTCCCTTTCTAAACATCACTGGGCTGCACACTATAAAATATCACATTAACTCTGATCGGTTAAAGAATTGAAGAACCCTGTAGCCCCGCCAGGTCGGGATCTACGCTTCGCTCCGACAAGCTACAAGGAATCTCCCAAATGTAAGGAGTTTTTACCATTTTTTATTTCGCTCGCCCCGGTTAAATGCCGCTTCGCGGCCCTCCGCAGGAGGATTTAACGGGCGAGCTAATCCCGCTGCAAGCGGGGAATGCGCTCGCTGAGCATTTTCAAAAAAGTTATTGACTTGTTTATGGACGTCCCCCACTGCCGCCCTCGAGGTTGACTAACTTCCTATACGCTATCTTGCCGTATCGACCTTGATCATATTTAACATTTAAGATGTGACGATTCCTTTAATGGGCGACCCCCGTGTCTGTCTTTTGCGCTATACGCTTCGCGCCATCCTCTCTTTCTTCTTGGCAATCTCATCAAGATACCACCACCAATGGGATGGCAAAGCGTGTGCTCGTTGTCGCATGTCTGGAAGATTCGCCACTTCAGAAATACGGCTTAACCAAATGTGCGCCATACCTAAAAACCGACGGTCGAGATTCTCCAGAAGAACTTTATCTTTTTCACTAAACAGCGGCTCCCGAAACGCTAGTTTGCTGCGAATATCCAAGACCTCAAGAACCTCAAAACCACTCACATCAGGATGGTCCAATGCCTCTGATAAATACTCCATCAATCCTCGGCTTCTCTTGTCCATTTTAAAACCTCCTCAATCGTACCCAGCAAAATAAACCCTCGCCGGGATAGATATTCATCCATGTTTTCAGGAGGAAAAGCGGTTTCCATTAATCCGCCAGTGCCGAAAAGCACAATCCATTCATTGTCGTCATCGTTTGAAAATCCGCGTACGGCATAGTAATACGTTCCTCCAATAACATATAAGTATACAACATTTCGCCTATTTCTTAGAATTTCATGAATGATCCCATGGTATTCTGAAATAGTTGCTGATTGATGGAGATGCCGCAAGTTCTGCCTTTTGGTCAGATGAATGATGTCTTTACCTGGCTTCCATCGAATTTCCTTCTGAATCTCTCGAAGCGCCTCAACAAGAGTCAATTTCTCAACTCGTGATAATACGGCTTTCCAGTCAGGCAAATTCTGCCTTTCCTCATCCTCACCCATTAGATATCACCGTTTCACCGGGGTTTCGAATTTATCTTTTTTCATGTTCAGGCGGTTGTCTGACTATAACCTATAGGTTTTCTACCACTGAACCAGACCTACCGCAAATTCATTTCTACATCTTTCAACGCTCGTCCAAGGACCTTAACGTCTTTTGCGACATCTTCTTGGAAGTCCTCCGCCCAATAACAACTTTATTTGAGCAACGTCTGCAATGGAATTACCGGTCAAGTATGAATGCGGATCCCCTTATTTCACGCCCGAAGCTGAAATTTCCATACCGCAGAATCATTTTTCATGATACCGTGCCATCTAAATCAATTCTCACCAGGAAGGCTATTTTTTCATGACTGGAAGCAAAAAGTACCATTTTTCAGGCCCCGTTATCGCTTTTCAGGAAAGACGCCTGCCCGAAAAGGCGACCCCTGCCGGGTATAGCGCCCTGATCGACGCCTGCGGGCTGTCCGTGCCCCTGCCGCGTACCCTTTCCGCCACCGGCGAATATCACCGGATTAAAGAAGAGAGCGGATGGCGGATCATGACGCCGCGCCATGCCCATCCCCCTACTCTGGAAGGACACCTGACCTTTGCCCTGAAATATGAAGGGCTGGACCTGGCCGTTCTTAAACGCCTGTTCGCGGCAACAGGCCCCGTCCCCATCGAAGAGCTCGTCCGGGACAAACCGACCGGCGGTTACGCCCGTCGCATCTGGTTTCTATACGAGTGGCTCACCGGCACAACCCTCGACGTGCCGGATGCGACAGCCGGACGCTACGTACCGGTACTCGACCCTGACCGGCAATATGCGGCAGAGGCGGAAAACGTCCCGCGCCACCGGGTCAGAAACAACCTGCCAGGCACCCCGAAGTTTTGCCCCCTCGTCTTCCGTACAGAGGTGTTGGATCGTTTTATTGAGTTGAACTTGCAGGAACAGGCAAAGACTCTCATTGCAGGTGTCCCGCGTGACATCCTGGCGCGGACAGCGGCTTTCCTGCTTCTCAAGGACTCAAGGGCCAGTTACGCCATTGAAGGCGAGCGCCCCCCGCAGGACCGTATTCAGCGCTGGGGCCGGGCCATAGGCGAAGCCGGGCGCCGGCCTCTTGACAGAGACGAACTTTTACGCCTGCAAAAGATCGTTATCGGCGACAGCCGCTTTGTTGAACTGGGCTTCCGTACCGAAGGCGGCTTTGTCGGCGACCATGACCGGGCGACGCGCCTGCCTTTGCCTGAGCATATCAGCGCCCGGCCGGAAGACCTCCATACGCTCGTTTCCGGCATGATTGCTTTCGACAGCGGCTCCGGCCGGTCTCTCGATCCTGTCATCGCCGCGGCCATCCTCGCCTTTGGTTTTGTCTATATACACCCGTTTGAAGACGGTAATGGCCGGGTACACCGTTACCTGATCCACCATGTCCTGGCTGAGCGCGGCTTTAACCCGCCCGGGGTCGTGTTCCCGGTATCGGCCGCGATCCTGGAACGGATTGAAGCATACCGCGCCGTTTTGGAGGACTACTCGAAACGCATGCTCCCCTCGATCGAGTGGGAGACCACCGCCGGGCACAATGTGCGGGTACTCAACGATACAGGCGACTTCTATCGTTATTTCGATGCGACCCAACACGCGGAGTTTCTGTATGGCTGCGTGCGGGAAACCATCGAACAGGACCTGCCGAAGGAGACCGCCTTCCTGAAAAGCTACGACACATTTCGCAGCCGGATCGGCGATTTGGTCGACATGCCGGATCGCACCATCGACCTGTTGTTCCGGCTCCTGCACCAAAACGGCGGCATGCTGTCAAAGCGAGCCCGCGAGAGGGAATTCAGCGCGTTGACGCATGAAGAAGCAACAGCCGTCGAAGCAATCTACAAACACGCTTTTGATAGATGCGACCCACCTGATTGGGGAGGAGATTAACTGCCACAGGAAGGCGAAAAAGATTTACGCAGATATTTTTTTGTCTTTTCGTCATTTCCCGGGTTCAGCGGGGATCAAAGCCTGTCCCGGGCTTGAACCGGCGTCCGGCATGACGGGAGCGAGAAGATCTTATGCAAAGTGCTCATCTCCAAACAACCGGCTTTTTACGAGTGCGTCATTTTGATCCCAAAAACACACGTTTAAGGCCTCAAAAGGGGACCTCTTCGGGGATAACATTTTGATATAAACTCATTTCTCTTGGTCCGACCCCAATCCGCCAAGTTGATCTCTTCTCCAAGCTTTTCCCCTCTGAAACACACCTCATTTTTCCCAGGGATTTATAAAGGCTACTCCCATAGGTTCGAAGTCACGGACATTGCGGGTTACGACCGTCATGCCGTAGACCATTCCAGTAGCTGCGATAAAGCCGTCGCGAATCGGCCGGGGGTTTGGCACATGCAGCTTGGCGCTGTAACGGGAAATTTGTATATCCACGGGAAGGATACGATGCTTGAATGCCGGTAGAACTCTGTTTTCAAACCAAGAACGCAAAATTTTTCCTTTATCCCGGTCACGTCTTTCAGCCAGCATAACCCCTATTTCCAGTTCCTGAACTGTTATTACGGAGATGTATAAATCACTGCTGGCGACTCGCCCGGCCCAGCGCATAACCCCGGGATCAGCTTTGCCCTGGCGGACCTTTCTCAACTCAGAGACCACGTTGGTATCCAGCAGGTACATTATTTAAGATCCGCCGTGTTAGGCAAATCTGCCATCCTGGGTATTTCTAGTTCAATATCCTCAAACCCGGGCATACTCAACAGGTCCGCAATATTTTCGTCTTGCCTGATCAGGGTGTGATATTCCTTAATGCTGAGCAGCACATGACACGGTTTCCCCCTGTCTGTTATGAATACTGGTCCCTGCTCGGCAGCCTTTTTGGCCTGGCTTGCATGTTGGTTGAATTCACGGCTGGTCATTGTTTTGCTCATGATCATTCTCCTTGCATAAGCATTTGTAGTTACTTTGCTACATAATTATGCCGCTGTCAAGGCCTTTATCGTAACGACCCTGCATTTATATTCTCTTGCTTCTTTTTAAGATACAGCGATCGGGAAAACAGTTCAATTCATTCCTGAATAAAGAGGAATTTGAAACACAGGACTGAAACACGGCCACCGCTTGCAATTTACAACCCTGATTTTAAGGGCAAAATGAGGCTCCAAGGGGTGAAAACAGCCCTTTGCTGGACGTATTTGATGATATTTGAGCATGTTATGTTGGTCCGACCCCGGAAGAAATTAATAGACTATAGCCCCAATTCTGATCCGGCCGGCTTGTGGGGCTTGACAGTCATATCCACGCCCAGGGCACGCATCACCGCTAACATATTTTTTAAGGTGGGGTTTCCCTGCTCACTGAATGAACGGTAAAGCTGCTCTCTGGAAAGCCCTG
>CAYTTQ010000107.1:0-7760 GCA_964440795.1 uncultured Desulfobacterales bacterium | reverse complement strand
GTGTAATGCAGTATCGATGGGACAATGGCAAGGTGTGGAACTTTTGTATGATAAGAGTGCGCCTTATAAATCGGATCCTGTTTGCCCTCGCTAACATCAACAGCAAACGGTTCCCTTCGATAATCATCAGTACTCGGCTCATACGGCTTCCCATAGTGCTTAATGAAGTCCTCTATAAACGGATTCGGGCAGGCCGTGTAATACGGTGGATCGGACAAAGCCAGGATGTCCTCGTCCTCGCCAATGGGAAAACCCTCAATCTTGCGGAACTCCGGGTCCTTGAGTTTCTCGCGCAGCTTCTCCAGGAAATACTCGCGACGTTTCTCGTCGTTGTCGAATGTCATGCCGAGGCATTCCACAGGTTTGTTTTTTTCTGCCTGCAGTTTTTCCTCATAGGATCTTTCAAACATATCCCGCTGTTCATGTGCAAAGAGCTGTTCCGAGGGTCTTGTTTTGGTCTTCTTTCTTTTATTCATTTGGAAACCTTATTGAGCTCCGATAGGGTGTTTCGGCCTTTTTGCGTCAAACGGTATTTCTGTTTGCAGCTACGGGGTTTATGGGGAATCGCCATTTCGGCTAATCCGGACCCAATGGAATGTTTCTACTCCAATACGATCCGGACCTTGCCGGGCTCTTTTCCCTTTATAAGTTCGTCAAGATAATCTTCGAAACGTTTTTTTATCTCTGATGGCGTTACCGGTGAGCCACCGGACAGCAATGCCTCACGCAAGTCAGCGGCTTTGACCTGGACCTTCTGGAGGCCTGAAAGCACCTCGCTCAAAGCCTGAATGAAGTCCTGGTCAAGATTGTCCGGCAGCTCTCGCTTTTTAATAAAGCCGTTCACTAGTTTTTTGGGAGCAGACTTAAGCAGGTCCAAATTGCCCTTGGTCGTCGGATCTTCCAAGTTAGAGAGGAGTGTCTGGGTCCAGTTGGCTACCAACTTGTCCAGCTCGTCGTCCAAGCCGTCCAGCACCGTTCCGGCGGGTGCGGTGGGAGGCTCCGCCCCTGGTTTGTAATTGCAGTGTGGACATACCGGTGAGGCATCCAGTTCCTGCTCAGTAAGGGCAAAACAGCTCCTCAACCCGGCCAGGCGATTTTGAAAATCACTCAGGTGCTGGCGCGGCATTAATTCGATGGTGGAGAGCTTTTGTAGAACCTTTAGCCGTTCATCACCCATGAGGCCCGTCTTGCGCTTGTCCTCATTCACACCCAACCGCGCTTTGGTATGCATTCCCAGATAGGATTCTATATAGGCCTTCTTGAGATCGGCCAGTTTTCGCTGGGTTTGTTGGCGGAACGTGGCAGCGCCGCGCTTGTCGGGATCGGCAAGCTGGGCAAGTACATCGTTTCGTGCCTTTTTCATCTTGCCCACCCATTCGTGTTCGGCAGGCAACACCGCCTCGGCAGTGGAAAGGAACGAAGCGGTAGAACCGAGATCAGCAACCAATTCCTGGAGGGATTCGATCTCGGCCAGGGAGTTGAGCCCGTCCCGATGACAGGTTACCTCTTGGGCGTCATAACGGAAATTCTTCAGTTTTCCGGGCGAGCTGTACGCCTGGAGCGATTCGAGAAAAGACTTTGTCTTTTCCAGTTTTGAGTTCCGGGTTTCGAGTTCCGAGTCGGAGAAGAGCCTTTGACCCCAAAACATGAGCCCTTCTCGAATATTCTGCTGAACTTTCACTATGTTTTCTACTGTCTTAGACACTTTCGATTGAAGGTTCTGGACCGGTTCTTCCTTGCCCTGGGTGACCAGCTGGGCCATGCCGGGTGTGAGACCGAGCAGTTCGAATAGCGCCTTGAGCGCCGGAAGATTCCAGTCCTTCGGTCGCTCGATGTGCTTGAACTGCGTGAGTTCGTCTACGCTCGTTCCTGCCAGTTGCGACATACCAGTGGCGTCGAATTTCTTTCCCGGAATGGCCAGGACCAGATCACCCGAGTAGACCAGAACAGCCAGTACAACTGCAACCCATTTGGGCTCCAGCCGCTGCCGGTCCTTGTCCATGTATTCCACCCCTTTGTCATCCTGGATCAGCTCGGAGCGGTTGACCACTTGGCCGTGACCTTTCTTCTTGAGCAGACCAAGGATATGTTTGGCGTATTTCGATTTATACGGCTCGAGTCGTTCGCCGTCGATTAATTCCAGGGCATCGAGTACCGCCGTCGCCTGCTTGGTGCGATTCTGGCCGGCGACGGCACGAAGGGCATCCTGTGCGGCCTGGTCCCGGTTGGTCCCAGTCATGAGCACCGGAAAGAAGGGATAATCAGGTGCTTGATCCTGAAAATGGGCCCCCAGACAAATACCGGAGATTGTGTTTATCAGGTCACGGAAATTAATGCGCTCATGGGAGCCGATACCGGACAGCTCCCGAATGGACTTACCCTTGGCCCACTCAGTGAGCGACTTGGTGCGCCCCTGGTAGGTGACCTCGAAGGCGTCGGCCATGTGTTTTTGAAGCCAATGCACCAGATCCCGCAGGAAACCGGATGATTTGGATTCGTAGGTGGATTTGGCATGCCCCGACGAGGTGGATGCCAGGTCTAGGGCCGCCGCATAATTCCTCAGTGCGGTGCGGAATTCATCATCCATGTTGGTAAGCCGTAGGAAAAGCTCGTCGGCTTTCTTTTCATCCTTGAAGTGAGGTGGACTGTAAGGTTGGATAAAATAAACGTAAAAGTCCCGCGGTGGCACGGCGGTGGATCGTTCGTTGGGCGCGCCGAAAAACAAATATCCCTGGCGTGCGGCCTTGCGCTCTAGCCATTCCAGCTCGTGCTGCCAGATCTTGTACCCAGTCACATAAGTCTGGTCCGTGCACTCCATGACCCGTTTTAGAGCTTCGTAGTAGTAACGGTCCAGTTGGTCGGCTTCGAGACTCTCGGCCCGCTTTTCGATCAGCGCGTCGAAGTCGTCGGTTTTCTTCAAATCCAGATAGAACTGGCGGTTGTCCGGGTTCGATGAGATGAACTGCCCGCTTACTGTTTTGTGGATTTCTCGCAGGACGGTCTCCACCTGGGAGAGCAGGTCGTCGGCTGGATCACCGCCCAGTTCCTCGATGCCCGGTTGATAGAGGCAGAGCCCGTCACGCAATTCCCCGGCAGTTGCGCCCAGGGAGGCGTAGATGTCGCCGGTGGTGAGCCGATGGACCGACAATGCATGAATAAGCCGCAATGCCATGGGTTTATAGGCCGGGCGCGTAAAGGCTTGCTGGATGCGAGACTCCAGAACCTGACTGCAGTCGATCACAGCCTTGATATCCGGTACGGCACGGAACGATGGGTTCTCTCGGAGATTGGTCCAGTAGCTGTCATAAGCAATGAGCCCCGGCCGGTCATCCGGCATGTCCTGGTCGAGTATGTCCTTCATGGCCAGCGAGAGCGTCTTCAATACCTCGCGCTTTTCCACGGCAGTTACCCGCTCAAAGGTGTCAATATAGTCCGGATGCACCGGGAAGAGGCGGACGAATTCGTCCATGCGCTCGTTCATGTGGCCGTAGAACTTGCCGAAAGGCGTCAGGTACTCGCGTATCTTGGCCTGTTGCTCTCCACTCTTCTTGAGTAACCGTTCAGCCACCACGAACTTGACATCTTTGCGGGCGATGAGAACCTGCTCGAAGCGATCCTTCACACGACGGATGCTGTCAGACACAAAGGAAAAACGCGGGCTGTCGAAGATGGCTTCCTGAACGCCGGCCATAAAACGAAAACGCAGGTCTTTGCATACCTCGCCGATTTCACGAAGGAAGTTCAGGTCCAGGATGAGCTCCTGATCTTTGCGGCTTCTAAGAAAATCAAGCAACTCATCCACTACGAGCATCAATCCTTGATCAGGATATTTGTCATGGAAAGCTGCCATCATGTTTTCAAAAGCAATCTTGTGATTCCGGAGTTTATCTTGTGGAGGAAATCGAAAGTCAACGCCCCATTGGACCAATGCCTCTTCAAGCTCTAAGCATACAAAATCGCGAAAAGGCATCGTTGTGGCGCCAAGTTCCGTTCGTACCACCTTGAAACGACCTCCAATTTCCCCGACGGCATTCGTCACATCGGCGCTGTTGAGATTGGCGGCAAGGTCTGGATTCTCTGCAAGCCCAGAGATTACTGACATCAGGTGAGACTTACCGGTACCGTAATTGCCGACCACCAGAAGGCCTTTGTTGTCGGTGGGGTGATCGAACTGCAGCTGAGGAATTACAAGGTCAACAAGCTTTTCCGCCATTTCCTTTGAGATGACGTAGGTCTCGACAAGCTGCCGGGCCGCAGTCGCTTCGTCGGCGTCTCGTAATTGGACAACAGATTCGATGGGTTCAAACTGTATGAGGTCACCGTATTTCATGTTTGTCATCGCGTCTGCTCCCTTGCAATCGAATTTGTAGTTTTCATGTCGTCACCTCCGGGCTTGCCACCAGGAAATCGCGTATGGGATAGCGTCTATACTCCCGGTGCTCCGGAGTGGCATAAGTCAAAGAGTCTTCAACGATGGTTCCGTTCCATGCGGCCACCACGGTCTTGTTGCGGGAGAGACCCTGGAGTAAGCGAAGCGGATCCTGCTTCAGGACAACATCGAAGATAACTTCGATGTTGTCGAGTAGGATCATCTCACCACCGCCATTACCTACGATCTCCCGGAGAAGACGCGGCAGTTGCAGGGCCCGCTGACGCTCCGTCAACTCCAGCATCTGACGGGAAAGCTCGAGATTGACGTTGACCAGGGGAGCACCGGTGCGATCCTGTACCTCCTGAAGCGCAGTGGTCTTGCCTGCACCTGAGGCAGCAACTAGCAGAACCAACCGATTATAGAGTTCAGCGGCCATGTTGGCCTTTTTCATGATTTGCTCAGCAAGCGGTTCTGGCATTAATATTCTCCTTGAGAGAAAAGCCCTAAGGGGTGAAGTCTGCTCATGGCACCTTGACTTTTAATCCCACAACGCCACCATTTCACCCTGTATCATCGATTGACCACATCTGGGACAAGGATGCGAGGGCGGCCAAGGCTTCGTGCTGTCTCCGCCACACTGAGGGCATAGGTTCAATTGTTCGTCCAAATTTTCATCTCCAGTAGGCCCGTCTTTGCCCTGCGCACCGATCAACACGTCCACCAAGGCACGACACTGGCTACAAATCCGGGTTTCAACGACTGCCAGCATGCCGCAATCTCTACCCCCAGAGACCTCATTCGCATATTCGCAATGAGAACAAGTAAACTTATAAAGCGCCTCCACCGGCACCTCCTGCAAAAATGGGGTCAAGTCTTCTCATGGCACCTTGATCAAAAACAATCTTCGGCAATAGGCCTTTTACCGGCGCCATAGCAGACTTGACCAGGGGCCCATATCCGCCGGCAACTCGGTCATGGTCACCCCATGATTTCGGGATTCGATGGTGCGCAAGATACGCCATTGATTAGCAAACTGCTGACCACGCATGGCGGGAGTCCTTTCATGATCCATCCCCAGGAGAGGCTAACCCATTAAAACTGAAAGACAAATCGGCATACTTTTATAGCACAAATCGGCACTGAAGTAAACGCCACCCTGAAACTCTGCCAATCTGCATACAGAATAACACCCGCCCGTGACAGATCGGGTCACGGTAGTGTATATGAGGGCCAACGGGGGCATGAATTGACTGACTTTAAAGACATGACAAACTGAATCTGGGGAACCTTTGCTTTTCTGCAAAAAGGGGAAGCGTGGTTGGCCTAGAGGTGTTTCTTGGCAAACGCCCGGCCGGAGGGGAATTTGAGGTAGCGTTCGAAATCACAGGCTTTTTGATGGCTTTCGAAAGCAACGGCCGACTTGATCTTCCCAAATCATGACCAAGCGCCGCTATCCTTCCAATGGAGACCAAACGCTTCATCCTTTGTTACGGCGTCAACGAGCGGCATGAGAAAAGCTCGGAGATCTTGGACAACCTGTTTTAGATCCGGCGTCGAAACCTCTAGGCCCGTTCCCGACTCAGGTTGAGCAGCCTTTGCCGCACCGAAGCGGCTATGTCGGTTGGATTGGTCTTGCTCACATCATCGCCTCCATATACGGTCTCATAACTTTGGAAACGCGACACACCTTGGCATATTCCCACAGTTCGTCATTCGTACATTTCCTCTCGCGGCGGCATTCCCTCAGAGCTTCCAGGGCAACATCCAGTCCGATTTTGTTCCGATATTTGAAACAATCGGCTACAGTCTTGGCTGGGCTGTAGACTTTGACTGAAACCCCTTCTATCTTAAGTCGCTCGATACCGGTCTCAAAGGCCGGACCGGAGAATCTGACAAACCGTATTTTGGGGCGGTCGATCTTGGGATGCCAGGTAGTTCCTTTAAGGGCCATCCAGATTTCAAAGGGGGCTTGTGTTGTGAATTGGTGGAATCGGAGAGCAGAAAGCAGACACAGAACACCATTGGGGATGCGTTTACACGCTTCTGCCAGAGTGTGGTATTCGGTCTGTTCAGCTTCTGTGAGGATATAAAGCCCCCGATTCACGCGTTGAAGTCGGCCTCTCTCACAAAGTCGAGACAGGTATACCCTCGGGATTCCGTAGCTGTCCAGGTCTCTGGGACGAAGCATCCCTTTCTTTTTCACAATGTTAAGAACTTGCTGGGCTGTATCTTTATTTGCCATGCAAGAATTGTTACATATCCTATATATTTGTCAAGATATTTATAGGATTCGTAACATAGCAAGGTGCTGGGGGTCGGGCCGTCATAGTTTCCTGATATTTAATCGCATTGCTTCCAAACATAGGTGTTTCTGGGGGCTATATCGTTGTTTTAGGGCTGGAAAATAAGGGGTCAAGTCGTCTCATGGCCCCTTGGCCAGAAGTTCCTACCCCTACATGCCGTCATGAGACTTGACCCCTCCTCCACCACTTGATCTCGCAACACCTGCCACGCCCCTTGAAGGTCCGATATCGCCGTTTTGGCGTACCCGGTTTCTTCTCGTTCAAAGGTCATATGCTAACCTCGCCCATTCCAGCTTGGCAAAAGCCGTCATCACCTTGCTTGCCGCACCTGTTCCTCGATAAATCGCTGCATTTCCTCTGTCTTCGGGAGCTCGAGCTGGTATTTCGATACAAACAGACCGTTGTCCATGCCGGCCAAGGCATATTCGACCAACATTCGGTCGCGTTGTGTGCACAAAAGGATGCCGATCGGCGGATTGTCTCCCTCAGACATCATATTATTCCTGTACCAACTCACGTAGGTATTGAGCTGCCCGATATTTTCATGACTGAACTCTTCAAGTTTCAGCTCCACCAGCACGTGACACTTCAACATTCGGTGATAAAAAACAAGATCTACGAAGTTGTGCGTATCCCCGATCAGAATCCGCTTCTGACGAGCTTGAAAGCAGAAACCGCGGCCCAATTCGAGCAGAAACTCCTGAAGCCTGTCCAAGAGCTGATCCTCAAGGTGCGACTCACCCATGACTTCCTTTGGCTTTAAGCCGAGAAATTCGAAGACGTAAGGATCGCGTATCGCCAGCTTGGGATCGGCGGCTTCCGCACCTTCTCGTGCCAGCGCTGCGAGCTTGTTCTTGTCTTTGGACAGGCCGGATCGTTCATAATAGAGGCTGTTGATTTGGCGCCTCAGTTCCCGGACCGACCAGTTGCCCCGAATGCACTCGATTTCGTAGAAGCTGCGTTTCGTTTCATCCGGGATTGGAATCAATTCCGCGAAATGGCTGAAGGAAAGTTTCTGGAGCAAATCCGATCCGGAAATACGTGATTGCGAGGGTTGCAATGATGTTGTCGGTAATTTGGCGGAC
>CAYTTQ010000106.1:0-7803 GCA_964440795.1 uncultured Desulfobacterales bacterium | reverse complement strand
TGATCTCCTGTTTTTCCTGGTCAGTCAGTTTCAGCATTTCTTGTCCTTATCTGTAATCGTGATGCCGCTCCCTTGGGCATTGGAAACATAATGCGCGGCGCTACTAACCCGCGAGCACGTCGGCTGGGCCAGGCCGCAGGCCTGAGCCCAGGCGGCGCGCGCAGTCGGGTTGAGTAGCCTGGTTCCGGCGCTGGCGGCGCCGGGGCCAGGCTACTCAACGAAGTTAGCGCCGCGCATTCCCGGCGACGCAGTCGCCGGGAACGCCGCCAATCAGCCGCGCGTTTTTTGTGTCGGCTGAACTGGCCTTGTTGGGCAAAGCCGTTCCCGTTGTTCCAGGATACACTTGGTTAGGTCCTCTTTGGTGGTAACTTTATTTTCCATTTTTCATCCCCTCCTCGCCGATTTTCACCACCAAGATACAATAAAGACAATTGAAAAACAATGAAATCAATTGCCTAAAGCTAGGGGGCGCCAACGTCAGAGGTGCGGGCACCTGTTTCAGGGGCGCTTCAAAAAAAAGAATACGGCCCGTGATGTTGCCATCTATCTTTGCAGGGAGTTGACCGCAGCAACCGGAACCCAACTGGGAAAATACTTCGCAGACATATCCGGCGCAGGTATCACGGTGCGGCACAATTTCAAACAGTTAGCCCCATTAAAATCTGAGACCGTCCTGATCCTATAACGTTTTCAAAAAGTCGATCAAGTTTCGCTAAGTTCGTTGGAAGCCGTTTTTTTACGGTTCCATTTTCCACGGCGGTTGCATGATAGCGATCTTCCCGAAACGCGCCCCTGAGACGTTGGTGCGCCGGCAACCCCGGCGCACCAACGTCAGTACAAAGAGGTGGAACTGGTAACAAACCAAACCTCCCCTTTACTTCATGTCATGCACCATTTGCTGAAACCTCGCACTCAGCTTCGGGTCCTGCCGGACGGTCTCCATGATGCGGTTGTATGTTTCAAAATCGAGCCCGGCGTTTTCCACGGCCTGAACCATCCTTTCGTTTGCCGCCAACTGAAGCTTCCGTACTTCGGTTGGGTCTTGGGTTTGTTGCACGGCCTGCTGCAATTGCTCGTTGCTCTCGTCGATCGCCACTCGAGCTGCGGCGGCCTTTTCCAGTTGCGCATCGCTGATCCGTGCTTGGGGCCCCGTGGCGCCCGGCCGGGCTTGCCGCTCGTAATCGGACTGGCCGTATTCTTCACCGGGCGGTGTGGCCGGCCATTCGGCGTTTTCCCCGGAATCAAAATCACACCCCGTTATGACCCCGAGACCCAACATCACTGCCGGCAACAGCGGGATTAAAAACCGAAATGAAATTTTCATAGTATACCCTGTCCTTATTCACTATGCGTTTTTTCCATGAATCGCGCCCTTACCTTTTCGTTCGAACGGACCTCCGCCAAAATGGCGTTGTATGTATCCACATCAAGACCGGCATTTTCAATGGCACTGATCATTCTTTCGTTTGCACTTTCCTGAAGCTCCAGCCTTTTACTCTCATCTTCAATTCCTTGTATCGATTGCTGAAACTCTTCGCTGATTTCTACAACGTCCGCATAGGCCGCAGCGGCCTTTTCCAGTTCTTCGTCGCTGATTTGCGGCTGCGTCCCGGTGGCCCCCGGAGGACTTTGCTGCCCGTGACCTTCCTGGGACATTGCGGGTAAGGCCATGAAAAAGACAAGACTCGCCACCACACCTACAAACAAAAGACCATAATTTTTCACTCTCATTCTCCTTTCTTTTTCCAACAGTGTTTGTTTATCTCTATATGGATCTCTCAATCATGCGTCTCCCGTCCGAGCGGGAACGCATCGGCTGAGTTGTGCTTTGATGTATGGCATGTCTCGTGCCAAAAAAACATTCGGCAGAAGTATCCGGACATCTATGTGAAATATAACAAGATTCTTGCAGAACACCCTCTTTGGCCCTGTGTCGATCCGGAGCCCGATATTGTGCCTGCACGGCACATGTGTTATATAGGTGTGACAGAATAAGGAGGGAAACCATGAAGCGCTTCAGCCGACCCCCGGCGTCTATGAGTCTCCGGGCGGCCCTGCTCATTTATGTGATGGCGCCTTTGATAAGCGCATTGGCCGTTTTCGGATACTTGTCCCTCAGCTCCATAGAAAAGCAGGTGGAAAAGCAGATGCAAAAGGACCTGGAGCTAGTGGCACGGGCGGTGCAGCTTCCGTTGAGCTATGCCCTTGAAAAGGAGCGGATGGTGAGTATCCAGCAGGCGCTGGAATCCGTTTTTTCCATCGGCAGGGTCTACAGTGCCTACGTCTACAATAAAAAAGGCAAAGAGATCCTCAGGCTCGGCCGGGCCGAACCCGAACCCGAACGAGACCGGCTGACGGAACTGGCCGCGGAGGGGCAAAGGCGGGGTGAATACGGCCGGATCGCTGGTCGACAGGTATTCTCGTACTTCGTACCCCTCACCGACACGGGAGGCCAGATCAACGGGTTACTGCAACTCACCCGAAAAAAAACTGAGTTCAGAGAGACCCTGCAGGCCATCAGGACCAAGGGCGTTGTGATCCTCGGCGTGCTCCTGGCGCTGCTTTCAGTTGTGGTCCTTTTCGGCCATCACCGTGCCCTCGGAATGCACCTTGGCCGGCTGAATTCCAGCATGTCCAGGATCGCACGGGGAGAACGCAAACACCGATTCAATTATCGAGGGCCCAAGGAAATTATAAAAATAGGGGAAGCCTTCAACCACATGCTCAATAGCATTGATGAGGCCGAGCGGACAATCATGGAACACCGAAAAAACCAGGACAAGCTCGAAAAGGAGCTTCGCCAGAGCGAAAAACTGGCCGCACTCGGAAGGCTTGCCGCAGGTACTGCGCATGAGCTGGGCACGCCGCTGAGTGTCATCAGCGGCAGGGCCCAGCGTGCGCTTCGTAACGAAGAGCTTCCGGACGGCCAGCAGCTGGCGCTCACAGCCATTCGTAAGGAAGTAAATCGAATGGAGCACATAATCAAGCAATTACTCGATTTCACCCGTCGCAATCCACTTCGCTGTACGGCTGCAGACCCGGGGTACGTGGCTGCATCAGCGGTTTCGGTCGTCGAAGAAGAGGCGAGAGCGAACGGAACAACTATCCATTGCACGGGGCCGGAAAACGAAGCACCGACCATCTTTGACACCAGGAGAGTTCAGCAGGCATTGATCAATCTGTTGCGCAATGCGGTACAGAGTGCCCCCGGCGCCACCGTGCGTCTCACATGGCGGCAAGACGACAAAGGGGTTCTTTTTGCCGTAGACGATGACGGCCCCGGTATTCCACCGGAAGACCGTGCAAAGATTTTCGAACCGTTTTATACCACAAAATCCGTCGATAAGGGGACCGGCCTTGGGTTGTCCGTGGCGCATGCTGTTGCAAAAGAGCACGGCGGAAAGGTGGATGTAGGCGAAAGCCCGCTGGGCGGCGCTTCTTTTCAGCTTCTAGTGCCGTCGCAATCGCATGATCAGCGGGAGGATGAACGATGACCAAAGCGGATAAGTTAGGCGGGCAGGTATGGATCGTAGAGGATGACAAGGCCCTCGGAACTTTGCTGCTCGAAGAAGTGCGGGACGCCGGCCTGGAGGGCTATTGGAAATCGTCCGCCGAAGAAGCGGCGCGGAACATGGAACAGAGGTGGCCCGACCTAATCGTGTGCGATCTGAAGCTCCCGGGAATGGACGGCCTGACCTTCCTCAGGAAGATTCTCGCCAACGCCCCGGACTCTCCCCCCGGGTTTCTTATCATCACCGCCTTCGGGAGCATTCCAAGGGCCGTGGAGGCCTTAAAGGCCGGTGCGGATGACTTTTTGACCAAACCCCTTGACCTCGAACACTTCATGCTGAGCGCTAAGCGCATCCTGGAAAGAAAGCGCCTCAAGGAAACGGTCAACGAGATGCGCGGGCTTCTTTCCTCGGAAAGCTTCCACGGCATGTACGGAAAAAGTATGGCCATGTGTCTTCTGTTCAAGCAAATTCGACAGGTTGCGAAGACTCGGGGGCCGGTGCTGATTCTCGGGGAAAGCGGCACGGGCAAGGAGTTGGTGGCCAGGGCGCTCCACGAGGAGAGCTCACGTGCCGGCGGTCCTTTTGTGCCTGTCAACTGTGCGGGAATTCCGGAACACCTACTGGAAAGCGAGTTTTTCGGTCATGCGGAGGGATCTTTCACCGGCGCCCGGAAAAGTCGTCAAGGACTCTTTACAGAGGCCGAAAGCGGTTCTATGCTCCTGGACGAGATTTCCGAGATCCCGCTTTCCCTTCAGGCAAAGCTCTTGCGAATTCTCCAGGACGGGAGCCTCAGGCCGGTGGGCAAAAACCGGGAACATCGGGTGGATGTGAGAGTGCTGGCCGCCACTCACCGGGACATTGATGAAGAGGTCCGTATGGGCCATTTTCGGGAGGACCTGTTTTTCCGTTTGGAGGCATTCACTCTCCGCGTTCCGCCGCTAAGGGAACGCGGAGAGGATGTCGAATTCCTCGCCGCCAGGTTTTTGCAGCAGTTCGCATTAGCATCGGACAAGAGGGTGACCGGGTTTAGCGGTCGGGCCATAGAGTTGCTCACTCGTTACCCCTTTCCCGGAAACGTTCGCGAACTCAGCAACGCAGTTCAGCGAGCAGTGGCTTTTGCCACGGAAAACCGGATTCGCCTCGAAGACTTGCCGGCCAGAATCCGCAATTATCAATCCGGTGCCTGGGACCCCCCAGGCGATAGCCAGAGTTTGACTGCGGAAAATGAAAAGCTTTTGCCGCTTGCCGAGGTGGAGCGGCGATACATTCGTTACGTGCTGGAGAAGGTGGGAGGAAACAAGCGTCGAGCTGCAGCGGTCCTGGGAATAGGCCGGAGAACACTTTACAGGAGACTCGGGGAGGAAGTAGAAGCGGAGCGGGGGACGATTTCCCCACCCTCCTGAAACACGAAATCGTCACTCTCGTAAGGGAAAAACAATGGTACTGACAGTTGATAATGACACGAGAAAAATAATTGCTACGCTACATACTGGTGACACGACAGAACAATTTGAGTGCAACATTTCCGCTTGCCAAAATCCTGTCTGCACTTGTGAAACGGCATATTTGAATCTTACTCCGCTCGAAAACGGTAATGTAAGACAACAAATTTCTCGGAATGTGGAAATTGATCTCGGTAAAAAATCGGTGGCATATCAGGATAAAAAGAATGTCCCAAAAGAAGACCTGGAATTTGGTAAATTCTTCCTAAAAGAATCTGACGAAAATGATTTCAAAATTCTTTATGAGAAGCATTTCGAATATAAGAATAAAATTACCGAGGAAGCTGACATTGGCTCAATAGATGCCTATTTTGATTACAATGAAATTGAATATAACGGGCTTATGTATGCGTACAATGATGTCCTGCCATACGGAAATCAATTAACCATTGCTCTGGATGGAATGGAATGTATCGTTTTTGACCAATACTGCCTTCTGACCCATTGTTCATGCACGGATACAATGTTAAATATTTTTTCGACAGATGAGGTTGGAAAAACGCTTGAAGAGCTATGCGTAGTTTCACTCCAATACAAAAAGAAAAAGTGGAAGACTATTGAAAAATGTTCACTTTCTTTAAACTTAAATGCCGTAAGGTCTGCTATTGAGACCCAATTTCCAAACATCTACAATCTATTGCAGAAAAGGCATGCCAAACTTAAAAGTATATATGCACATTGTAAAAAAAGGCATTATGCCATAAAGTCAAAATTTATACCTTCGAAAATCGGCAGAAACGATCCATGCCCATGCGGCAGTGGGATGAAGTACAAGAAATGCTGTTCCTTTTTGCCCGAAGTTTATACATCCAGGTGAAATTCTCAGGGATGAATTCTTGCATCCGATGGGAATCAGCCAGTACCGTCTGGCCAAGGATATTAGTGTTCCTCCAAGGCGTATTAACGAAATTGTCCACGGGAAAAGATCAGTTACTGCCGATACGGCTTTACGGTTGGTGTGACGGTTTTTCACCATGTCCCCACAGTTTTTGCTCAACCTTCAAACCCGTTATGATCTTGAAGTAACAGAAGATCAGCTGAACAATCGACTCGATAAAGAAGAAGTTCATGCGCTTAAATTACAGACTGCTTGATTTTTACTTTGGGTTATAACCAGAAAGCGCAAAGGACAGCTACGGCAATTCTTGCCTTGACAACCCGTACGTGTTGTCGTACGTTAAATAAAAAGCGAGGTGAAATATGCCGACATTATCAGCCACCGAGGCACGATCTAAGCTATATCGACTTATCGATCAAGCATCTTTGACCAATGAACCTATTGTAATAACAAGCAAAAGAGGCAACGCGGTTCTTTTATCCGAGGATGACTGGCGGTCAATTCAAGAAACAATGTATCTTTTGAATATCCCCGGAATGCGTGAATCCATTCGCGAAGGCTTAGCAACACCTGTTGAGGATTGCAAAGAGGAACTCGATTGGTAAATCACAAGGTTGTATTTACAAAACAGGCTCAAAAAGACGCAAAGAAGCTATCTGCTTCCGGTCTCAAAGAAAAGGCCGAACGCCTTATTGAAATGCTGCGTGACAATCCTTATCAATCTCCACCATTTTACGAAAAACTTGTCGGTGATTTAGCTGGTGCTTTTTCACGCCGTATAAATATTCAACACCGGTTAGTTTATGAAGTGATAGATAGTGAAAAGATAGTAAAAGTTATTCGCATGTGGACTCATTATGAATAGTTGAGCAGAACCAACGCCTATACGCGGACGCGCAAAAGTGGTTTAGCTAGCTAGACGCTTACGTTACCACCTCGTTTATCTGTTTAGAGAAGGCCGACTGTCAAGATGCAGTGGAACCTTTGAATTGGAAAGTGGTTACATTTGCTCCGGAAATCCGCAATCCATGGAGTGAAGTGATATAATATTTGAGATGTGACGACTCCTTTAATGGGCGACCCCGATATTCCTTCTGATTTCGCTTGCAGGCCTGCAGAGCCACATTTGCCGTTGACACACCTCCCAAAATACCGTACATTTTTGGAGCCATGTTTCAGAGAGAAATAAACCCAATTAAAACAAAGAGTTTTTTCCTTTTTGGCCCTCGACAGACAGGGAAAAGCACGTTTGTCAAGGCCCTGCTGAACCCCGGGGACCTGTACATCGATCTGCTGCCCCAGAGGACCTTCCTGAGATATGCCAAAAACCCGGGAAGTGTAAGAGAGGAAATCCTGGCCCACTTGGAACGACACCCTGATGCGCTGTGCGTCATCGACGAGGTGCAGAAAATTCCTGCCCTTCTGGATGAAGTTCACGAGTTGATCGAGTCGAAAGGAATCCGGTTCATACTCACCGGATCCAGCGCCAGAAAATTGCGGAGGGGGGCCGCAAACCTCCTTGCCGGAAGGGCCTATACTTACCGCCTGTTTCCGTTGACCTTCAAGGAAATCGGAGAAGCGTTCAATCTCGACAAAGCACTCAGGATAGGGACCCTTCCCATATTGTGGGGGTCCGGTGATGAAGGCCCTGAGGAATTCCTGAGATCTTATTCGGAAACCTACTTAAAGGAAGAAGTCGCTGCTGAAGGCTTGGTAAGGGATATAGGACCGTTCGCCCAGTTTCTCGACATTGCAGCAGCAAACGATGGTGAAATCGTTAACGCAAACAACATCGCCAGGGAATGCGCAGTGTCCGCAAAAACGGTTCAGCAATATTACCAGATCCTTGAAGACACATTCCTGGCTGTTAAACTACCGGCGTGGACCCGTAGCCCGCGCCGGCGTCTGGTTTCCAGCCCCCGCTACTATTTTTTTGACCCCGGCGTGACGA
>CAYTTQ010000105.1:0-7873 GCA_964440795.1 uncultured Desulfobacterales bacterium | reverse complement strand
TGTCAAACTTTGCGTGTCTCCCCGGCAAAGCCGGGGGTTTACCCAGATTAATTAATCGAACCGAATCCCAAACAAGCCTCCATCGTCGGTCGCATCAGTTAATTTAACATCGAGGATATAGTCATTCAGATTAAAGCCTTCTTCTGTCTCCTTAAAAGCGTCATCCTCATTCATGGTCACGATGTATTGAAATCCTAATTCTTGCGCATTTTCCGCGCCAACCTGCAAAGCCCTTATAACCTGCCTTCCATCAACGCCATCAAATAGATGGCTGTCATGAATTAAAAATCCAGGGCCAATACCACGTTTGGCACATATACGCATTAGCATCATGTCAAAACAGAATACTTGCATGTTTTTAATTCCCTCGCTTCTGGCACCTTGAATTTCAAAACGGAACATAGGGCCATTTGCTGTTTCATCAACTAGCATGCTACCAGCATCTTCATAGAGCTTTTCAGATGTTTGCTCATAAGCGAGAATCGCTTCTGAAAGCCGCTCTTTCTGTTCTGTAAAATCACGCCGAAGTCGTTGCAGTAATCGATTTCGCGCTATCTCAAGTTCACTTTTCGTCCCTTCCAACTTTTCTGCAGAATCAAAACGTTGCCTTAATAATTCCACTTGGGACTCAAGACGCCCGACTTCCGCCTGTAATTTTGTGAATTGATCAAGTGCGCCATAACTCTTTAAAATACCCATAATTTCAGAGCGACGTTCATCTAATTTTATTTTTTCTTGGTTTCGAGTTTCAATCCGAGATCTTGCTGCCTCAAGTTCGCTCGTAAGATAGTCTCTTCGATTGCGTACAACCGATTCATGAAATCTGCGAACATCTTCATACCGCTTACTAACTAAACTGGGAAGTGCAATACCTGCCTCCTGATATACTGATTGAAAGTCCGTTAGTTCTGGTTGGGATTCTGATTCCATGGCTGATTCTAAATCTCGTATAGAGGCGAGATCGATAGTGTTCTCATTTGATAATTCAGCCAATATTCGAGTAAGATTATCAGCTTCTTCTTCCATGTCTCGGTATTGTGGATGCACTTTAAACTTTTCAACTTCCCTCCGATATTGTTTCAAACGATCCTCGGCAACTGTCAATTGTGTACGGAGTTCAGCAGCAGTTCCGATGATACTGCCAAACGCTCCAGATTTGGTTGCCTTTTTCAATTCATCTATAGTCTTTTCTTGATCACGGACGCCCTGCCAATCTCGGGCAATTTGCCAATCTAAACCAAACAAGTACATGAGTGCCATTTGATAATCGCCAGTGCCTTGCATGGCAGCTTGCTTCTCTGGCGTGAGGAAGGCCCCACTTCTTGCTCTACGAACAAAATAGGCAAACATTGAACGAAAAGTTGGAAATCGACCTTCATCTATATGGAAACTCAATTTAAAAATATCTTGTCCTAACTTATCTCTCCAATTGTTTGCAGCCAATGCGCTCTCGTTTAAAATATAACCGGAACGGCTCTTGTTTTGACGTTGAATATCCACTAATTGGCCAGCTAAATCGAAATTCATACCAAATATGACTTCGTTTAATTCTTTTGCTTTAAAGAGTGATTTTTTATCGATATTTGCACCTGTTAAGAAATGCACGATTTCAATAAGGCTTGATTTTCCTGCTCTGTTTCGTGTCTGTCGGTTACTTGCGCCTTCACTCTTCTCAGCCAAGAGAACGTTCAGCCCAGTATTAAACTCAAGATTTTTGAAGGTCGGTAATGAACTATAAATACGATGAATCATATTGAAGCCCTCCGGCTCAATAGCCCTTCATGGATCTCAATGGCATCAATTGCATAGAGGAGGTCCAGTGCTAAAATGAACCAATCATAACTGACACCCGGATTCCCATTTTCCTTGATGTCATTTTCCGAGATCTCTTCCCATAATGCAGATACTGTCTTTTTACTATCCAGTTGCCTTAAAATATGAGAGCCCACAGTCAAAAGAGCCCTGTCTTGTGGTATATGTTTTGTTGGTAAAATCATTTCGACTCCGCGTCCTCAAAAACAACACATTTATCGAAAAAGTATGCAAGAACCGTAAGAACTGCTACCTTTTCAGACGGCGTTGCAGTCATTGGGCCTCCCGCCCATTCTTCAAGTTTTGCAAAGATTAAATCAGGATGCAAAGCCGGTACATGCCCTTTGAGATCAAGATATCTGTTTTTAAAAGCGGTTGCCAACTGACCCTCATAGTTAGGATCTCGCCAATTCCGAAAAAAACCTTCAACTAACCTATATTTTTGCATTCCGAGCTTAAGAAAATCCGCTACAGCTGTCGATAGCAAATTTGCCTCTATTTTCCCTCGTGAGACCTCGCGAATGTCATTTGGATCGGTGGACGTTGTTACTTGGATGTGCTGCAAGACCGCCTGTAGCTCCTCGTACCCCAAATTAGCAGAGGTCTGCATATCAAACGACATTCCAAACCAGGACTCTAAAGCTACAATATCTAATTTTCGAAATTCGATTAATAATTCTTCATACCCCCAGTGGCCAATTTTAATATCAGGGTTCTCCAGCTTCAGTTTCTCCAGTTTTTCAATAATTTGAGGTGATAATCGACCATCATGAGTGTTATGTACAAAAACCCATTCATCGAAATATTCCTCCCAATGCTTTTTGGCCCCCTCAAAATCCTCATTAATTTTTGAAATTGCATCATTGGCAGACATTTCGTTAGGTGCATAAACCTGAAAAAGAATCCTCAAAGAAGGCAGATATCCATCATTCTTTCTATCACCGATATTTCCCCAAGGCCGGCAAGCAATAAAATCACCGGGATAAACCTTTCCCATTAAGGTTTCGAAGAATTGCTGAAATGCATCTCCCCGGGTCTTTAAAAAGGCAATTGTGAAATCCTTTTCATAATATAGTTTCTGGTACCGGTCCATGGACTCAACAATCTCCTGTTTTAAAATTTCTTTTCAATATCAATTTTGAATACATAAGGCCCTGCCAATATCGGAAATGTATAAGTTTTTATGCCAAACGCTGCAAATAACCGGCAAATAAATGTGCAGAGCGAAGCGGCGCGCCTTTATTTGGGTGAGTAAATTTGCTTTGTTGGGCACTATTGCATTTATATCCAATTAATCACAATCCTGACACGTCATGTCTGTTTTCCCTATCGACTACAACATTTTTTGAATTTTTTACCACTACCACACGGGCAAGTTTCATTTCTTCCAATCTTGCGTGATTTCTTTTTGGATTGTGTGGTTTCAGCACAAGCTGCTTCTATAAAGTCTCTGACTATTGGTCTTAAGATCTTCTGTGCCTCTTTAGATGTTGTCGCGACCTCACCATCGACACAGGCCTCAACAGATAATGCCGCCATATTCAATCTATGCGCCAAGAAGAATAGGTTCTGTTCCTTGGCGAACACACATAATCTCAGCATATCCTTTGGAACATGATAAAATCCGCACTGTATAGCAAATGTAATTGGTTCAATTATACCTGATTTATGACATAATACACTGCCATGCTTCGTCATCTCATGAACATGAAATCCAGGATTTTGCGCTATAGATGAGGGATAAGGCCGGAGCAAGGTTCTGGGATAAGAGCCAACTCGTGCCATAACCATGAGCTGGGAATCTACAGAACTTTGGCCTAACCGAATTGCATATGAAGATATTTGAGACAAGATGTTCCATGGTTGAATGTTTCCAATTACATGTTCATCGGTTCCTTTTCCAAAATAAACGTTTACCTTTCCGACCTCTTCAAAATACATCAGAACCCGGCTACCTTCGGAAAGACGGCTTTCCTCTGGTTCATCCTCTAGCAGTCTAATGCTAATATTATGAGCCAGGTCATAATCTTTTTTAGATATTTCTAAAATAGCCCTTGCGCCAACCACATCCCCATATGGAAAACTATCGCTCTGCTTGATAAGGGATGAGTAAGCCTCATCAAAGCCATCCTTATTGGCTATTGCCAGGCATTCAGCTGCAATAACGTATGATGCCGCCATTGCGAGAAATTCAGGGATCTTCGGTAGTATCAGAACTTTACCGCTCGGACCTCTTACAATGCCAATATGACCCTGTTCTCGCATTTTATTAAGCTTGTCATGTCCGATAACCTTTTCCGCAGTTTCTCGAACAATATGGCCCTTCCCATGAGACATTATAGAAAGAGTGGGGTCATCGACACGACTATTTCTGTCTAAAATATATGCTCTCGCAAGATCCTGAAAAAACCCTTCAATTTCAGGGTGCGAAATATATTGATCCCAACTCCCAAAAATTAGAAAGTTCGTAACACTTGGAAGAACCTTTATTTTACTATAACCTTTATCGACAAAAGCTTCGCTTTCATCCTGGTTTACCATGTCTGCAAGAAGCCTAAGTAACCTCGGGATTCGGTAATCTAAATTGTATTGAGCTCCATGGTGAAAACCAGCTTGAAATTTGTCATAAAAGAGCCGACATACTGATTCAAACTCGTTATCATTTAAAGGGCTTAGCTGATTCACCTTAGCATTCCGCCCGATAGCGCTACACGTGGGCCTTCCAGAAATGGTCTTAATCTCTTGAAATGCCGTGTCGTCCATACAAAGCAAGACCGAAGTTGGTAGATCTGGTTGCAAAAAATTTATCAACTCATCAACATCTTCCTTCAATGTTCCGGAAACACCAGCTGTCCAACCGTCGATGATTATAGCTAAACGACCTGATAGTGATTGTATGCCGTGGAAAATCCAATGGCGAATATCAGAGGCCTCTACCTTAACATAATATTCGCGCGTAAACTGGTTCGCAATGTGCTGAAAAATGCCGTAGCTTGTGTTCTGTGCGTCAATATAGATAGGGATTAGGCCTTCCATATCGGAAGCGGTCATACAAAACTGTGAAATGACATTTGTCTTTCCTGATAGTGGTGGCCCAATCAGTGCCAATAGAGTATCACCATCCGTGATGGAATTGACAATCTCAGATACCGCAGACCTTTCGATCACAAAATCCGTTGTTAAAGGATGTGTGTATTGATCAATTTCTCCAGTTAATTGACGCAAAGCGGCTTCTGTATATTTCTGAAACAGAGCCTTCCATATGTGAGGCTGCTTTCCCATTAAAATCTGTATAGCTTCTTCCATCTCGCCAGCAGCGCTTGATAATGCATGGGAAAAAAGAGAGTGTACGGCCTCCTCATCCTTATTGTTTGGATTCCAAACTGCACCGTCGAACGTCTGATAGAATACCGCCTCCTCGCCATTTGACACGATTACTAGAGGTGCCTGCGGTGTTAAAAGTTTTGCATAAGAAAGTCCTTGATCTCTATCATCATCCGTGAGGGATTTGCCTGGATCTTTGAGTTCGAGGATTGCGAGCGGCCTGTCTTCAAATGATAATAGAATGTCCAAACGACCTGTGGCTTTCGCTTGCTCCAAACCACCCATTTTGATGTCTGTGCGATGCCCTACTCGCAGGGTCAGATACTTCTGATGAGTTATTTTCACTTTTGCTATCGCAGGGAAATGCTTTTGGATTTCAGCATTGACCCTTGCTTCTAAAGTCGCTTCATTCATTATTTGCCCCTGGGATTTTGTTCAAAGTTTAACTCAATCCCTGTGCTCATTCCTTGTGATCTTCTTGAGCAACCAATGTGCTGCGGATCAGGAGCAAGACCGGCGGCAAACTTGTTTGCCACACGGGCTTGTCTGCTGCATTCGCTTGTTGTGAGGCGCAAAGCGCCGAGCGGCAAGCGGATGGTAATCCGCAGCACATTGTCGAGGGCGCGAAGCGTCCTCGACAACACTATGGTCAGCCGCCGAGTTCACGAGGTCGGCTGAACCAACTGGTTGGCTTCTATCTCTCCATATTAAGTCAACATCTTACCAACTATGGCACCCTATACACACAAACTGATGCTCTCTTCTACCGATCATTTAACCATACTTCTCCAAATATGCATCCCGCACTGCTTCTGACACAATGCAATCTCCTTCACACAGGGCGCATGGATCTCCCACTAAACCCTGTTGCCCCGAGCCGCCGCACCGAGGGCAATCGACTTCATCTATTTCATCCCGGTCGTAGGCCTCGGCTTCCTCAGAACTCACGAAACACGAACCACCGCAGTACTCACAGAGCTTGTTGCTCCATCCGTATTGTCCTTTACTTTACCATTGCAGTGTGGACAGTCTTCTTCGTCGATCTCCTCCGGATCATAGTCATCATACTCTTCCTGTGTTACCACACAATCCCCGCCACAGTATGCACAGATGTCGCCAACCAGACCTTGCTGCCCCGAGCCGCCGCACCGAGGACAATCGACTTCATCTATTTCATCCCGGTCGCAAACCTCGGCTTCCTCAGAACTCACGAAACACGAACCACCGCAGTACTCACAGAGCTTGTTGCTCCATCCGTATTGTCCTTTACTTTACCATTGCAGTGTGGACAGTCTTCTTCGTCGATCTCCTCCGGATCATAGTCATCATACTCTTCCTGTGTTACCACACAATCCCCGCCACAGTATGCACAGATGTCGCCAACCAGACCTTGCTGCCCCGAGCCGCCGCACCGAGGACAATCGACTTCATCTATTTCATCCCGGTCATAAGCCTCGGCTTTCTCAGAACTCACGAAACACGAACCGCCGCAGTAGGCGCAGAGTCGACCTGTAAAACCATACTGGCCTCCTCCGGAGCAATGCGGGCAATCGACCTCGTCTATATCTATCAAAACAGTCTTTGTCGTCGAAACAATACTCTCCGCTTGCGTACGGATGTCGTACTCCGATTTCTCGACTGCGGCACCACCCGCCTGTTTGGCAATATTTGGTGCGATTCTTGCTAGTTCTTTGTCTATATCCTGAATGTCTGTGTCGTTAGCCGCAGTTTCTTCTGCCAACTGACAAAGCCGGGGGACACTTTTAATAAGAGCCTCAAGCTCCGTGATGTTCACAGAACGGAGGTTCTCGCTGATATCCCTCTTGAGATCCCGGCTGATCGCGCTAATTAGCTCAATGATTGCTCGTAGCGCCTTCGTTGCATTTGCTTCATATCTAAGCATTCTCCGGCGAGAATTACGCTTAAGCGTCTTGGCAGCCTTTATTACCTCAATATCTACGTTGCTACTTGGCTTGAATCCATAGTCGTACTTACTGTGATGATTACGACATAGCAGAATCAAGTTATCTGGACTATTGTTTAGTGTCTCTGACACTTCCTGTATGTGCGCGATCTCGCCATTGTCCATATGGCCACAGATAGCGCATGCGAGATGGGATTCCTGCTTGATGTCTGATCGAATCGCAATAGGAATATGAGGACGCCTACTGCTGCCCGTGGGCCATGCCTGATTCAGATAGTGATGAAAACTGATTAGCTCCGCTTCGTCGATTAACGTACCGGAGGCCGATGTTGTGGCAGGCAGGGTTCTATCTTCACCTTTCTTCGGGCATTTCTTGATAAAGTAATCAATCAACTCAAGGCTATAGCCGAGCTTCAGGGCTGCTTCAATTTTCGTGAGGAATGCCATAACCTACCTTCAAATTTGCGCCTAATACGCAACTTTAGATTAGCTAATGTGCGGCGCTAACCCGCGAGCACGTCGGCTGGGCCAGGCCGCAGGCCTGAGCCCAGGCGGCGCGCGCAGTCGGGTTGAGTAGCCTGGTTCCGGCGCTGGCGGCGCCGGAGCCAGGCTACTCAACGAAGTTAGCGCCGCGATTCACGCCGCCGCGCAAGCGGCGGCGTGAACAAGATATTGTGTGGTTCTGTATATCAACACAAAATCTTTATTACTTGACAAACATATTCAAGTCAAATACAAACAATCTAACTGGATAACACATTACTGTGTATATTATTAGAATTTAATATCATGATTAAAATACCTGAGGCGCTT
>CAYTTQ010000104.1:0-7927 GCA_964440795.1 uncultured Desulfobacterales bacterium | reverse complement strand
AAAATGGGGCACAAACCCATGTGACTGATAGATGCGTTGCCCTTCAGGTGAAACAATAAACTCCAGGAAGTTATCGGCATTCTCCTTATGTGGACTATTCTTTAATCGACAGATATAGTAATTGATCTTGTCGCTTTGATCCAATCGGGCACCGACGTCAACGGCCTCGACGGCAAGTCCCTCTTTTTGTGCATGCACCACCTCCGTAGCCCAAACAGGACCGACATCGGCCGTCCCTTTCATAATTCGTAATGGGGTCTCCCTGTGATGTACCACCGTAAAAAGCGTCGTCCCTTCCGCCCGCTTGACCTCCAAAATCCGATTTGCCAGATCCTCTCCTCCGGCCTCCCGATACATTTGAACAATGTAATTGGCTATATCTTCATAGACGTCACTCGGCTGGGAGATACGTACTTCGTCACGGCCCAAATCCGCAACCGATTCGATTTTCAAGGGGTTCCCCGACTTTACCATCAGCACCAATCGGTTATGTAAGTATAAAATCGAATCCGCACCGGAGATAAACCCTTCGCCTTCAAGGCGCTTCATGGCTTCGAGGTTTACCGAGGCGTATATGTCCGGCACAACGTCCAGAATACGGTCTCCGAAAACAGCCCCTCCCGCCAGTATTTGCTTCAACTCCAATCCCGGCGGTAGCGTCTCATAATAGATGTTCTCTACTTCAGGGTGTTTCCGGCGAAAGGCCTCCAACAAATCGCCCATCACCATGAATTGATTTCCGGCCATAAATAAAACCAGATCCGCCGAGTCGATCTGATCCAGATTGTGCAGATCGTCTACACGGTTGGACGGAATAACCGGAAGGTCACGGTGTTGCACCGGCTGTTCTCCTATCCTTATAGTAGTTGCTGCCGGACATAGACTTCACGTACTTCTTCACCTCTGCAGCAATGGCACTGACCTGCCCGATGTGCTTTATCGGACGATATTCATTTGTTACCACGGCGATGGACAAGGACACGAGGGGGAAACACTCTTGCTCTCCTTTACGGTTTGTTGAATGGATATAACCGCGTTTTCTATCTTCTTCGTCATAAAAGTCTCCAACCACCAAGTCAAAGTGTTGGATAATCTCCTTACAAACGTTGTCCATCTTTTCCGGAGGCACGATGAACACGAAATCGTCACCGCCTACATGCCCCACAAACCCTGTAGACAGGCGGAGCCTTCGCACCGAGTTGGTAAGCACACGGGCTGTAATCTTGATTATTTCGTCCCCTCGAAGGAAACCATACTTATCGTTGAAGGATTTGAAATTATCAAGATCCACATACGCAATGCAAAAGCGTTGTTTGTTGTTAATACAATCGTCTATTTCTGTTGTGATCGAGTAGTTTCCCGGAAGTCGTGTCAGCGGGTTGGCATCCCGGACTCGGGTGGCCCGAACAAAAATCAAAGAGAGTCGAGACACCACTTCAGCCGTCACCAGAGGTTTAGTCAAATAATCGTCAACCGGCAGCCCGCTCCAATCCATGCCGGCGGACAGCCCCTTGTCTCCGACCACTAAAACGATAGGCAAGTGCCCAAACACGGTATCCCCTTTAATTCGGTGACATAGAGCCGTCCAATCTTCTTCGTGCAGCAGTTCATCCACAATAACAAGATCCGGCGGATCGCTATAGATTACATCCAACGCCTGAAGCGATGACGCCGCTCTCTGGACCACATAGTCGTCCTTGGCTTGGGCCAAGATTTGCTGTAACTCATCGGCGTCGTCAGGCCGGCCGACGATCGCCAGTATCTTTCTCGGCTGCTCCATTATCACCGTGTCGTACCCGGGGAAAGAAAGTCCTCCGCATCCATGAGTTGTTCGGTCATCTCCTGAACGATCTCCTCGAGCGCAGAGTCGGAAATGCCCAATCTGTCCCATGCCTTGTGGTTAATGGCCGGAACAATGTCGTCTCCCCCCGATCCGAATCCATTCGCCTTGACAAGGCTGTTTGCCACATGGACGATGGCGGTAGGAACCTCGGCCACCTTTGAGAGCGTCGGATTGTGGTGGTATCGAATCGGCTCCGTCAGCTTATAGGGCAGATGCCACTCTTCACATATCCACGTTCCCACTGTCGTATGGGTCACCCCCAAGACTTTGTCTTCAGCTTCTCGAATGGAAATATCTTCTTCTTTCACAAGCGCATTCATTTGCTCGACTTCCCCGGGCAACTCGGTTTTCATAATCACCTTGCCGATGTCATGTAACAGTGCGGCTATGGATATCTCCTCCGGGTGGGGGTATTCGGTCTTCCTGGCAACGACACCCGCAGTTACCGCACACCCGAGCGAATGGGCCCATAACGCCTGCATTCCCTTACCCATCATCATATCAAACACCGAAGCCGTTAACACCAGACCCTGAACAACATCGAAACCCAGGATGATCAGGGCATGAGTTACACTTGAGATGCGTCCGGGAAACCCATGTAATGCAGAATTGACAACCCTGAGGATTTTAGCCGAAAGCGCCTGGTCGGACGATATGACCGCCGCGATATCCTCCGCACCCGTATCCGGATCCTCCACCAGGACACTCACTTTCTCAAAAATCCCGGGGAGTGTAGGAACACTTTTCAGGCCTTTTACCCGTGCCTTCAAGGCATCTTTGTCTACTGTCATTCGCCCCCAGCCTCTTCCCTTAACACCGTTAAAAAGACCCCTTCAATCTTGCGCATGAGTGGGTCGTCCCGGACTTTTCTAAAACGGGCCCGTAGGGCTTCTTCCTGTTGTTCAAGGCTCTGGCCATCCCCGGTGTGAATCGGATGCCCTTCAACGGTGATTTTTTTAACTTCCATGTTGGAAAGCCGCGCAATGGCTTTCTCTGTCAGTTCGGTTCCAGCGCCGTATAATGTCATCCCACGGTCGTTTTCAACCGCCTTGGCCAACACCATACCGGCCTCCGCCCGATCAAGAGCTATTTTTTGCATGGATTCTCCCACCCTATCCAAAAAGAAGTCTACCCGAACATCTATGAGCCGCTATTCAGTATCACATTCTTCCAACCGGTGTCAAAATCTCCTCCGCCTGATTCAAATATCATTTCAAACCGCAGACAGCCGCCGACTAACGCAGACCAGTGATCACTTGCGGTTACCTGCCTTTCACCTTCGCCCGAATGACCCGATCATGCCCATTGTAATCCTTAATAACCGCTATTTCCTCATACCCCCCTGTGGCCGACATGAGGCGCTGAACCCCTTCCGCCTGGTCATAACCGATTTCAAAAACGAGCCATCCGGCAGGACGCACAAATGTCGGTGCGCGTCGAACCAGGATCCGGATGAGGTCCAGACCATCCGGTCCGCCGTCCAGGGCTTCACGAGGCTCATATCTCGAGACGTCAACGGCCAGTTCATCGATTTCGGCTCGCCTGACATACGGTGGATTTGAGACGATCAGGTCAAACCCGTTTTGCTTTTCCGCCAACCCGTCAAACCCACCGGCGCATACAAAGTGAACCGTTTCCTTCAAACCATATTTGCGCGCATTTTTGCCCGCCACTTCGAGCGCCATCCATGAACGATCTGAAGCGTAAAACCGGTGTCCGGGCCGCTCCATCGCCATCGCTAAAACAATGGCTCCGGATCCGGTTCCAAGATCCAACACCCTTTTCGGTTCTCCGACACGACTCTCCGGTAAAATCCCAAGCGCCGTTTCCACCAACATCTCCGTTTCCGGCCGAGGAATTAAGACATCCGGCGTAACGTGCAGATCCAGGGACCAAAACCCCCTTTCACCGACAATATAGGCAACCGGTTCTCCGCGAAGTCGACGCTTTATAACATCTTTAAAGGCCGCCAGTTCCCTGGGATTCAGCGGTCTATCATACTGTATATATAAGTCGACGCGATTAAACCCGAGTATATGAGCAAGGAGTAGTTCAGCGGTTGGTCGTGGGGGATGGATTCGGTGGGACGCAAAGTAATCGGCAGCCCATTTGAGGAGCTGAAGGACTGTCCATGTTTCAGGAGACATCCCTGGACTCGGGCTCCACTGCCTGGATGGCCATGGACTGATGATGGGTGATCAGCGCATCTATCAAAGCTCCCAGATCACCCTCCAGAATACTTTCCAACTTGTGGAGTGTAAGGCCGATGCGGTGATCTGTGACACGGCCTTGGGGAAAGTTGTAGGTACGGATACGTCCACTTCGATCTCCGGTACCGACCTGGCTCTTGCGATCTTCGGACATCTTCTCCGTTTGCTCGGAAAGCATCTTTTCATAAAGCCGGGCCCGCAGCACTTTCATTGCTTTGGCTCGGTTCTTATGCTGCGATTTTTCGTCCTGACAGCTGACCACGATACCTGTGGGGAGATGGCTGAGGCGCACGGCGGAATCGGTGGTATTGACACTCTGACCTCCCGGCCCTGTGGCACGAAACACATCCATTCTGATTTCATCGGGTTCGATCTTAACGTCCACTTCTTCGGCTTCCGGCAAAACAGCCACTGTTACGGCCGACGTATGAATGCGTCCTTGAGACTCGGTTACGGGGACCCGCTGCACTCGGTGTGTACCACTTTCGTACTTCAAAATGCTGTAAGCCCCTTTACCATTGATCAAAGCAATGACTTCCTTAAGACCTCCCACTCCGGTTGCGTGACTGCTCAGGATCTCTACCTTCCAGCCGACATTTTCTGCATACCGACTGTACATCTTGAACAAATCCGCGGCGAAGAGTCCCGCCTCTTCCCCTCCCGTGCCGGCCCGAATCTCCAGCAAGATGTTCTTTTCGTCGTTCGGATCCTTCGGTATAAGCAGCCACCTGAGCTTTTCCCTCAAATCCTCAAGTCGCGCCGAAGAGGCGGCAATATCTTCTCTTGCCAGTTCCGCGATCTCTGAATCTCCATCCTGAAGCAATTCCTCCGATTGGCCGATTTGATCCCGAACTTGCTTGTACTCCCGAAAAACAGAAACGATCTTGTTCAGCTCCCCGTGCTCCTTGCTGTATTGTTGATATCGTTCCTGATCCTTGAATATATCGGGGTCGCTCAGGAGGGACTCGAGTTCGACAAAGCGTTCTTCCACACCCGTAAGTTTATCAAACATATCGGTCTGCTCTGCCATTAACGCTACGTCTCCCCCTTAATATCAAAATCTTATGAGAGGCCAAGGATATACCACCACACGGCCAAAACTATCCACTTCCAGTCGATAACCCCGTTGGATTCCCTTTACACTCAAATTTCTGGGACATGTCCGACGGCAAGAAACCACGAGATATGGTTGAGATCCGGAATGGAATATTGCTGGATCACAATCGGCAAGTTCTATTGCGCGCTCTTCCCTTGGGCCTGTTTCATTGAATTGAACTTCTCGTATTTTTTTCTAAATCGCTCAATTCGACCGGCCGTGTCCACCAACTTCTGCTTCCCGGTAAAGAACGGATGGCATTTGGAGCAGATTTCAACTCTAATGTCCTTTTTTGTCGATCCTGTTTCCACCACATTGCCACACGCACAATTTACCGTGGTATCAAAGTAATCCGGGTGTATTCCCTTTCTCATCCTTCTCCTCTCCTTTCAAGTTGGGTTTCAAGTGTAGGGGATCAGGTTTCAGGGATTAGGTTTTGGGTGTTGACTAAAGACATTCAAAACGTTCGATCGCTTCGCTTGTTCAAGCCGTTAAGTGACAGGTCTCTGGGTATTAGGTGTTTGCTAAAACCCAACCGCTAAAATCTAACACCGGTTGTTATGACTCTCACCTTGTGCCCTGAACCTTGCACCCTGTACTCTTTTTTTACTTTCAGCCGTCAGCCTTTGAACCCTGATCCCTGACACCTGACCCCTAACACCTGGCACCTGACTCAACTATTCATCGACTCCAAGAACTCCTCATTATTCTTTGTTCCCTTCATTTTTTCAAGTAAAAATTCCATACTGTCCACGGTATTCAAGGAAGACAGTAATTTCCGCAGGATCCAGGCACGATTCAATACCTCGGGCTTTAAAAGCAATTCTTCTTTCCTCGTCCCGGACCTGTTGAGATCCAACGCAGGGAATATCCGTTTGTCAGCCAGTTTTCGATCCAATTGGAGTTCCAAGTTGCCCGTACCCTTAAATTCCTCAAAAATCACCTCATCCATGCGACTGCCCGTTTCCACCAAGGCGGTGGCGATAATTGTCAGACTGCCACCCTCCTCGATGTTCCGAGCCGCTCCAAAGAATCGCTTCGGACGATGCAGGGCATTTGAATCCACACCGCCGGAAAGTATCTTACCGCTTGGGGGTACGACCGTGTTGTAAGCCCGGGCGAGGCGAGTGATACTATCCAGCAAGACCACCACGTCTTTCTTGCGCTCTACCAGGCGTTTGGCCTTTTCCAGTACCATCTCGGCGACCTGGACGTGTCTTTGCGGCGGTTCGTCAAAAGTCGAACTAACGACTTCCGCCTTGACCGAACGCTCCATATCCGTCACCTCTTCCGGACGTTCATCGATAAGCAATACGATCATTATGATATCTTTATGATTGACGTTCATGCTATTGGCGATATTTTGCAGTAGCATGGTCTTGCCCGTTCTGGGAGCAGACACGATAAGGCCTCGCTGCCCGAATCCGATAGGCGTCAGCAGGTCCATAATCCGCATGCAATAGTTGTCCGGCTCCCTTTCCAGAATAACCCTTTTTTCCGGATAAAGGGGCGTTAAATTGTCAAAGAGTATTTTATCTCGGGATTTTTCAGGATCCTCGAAGTTGATGGACTCCACCTTCAGGAGGGCAAAGTACCGCTCGTTATCCTTCGGCGGGCGAATCTGGCCTGATACGGTATCACCGGTCCGCAAATTAAACCGTCGTATCTGAGACGGAGACACGTAAATGTCATCCGGTCCGGGCAGATAACTGTAGTCGGGCGCCCGCAAAAAGCCGAACCCGTCGGGCAAAATTTCCAAAACACCCTCACCGTAAATCATTCCATTCTTTTCAGTCTGAGCCTGCAAAAGCGCAAATATCAGTTCTTGTTTGCGCATGCCCGCAATGGACTCAATCTTAAAATCTGAGGCCATCTTGTGAAGCTCGCTCGCCTTTTTTGCTTTCAACTCTGCTAAATTCATAGGTCTTTCATTCCTCTACATCCTACTAATATTCCAAAAGCAGTAACCAACAATAACCTGAGGCCACACGAAACATAATCAAAGGAAATTCATCACGCTGCAATGAAAAGGACACTATCGGATAAGGGATTGACTCCTCTTATACAAAACACGGGGGAAATAGGCAGTGTCTGTTGTCTGTGTCTGTGATACCTAAAATGGAGTAACTTGCTGGTATTTCAGTATATGTCTGTTCTCCCAGGCAGGTGAGATGTAATTATGCTTTAATAATAGGACAAGACTTTCGGCGTGTCAAGGCTTTTCAATCCTTTTCTTTTTTCCCGCTTACGAGGCTGCCAAGATCTTTTGATAGACGTCGCCGACGGCTTTCTGCAGCGCTTCTACTCCGGCGACATTTTGAATGATGTAGTCGGCGTATTGTCGCCTCTCGGGCGAAGAGGCTTGGGCCGAAATGAGATTTTGGGCTTCTTCCGTCGAGCAATCGTCCCGCAGTGCAATCCGCCGTTTCTGAATTTCCGGCTCCGCTTCAACCAAGACAATCACATCAAATCGACCCTGACTGCCGGTTTCCACCAACAGCGGGACCTCTATCATCACTATACTATCCGGCGCTTGATCCGATATATTGCGCAATCGCCTCTCCAACCGTCTAAAAATCTCCGGATGGGTAATCGCCTCGATTTTTATTTTCGCCTCCCGGTCTTGGGTGATGATCCGCCTCACGACCCCACGATCCAAGCTACCGTCCGGGCTGACCACCCGGCTTCCAAACGCTTCCACAATGGCATCGAACGCATCGGTCCCCGGCGATACCACTTCGCGGGCCGTCCCATCCAGGCTTATCGTCTTTGCCCCCA
>CAYTTQ010000103.1:0-7936 GCA_964440795.1 uncultured Desulfobacterales bacterium | reverse complement strand
CAAGGTGATGGCCTGGCCGAGCCGGTTACCGGTTTTACCGTCCCAATCGAGCAATTCCTCATATTTGGCCAAGACCTCTTCAAACCGTCCCGCCTTTGCATACGTAACGACGATGTTATTGAGTGTTTTGGAGACCTCCGGTGCCATGTCCAACTCCTTGTAGATCTCCAGGCTTTCTGAAAGAATTTCCCGCGCTTTTGCAAATTCGCCCTGAGTGGTGTGAATGATCGCCATTTCATTCAGATTGTGGGCAATACCCGGTTTGAATGCGATCATGCGGGAAATCTCGAGAGATTCTTCAAATTTCTCCGCGGCTTTGCTCCGCTCTCCCTGAGACAGGTAGCTTTGTCCCTGGCGGTACAACCTTTCCGCCCGTTTCATCCGATAGGGGCGAACCGAACAGGCGGTCGACAAAAAGGCGACGAGGATGGTAACTATGAGTATCTTGCTCAGTGTGCGACTGTGCCAACCTGTAAACGACATTGGAAAACCTCCTTTTTGAATTGAGGGATTTGGGAATTGAGGAATTGAGGAATTGAAGGATTGAGGGATTGAGAAATTTGGAATTGGGAATTGAGGAATTGAAGGATTGAGGGATTTGGGGATTGCGCCGCTGAACTGAAGCGGCTTGAGAACAGCAGAGGGATTTGGGAATTGGTTTAATCATGAGTCAATTGTTAATAAGTACAATTCCTGAGATACTTTCTAAACCCTTTGATTTGTTTTCGACATTCTGAAGCAAGGTCGTAGGTGGTCTGAAACTGACCCTGACTAATATAC
This sequence comes from uncultured Desulfobacterales bacterium, assembly GCA_964440795.1. GTDB lineage: Bacteria > Desulfobacterota > Desulfobacteria > Desulfobacterales. The sequence continues at coordinate 7,156 of CAYTTQ010000103.1, read as the reverse complement.
CTGCAATCTAAGGACCTGTACAGCTGAGATTGGACTTCACTACAGGATCTTTGAGAATAGGCGAGAAAGCGTACGAATTCAGCGGTCGAACCATCATCAAACCCCTCTGCTATATTGTCCATTACCGACCCGGCAGCTCCCCACAGCTGGTTTCTCAAGGTGAAATCTTTTGACAACGGTCCCTCTTTCGTCAGTTCATAGACAGTCGAACACAGCTCTCTAGCCTTGATCCAACAGGGCAGATCTTCAAACCGCTTATAATTCACAATCCCAATCCCCCAATCCCCCAATCCCCAATCCCTAATCCCCTAATCCCTCAATTCCTCAATTCCCGAATTCTCAATCCCTCAATCCTACTTCAGATGACGGTCCACATAACGGGCCAGAATCTCCGCGGTGGCTCGTGGGGGACGGACGAGCAGGTAATGATCAATGATGGCATGGGCGAGTTCGTGGGCCAGCATGCCTTCATCGAGATCCTGCAAGTTCAAATAGACCGTATTGTTTTTGTAGCGGTACCAGGCTCGGATGCGGCATTTTTGTCTGTATATGTTGTAAAAGGCCCGATGCAGTTGATCTTGGTCCTGATGGAGGCGGACGTTGACCTTGTCGATTTTTTTCCGCATGCCCAAAATAGACTGTACCCGTTCAAAAAGCAGATCCACCTTTTTGGCGATGGCCTCTTGCACATTCTTGGGGGCCGACGAGGAAAAGAGCCGTTTGATCCCCCAGTGCCTCGGGCCGTAATCGATGCGGGAGTAAAACTTTTCCAGATCACCTTCCTCCTGGTAATGAATGGACGTAAACCGGGTATCCAGTCGGGGCCATTCGGGTTCATCGGCACAAACCCCGTCGCCCGTTGCCGAAAGAAGAACGGCGAAAAGAATGACGGCGATTACGTGCGATGGCGAAGGTAAGCGAGGATCCATTGATTTCGATTTCTACCGGAACCTGTTATAGCCTAAACTGGTCGTTAATTCGCTTTTGAAGCTGTTTCAGTTGATCCCTGGTTGCGGCGGGAAGACTTTTCGCGTCCGCGGTTTCCGCCAGCCGATCAACCTGAGATTGAATGTCGGCGACCCGATCGTGAAGACTGACGATCATGGCGTTCAATTCATCCACTATATCGGTCATCTGGTCTTGTTCTCTTAGCGTGATGTGTGTGGTAAGGTTTCCTTGTGCTACCTCCTTGAGTTCCTTCTCAAACCGGTACATGGGACCGGCGATCTTATGAGATACGAACAAGGTGACGGCGATGACGGCGATACTGATCAGCGCCAATGTAATGAGATTGGTATAAATGACCGCCGGCAGGATGGCCGAGCCCGTGTTTTCGATAACCAACCGGGAATCCCGAAATGAAGATGTCAACGTCCCTTTGGAAAAGAAAAAGAGCAGGGCCGTGGAGATAACGACACCGCCCAAAAGAAGTAAGCAAAACTTAAGAATGAATCGGAACTGAAAGCGCTTTTTGATGAAATACTGCTTCCGCCGATGGGGTCGTTTCTCTTGATTCATTTTGGTGTACTCCTTTTAGGTGTTTAGGCTGAAGACCGAAGGCTGAAGGTTGAAGAATTAGGCTGAAGGTTGAAGACTGAAGGCCAAAAATAGATCAGGCGTTTTTCAGCGCTTGGATTAAACCGTTCAGAACCTTTTCCGTTTCTACAATTTTGGGTTCAACTACTTCGGCATCATCATTGCTGAGAAGGCCCAAGCGTCTTGAAAGATCCATCTGATAGTGGAGTTCTCTCAAAGATCCGAAGGCGATGTAGAGAAACCGAAGATAATCTGAGTGGGTATCCCGGGCGCAACCTTCAACGATATTCGACGGTACCGAAACCGCTGCCCGCCGGATTTGTGAGGTAAGTCCGTAGCGTTCTTCCTGGGGAAAACCCGCAGTGACTTGGTAAGTCAGTAGCGCAACTTCGTCAGCCAGCTGAAACGCCCTAAGCTTGTTGTGATCCCGCATAAACCGCCTATAAACCTTCGTCTTTGAGTCCGCTAATCCTTCAGCCTTCAGTCTTCAGCCTAATTTCCTTCTTTCGCCCTTCAGCCTTTAGCCTTCAGCCTTTAGCCTTCAGTCTTCGCTCTTCAGCCTTCAGCCTTTGCCCTTCAGCCTAATCCCCTTCTCTCTCAAGTAATTCCTCATTTATCTCAATATCGGTCTCTTTTTTCAGGTCTTCGATCCACGCCTCGAGGAGTCGGGTCTTTTTTTCTTCCCTCAGGTCCTCTTCTATCTCCTCGGCTATCTGCTTTAGGGGAGGAAGGGCGGGTCGCTGCTGTTTCATTTCCCGGTATCGCCCTTCGATTGCTTGCTGGGATACGTAAATGCGATCGTTGATTTCTTGACCCTTGATATCCAGGAGATTTCGGATCAATGTGGATTCCCAATAGCGCTGAATGGCTTCGATAAAGGCCTCTCGTGTATCCAGATGACGACGCTTGGCCTCCTGGATAAGGATCTGTTGCCTGATAAGTGCCTCGATCACCTCCTGCTTGGCCTGCCGGGTTACCTTGTATGTGTCGTCCATTTCCACGTCCTCGGCGATATGCCGGTCGAACGCCTCTAGGGTCAACCGGTAATCGTTGATCCGGGCAAGGGTCCGGGACGGGTCCTCTCCGGAGTCTGCACACGAAAAGATGCCAATTGCCGTGAAAAAAAGAAGTCCAAGCAAGCGAATCGTTTTCATGATATGCGTCACCTTCCTGTTTCAGTTGTCAGTTGTCAGTTGTCGATGACCGGAGGCGGTGTTTGAAGACCAGATCTTGGAGAAATATCAGACTTCTTCATCTTCCGGTGTGACTGTCGGTGGTAGTTTATCGAGGTCGATTTTTTTGGCTGCCCGCGCTCCCGCACGATAGGCTTTGGCGTTCATTTCTTCCGTACCTTTGGGAACCCGTGCCAGCAACGCCGATTCCATGGCCTTGGGCGAAACGATCTGGGTAAGGTGAACGACGGCGCCCAGGGCTGCCATATTGGCCACGAGAGTTTTCCCTGCTTGCGATACGGCGATCTGGGTAAAGGGAATGGCGACCACCCGGTCCGTTGGGACCTGATCCACGAGGGTGGCATCCGTTACCAGCAGGCCGTCGGCCTTCAGGTCTGCAAAATAGGCGTCGCAGGATGCCTGATTCATGGCCAGCAGCAGATCGAGCTGGATGGCCTTCGGATAGTCGATGGGGGACCCGCTGACGACGATTTCCGCCTTACTCGTTCCCCCACGGGCCTCGGGGCCATAGCTTTGTGTTTGGCTCACGTAGTTTTTGGTCTTGGTGGCCACTGCTTCGGCCAATACAATGGCCGCCGTAATGATGCCTTGACCGCCTGAGCCACTGAAGCGCATTTCATAACGATCGGTGGTAAGCATTGTCTATTCCTTGCCGTTTTCCGCTTACAGGAAACGTAGTTTCCGCCACTTGGTGCAGCGCACTATCCTTTGCGCGACCCCTTAATCCGCCGGATTGGGGTGAGCACTCTGGTCCCGTATCTTCTGGTATTCTTCGGTGTAAACCGGTTTTTCCAAGTCCGCCAAAATACCAATGGTGAACTTATCCTCCAGATTCTCCGGAGACATGTCCGCAGCCTTTTCTATGGTCACGGCATGGTCCCGGAACCATTCCAGCATTTTTACCGGGTTTCCCATCTTGTTCCGTCGGCCGTACTGGATGTGGCAGTTGGACATGATTTCCACCACGCTGAATCCCCGTTTGAGGATCGCCTTTTCGATCAGCCTGTCCAGCAGTTTTGCATGATAGACCGTGCCTCTGCCCACGAAGGCCGCCCCGGCGGTCGCCGTGAGTTCCGCGATGGAAAAGGCGTGTTCGATATTGCCGTGAATCGATGTGCTGGCAATGGAGCCATAAGGGGTGGTCGGGGAATACTGTCCCCCGGTCATGCCGTATACCTGGTTGTTGATGATGATGGCCGTCAGGTTTAAATTTCTCCGGGCCGCGTGGATCAAATGGTTGCCGCCGATGGCGGTGGCGTCGCCATCGCCCATAACCGAGATAACCGTCAACGAAGGATTGGCCAGTTTGATGCCGGTGGCAAAGGTCAAGGCCCGTCCATGGGTGGTGTGAATGGTATTGAAGTCGACATAGACGTTCATTCGGCCCGAACACCCGATGCCCGAGGCGAGGACGATTTCGTCCTTGGTCAGTCCGATTCGGTCAATGGCCCGGATAAGGGCGCCCAATACGATCCCGTTGCCGCACCCGGGGCACCAGACATGGGGAAATCGCTTGTCGTGTCGCAAATATTTATGGATGAGCTTGGTGACTTCTTTTGGCATCTCGGTTAACTTCCCATCAGCTTGCGCCGTATCTCATCCGGAGTAATGAGCCGGCCGTCGACTTTGTTGTATTTTTCCACGTGGGTGCCGAACTGATTGACCCGTTTCACCTCACGGCTGATTTGACCGATATTCATCTCCGGTACCACCACCAGATCACACTGTTTCAAAACCGGTTCCACGATACGCCTGGGAAAGGGAAACAGGGTCGTCAACTGGAGTAGGCCGGCCTTGACGCCCTCGTTTCTCGCCTCGATGACGGCCCGTTGCGCCGACCTGGCCACCGAGCCGTAGGCGATGACCGCCACCGTGGCGTCTTCGAGCAGATAGGACCGGGTCATCTGGATTTCGGGAAATCCCTGGGTGACCTTACGGAAGAGGCGCCTGATAAAGGCGTCCACTTCATGGGGGGTCTGAGTCGGAAATCCCCTTACGTCATGGACGAGGCCGGTCACATGATGACGAAAGCCCTCCCCAAATGCGGACATGGGCGGAACCCCCCGGCTGTTTTCGGCGTACGGGGTATACCATTCGGGGGGCACACTCGGCGGCGTTCGGTCGATGATTTTTATACTGTCGGGTTCCGGCAATGCCACCGTTTCCCGGGTGTGGGCAACCACTTCGTCCGCCAAAACGATAACGGGGACCCGGTATTTTTCCGACAGGTTAAATGCCCGGACCGTCATCTCGAAACACTCCAGTGCCGTAGAAACCGAGAGCACAACGATCGGATGGTCGCCGTGGGTTCCCCACCTGGCCTGCATGACGTCCCCTTGTGCCGGACTGGTCGGAAGCCCCGTGCTGGGTCCGCCCCGCATGACATTCACGACCACACAGGGGACTTCCGCGATGCAGGCAAAGCCCAGATTTTCCTGCATCAGGGAAAACCCGGGGCCGCTGGTGGCGGTCATACTTTTTACCCCGCTTAAAGAGGCACCGACCACCGCCCCCATGCTGGCGAGTTCATCCTCCATCTGAATGAAGGTGCCCCCCAACCCGGGGAGTTTTACCGACAGGGCTTCGCTGATCTCCGAGGCGGGCGTAATGGGGTAGCCCGCAAAAAAGCGACACCCCGCCGCCAATGCCCCTTCCACGATGGCTTCGTTGCCTTGCAAGAGCAGCCGATTTTGGGATTTCTTTTTACTCATGTGCCGTTTCTCGTTGGTTCCCCGTTCTTTTCGCGGATGGTAATGGCAAAGTCGGGACAGTGGAGTTCACAAAACCGGCACCCGATGCAGGCGTCGGGATGTTCGATAACGGGGGCACCGGTGTCGCTTTCCCCGATAACCCCTTTAGGGCAAAAAGCGCTGCAGATGCCGCAGGCCTTACACCAGTCGCGAAAAATGAATTGGGTAAAGTGTTTCTTTTTCCGTCCGGCCCGCTTCTTTTCCGTGACGTCTGGTCCTTCCGTGGTGTTTGTCTCCGGTGTCGCTTGTTTGCCCGGGGATTCCGGATGACGGTTCGTAAGATCGTTCATGCTGTATCCCTTGCTTCTACGTGTTGAAATGGGCCGTATGGTTAAGGTCGTTGTTGGTCCGTTATTTGGGCATCCCCAGGGACATGGTGCGTCCGATAGTAGTTATAGTCGTTACAAGCAAAATTCGGTCCAAAGCCCGGGTATTTTCCTGAATATCTGACGATCCGTTTCCAAGTAAGTTGGAGAAGAACCATATTTTCTTTGTTCTTGATTGTTTGTTTTATTATGAATAGAAGAGACTGAATCGTTTTGTAAAGAAAATCCGACCCTTCCCGCAGTGATTTGTCTGCGGGAGGGCGCTCCGAGGGATCGTTGAAATGCTTTTGCATGTCGAAAACCTGCGTAAGTACTTCCCCGTATACCGGGGGTTTTTGCGTAAGGTGGTCGGGTGGGTCAAGGCGGTCGACGGCGTGGATTTGGCCGTGGAAAGGGGCAAGACGTTGGGCCTCGTGGGAGAAAGCGGTTGCGGAAAATCTACCGTCGGCCGAGTCGTCTTGAGGCTTTTGGCAGCCGATGGGGGAAGGATCTTTTACGAGGACCGAGATATCACCGACCTCCAAGGGTCCGAGATGACGGCCTTGCGTCGGGAAATGCAGATCGTGTTTCAGGATCCCTTCGGGTCGTTGAACCCGAGGATGACGGTCGGGGGGTCGGTCGAAGAGGGGCTTCGGGTCATCGGCATGACCGACCGAGAGGCCCGTCGGGAGAGGCTTAAAGAACTCTTTCAGATGGTCGGTATCGGTTGGGAGGCGGCCGATCGGTATCCCCATCAGTTCAGCGGCGGCCAGCGTCAGCGCATCGGCATCGCCCGGGCACTGAGTGTGTCCCCATCGCTGATCATATGTGATGAGCCGATATCGGCGCTGGACGTATCCATTCAGGCGCAGATCATCAACCTGTTTCAGGAACTCCAGGAAAGGCTGGGCCTCGGTTATGTCTTCATTTCCCACGACCTGAATGTGGTGGGCTATATCAGTGACCATGTCGCCGTCATGTATTTGGGTCAGATCATGGAATACGCCCCGGTGGAAAAGCTCTTCGACACCCCCATGCATCCGTATACATTGGCCCTCCTTGCGGCCGTACCCCGTGGGCGCGGGGACACGCGGACGGAGTGGACCCCCTTGTCCGGGGATGTGCCCAGCCCCTTTGACCCGCCGCCGGGATGTAAATTTCAGGGACGGTGTCCCTTGGTCGAAGACCGGTGCCGGGAGGGGGCCATCGGGTTCCGTGAGGTTGGCGAGGGCCATTGGGTGAGGTGTTGGAAGGTGTGAAGGGGGATTGAGGGATTGGGGGATTGAGGGATTGGGGGATTGAGGAATTGGGGATTGAGGGATTAAGGGATTGAGGGATTGAAGCATTGGGGGATTGAGGGATTGGGGAAGAT
>CAYTTQ010000102.1:0-7949 GCA_964440795.1 uncultured Desulfobacterales bacterium | reverse complement strand
ATCCGAACCAAATCCGAGCGCCCATTCTGTGAAGTTATTTTTGCGCGAACCCTTAAACGTTTGTCAAAATGGGTGAGGCGGGCTCCAACAAAAAAATGATGGCAGGGACTTTTTGCTGTAGGACCAAAGTCACGGCCTGGAATGGGAGGTATGCTGGAAAAAGCAGCCGTACCTACAGGTTGGCCGCCTAATCGGGCATGGTACCTCCTTCAGGCACTCTGCCATCATTTTCATGATAGAGGATGCCCCCGCACTTTGGCAAGATTTTTCTATAAGTATTTTCGAGCACCTTAGGGCCGCGTTTTCTATCGATATTTGGAACCCAGCTAGAAGACATGAGCAATGGCAACGGTGACATTGTCTTTACCCCCCCCGGACTTGGCCATCTCGATGAGTCGCTCCACCTGTTGGGCCAACGGTTCCTCCGAAGCCAGCACCGCCTGGATGTCGGCATCTTGAACCATGTCCGTCAGCCCGTCGGAACACAGCAGAAAGCGATCACCGGTGTAGGCGTTTCCTCGCGTCACGTCAAGCGCAAGCTCGGACTTCACCCCCACAGCCCTCAGAACGATATTTCGCATTCGGTGATTCCTGGCTTCCTCCTGACTAATCAGCCCTTGGTCCAATTGATCCTGCACAAATGAATGGTCTTTAGTCAGTTGTCGGAATTGCCCGTTTCTCAGCCGGTAGGTCCTGCTGTCTCCCATATGGCCCAATACGAACCCATTGTCGAAAAAGGCCAGAAGTTCTGCGGTACACCCCATGCCCTTGTGCTCAGGATGCTGTTTCACATGATCGAGTATCCGATCATTGGCCCAGGAAAAAGCCTTTTGAACCAATTGGACCCTTTCTTCTTGTGAAACCCGTCCCTTATTCGTGAATACTTCTTCGGCGGTTTCCACAAAGATCCCGCTGGCTTCCTCTCCTGCCGCAGCCCCGCCCATACCGTCGGCTACGGCACAAAAGTCTAGATCCGGTCTAACCACATACGCGTCTTCGTTGTCGCGGCGCCGTAACCCCACATGGGATCCGCCGGAAAACTCAATTGGGGACATAGTCGATAGGGACCTTTCGTTTTGTTTAGTCTTTGCCGAGGATCAAGATTCCTTGTATGCCTACCGGAAAAACACTCCGAGATCAAACAATTTCATACGGGACAAAAAAGGGGGGCTTCCCTCGGAGCGAAGATCCGGTGGATTTAGGCACCACAATTTCCTTGACATAACGAGTGAATATCAGCAATAATTTGCAACTGATATGAAGAATCCACCCGCAATTCTCGTCCAACTGGTCCATATCCAGGGACCACTCAAAGGGGAAATTCAGGAATTCCCCGGCCCTACCGTTACAATCGGACGTAACCCATCGTGTGATCTACATTTTCCTAAGGATACCACGGCAATTTCCAGGCAGCATGCTCATATTGTTCGAGAGGGAAACCGGTTTAAGTTGGTTGACGAAAGCACCAACGGCACTTTCGTTAACAGCAAGCGGGTGTCTGAAGCCTTCCTGAAAGACGGAGATGTCCTCACCTTTTCCGAAGGGGGACCGAAGGTGAGCTTTTTAACCAAGATCGGCGAGGGCCAAGAAGAGATTCAGGGGGTCTCCGAACCCGACGTGCGCCCGGCTTCGCCAAGTGAGCCCGAACCGGCCCCGGTATCCGAGCCGTCACCGGAGCCTGCCGCTTCGCCGCCACCACCACCCCCGCCGCCGCACACCCCCCAAGCCAGACCAGGCCCCAGATCAGAAATCAGACCTGAACCGAGACCTGAACCCAGACAAGAGGCAAGCCCAGGGGCGATAGCAGAACCAAGACCGCAACCCGTTGCCTCGCCCGGCCCCGTTCCATCCCCGCAGAGGGTACAAGCACCCTTGGTCATACAATTCGGGCCCACACTGCGTTCATTTAAGGAACTGCCCATTGAAGTCGGAAAAGGGCCTGGCAGTGATTTCACTTTGGACCATGAAGCGATCGCCGATCGGCATGCAGAGTTTTTTTTCACTCAAGGCCAATATTATATAAAGGATCTCACCGGTCAAAACCGCATTCTTATCAACGGAAAAGCCGTTGACCTTCAAAGCGCCATCAATGCGAACGATCTGGTGGCTTTCAGCGCTCAGGGCCCGGTCTTTCGATTTCTCAGCGGGGGCCGCCTGGTAGAGGTGGAACCGACTGAATCCGAGGAGCATGCAGCGACGAAACCGCATGATGACGTCCAAGGAGCCCCGAAGGAAAAATCCCAAAGCGAAGGGGCAAACAAAGCCAAGGCCCTCTTCAAAAAGTTTTTACGCCGCTGATTCACCAGCAACCGACCGGCTTCACGGCCGCAACGGAGGGGCACTGTGTCTAATTCGATCCACATTCCACGAGTACCTTTCAAGATTTTGGTCTTGGCCCCTCTTTTGCCGTCCTTGCAAGGGGTTTGGTCCCGGGAACCGATTCAAGTCGACCCCATGACGTTTGACGAGGCTGTGGCGGCACTGAACCTCACCTTTGAGGTATCCGTACCCAAGGACGTATCCCCGGCGGGTACCGTTACCATACAGTGCAAAGCCCTAAAAGACTTCCATCCCGATCATTTGGCGGAGGCGAGCCCTTTTTTTTCCGAGGCCCTCAAGGCGAAAAGGCTTTTTCAAGATGGCGCCGCCGGAAAAATATCCGCCGATGAGTTGCAACAGCGGGTGAACGGGTTGTCTATGCTTCCCCCCCTGAAGATACCTTCTCCCAAAACGACGAAATCGTCTAAACACCGGTCCCACGACGCCATTGACGATATATTGAACATGGTTGCTCTCCCGAACCAGGACCCGAATCAGGATCAGGAAACCGCCCCTCAGGCCTCCGGTGTACGGCTCGCCGATCCTGTAACCCCCATTATCCGCGAAGCCCTTGAACACGTCTATGCCGACCCGAAATTTCGAAGCACCGAGGCCGCCTGGCGTGGTCTTCGGCTGGTTCTGGACCAATTTTCGGAGCGTTCGGATATTGCCTTGGAACTGGTGCCGTCAAGCAGCGACACCTTGAAAGAAACACTTAAGCGGTTGGAAACCGACCTGCAAGCGGCATCTCCGGCCCTTGTCATTGTCGACTTGCCGCTTGACAACTCGCCGTTCAGCATGGATATTCTAGCCGAAGTCACCGAGTTTTCTGAGCGCATGCTGGCACCGACGGTGTGCTGGGTTTCTCATCAATTCCTGTATCTGGATTCATGGGCGGAGCTGAAAAACCTCTCTTATCTGCCCCATCATATCGCCGGACAAACCTACGCCAAATGGCACCGCGTCAAGCAATTCCCCGGAGCCGGATGGGTGACCGTTACCTGTAATCCCCTATTGGCGCGTCCGCCCTACGGCGCCGGAAACATGCCTCGAACGGTCGCCTTTGAAGAAGACAGCCTCTTATGGACAAGTCCCGTGTGGCCCATGGCCGGACTCATCGCCCAAAGTGTGGCCAAGACCAACTGGCCGACAGGCTTCACCGCGTGGAAAAATATCCGTGTGGAGGATCTACCCGTGGCTGATTTCGAAAAACGGCGGTCCTGTTGCGCCATGGCTGAAATCAGCGAAGATCGATTTCATCAGTTTATTGCCGCCGGTATTACTCCCGTGTTGGTGCCCAAAAACAAGGACTACGCTTTCGTACCGGATGAAACAACAATCAGCGGGGGATCTCTTTGCTATCAGTGCCTGGTTGCCAGGACCGTTCAGATTTTGATGGCCTTTGAAAAGCGCTTGGATCTGCCCTCGGATCCTGACGGCATTGCAAGGGGTGTCAGAGAGGCTTTTTCGTTATTTTGGGAGAAAACCGGCCATCCGACGCCCAGGGACCTCGAGGTCTCTGCAACCCCTCAGGGAGAAAACAATCAAGTCCTTGTGGGCATTTCCTTCACCCCTCCTCCCGCTGTCCTTGCCTCTCCTCAAAAGGTTCAATTTCAACTCCTATGGGACACCACGGCGCATGACGACTAAGCATCCGCCTGAAAAAGAAAGTGCCGGTTCCCCTGCTGCTTTCCTGAAAACCGTCGTCCCTTTCAGCGACCTGGAAGATGAGGTATTTCAGAAGCCGGCAAACACGTTGACCGAAAAGACCTTCGCCAAGGGCACACTTATATTTAGACAGGGAAAGACACGTATCGAATCCCTTTACCTCATTAAATCGGGCAGTGTTTCGCTATATCTCAGGGACGAAAAGGATATCAAAAGACGTAACGAGTATCGGGGGCCCGGTGATTACTTCGGCGCTCTGGGCATCATTACGGGCACGGCCGCCAATCTGTCTGTCGAGGCCATCGAAGAAACCACGTGTATCCTCATTCCCAAGGAAACATTCCAAGAGTTGCTCCGCACCACCCCCCCCTTTGCTCATTATTATCTCCACGCCTTCTGCGAGCGTTATATTCACCCGGCCCATCTCGAACTGAGGGCGGGGCCCCAGACCGAGGACGACAAGACGCCCAACATATTCAGCCAATCCATTGACAAGCTGGCCAAAGAAACCGTTTATTCATGTCCGCCCACAACGACCGCGCAAGAAGCCGCCGCCGAAATGGCCCAACGCCGCATTGGGTCCGTCTTTGTTCAATCAGAAGAGGGTCAGCTTCTGGGAATCGTTACCGACAAGGATCTGCGGACCAAACTGGTGGCTCAGGGATTGGGATGTGACACCCCGGTTGAGTCGATTATGTCCGCTCCGGTCAAATCGATCAGCTCCGGTGCCCTCTGCTTCGATGCCCTGTTTACGATGCTCAAGCACCACATCCATCATTTGGCAGTGGAAAGAAGTGAAAAACCATTCGGCGTGCTTACCTCCCATGACATCATGACGGTTCAGGGGGATTCCCCCATATTTTTGTTTCGTGAAATTGCCGCTCAAACGGAAATCGAAGGACTTTATTCCATTCCCAAGGCGTTTTCCGCGGTAGTCGGTCGTCTCATGTACCAAGGGGTTAAGGCCAGCCACCTAAACCGCATCATTACCGTATTGAATGATCAAATCCTGGGGCGAATTCTAGACCTGTTGATTATGGAAATCGGACCGCCTCCCGTTGCTTTTTGCTGGTTGGTCATGGGAAGCGAGGGAAGAAAAGAGCAAACGTTTTCCACCGACCAGGATAATGCCATTATTTTCGAAAACACCGGCAAAGAAGCCGATGATGAAGCGGCCGGGTCTTATTTTCTGGAATTGGCCCAAAAGGCGGTGCACCATCTCGCAAAGTGCGGCTATCGGTTGTGTCAGGGTGACATGATGGCGTCCAATCCCTCATGGACCCAGTCGCTGTCCGCGTGGAAAAGGCTTTTCGACCATTGGATATTTTCTCCCGACCCGAAAGAGGTTCTTTATTCGACCATCTTTTTTGATTTCAGGGCGGGTTTCGGCAACGTTCAGCTGGCGGACGAATTGCGAGAACACCTGATGAAACGCACCGCTGCGGAAAAGGTGTTCATTCACCACGTGGCCAGAGACTGCTTGGACGTCCGTCCGCCCTTGTCGATGTTCAAGCAGTTCAAAGTGGAAAAGGAAGGTCCGTACAAAGGCCAACTCGATCTGAAGGAAAAGGGTCTTACGCCCTTTGTCGATTTTGCCCGGCTCATGTGTCTGGACCACGGGCTACCGGCGACCAACACCCTGGAAAGGTTTGAGTCCCTCCGAAAAGGGACTTTTATCTCACATGACCTCGCCGCCCGCATCATGGAAGCCTATGAATTTCTCATGCACGTGCGTCTCAAGGAACAACTCAAGGAAATCAAGGACGGCAAAGAACCGGACAATTTTGTCACACCGTCTCAACTATCCGATCTGGACCAGCGCTCACTGAAAAAGGCCTTTTCACTTATCGGAGAGGCCCAGTCCTTTATCGCCGCACATTTTCATCTTAATCTGGGGTAGACACCACTATGGCGCAGGAAGTGGAAAAGCGGGTTCTAAGTCTTATCGCACAAGGAAAAACAAAGAAAGAGATCTATCATATTCTGTCCAAAGAGATGGACGTGGAAGACTTTGAACGATTTCTTCGCAATCAAACCGAGTTGTCCAAAAAAGAAGCCCACTATGGATGGAATTATCTCCTTTTGGCACTGCTTGCGGCGTTTACCTTTATGCGCCTGGGAGAGATTCTCGGTCCCATCCTGGATCACGGGGTTAAAAATGTTTTTATTGTCGTTTGGAGTCTGATCGTTCCGGCCGTAAACCTTTGCCTGTTGTGGTATATCTACCGGTTCCACCGACTGGGCTACCTGTTTCTCTTTGTCGTATCCGTATTAGCGCTTTTTCGCCCTGAGACGCACAATCTGATGGGGCTTATCAAAACGGCTTCTCTCATCTTTTTATCCGGCTTTTTGTACCTCAAACTCTTTCCGAAACACGGTAAAATTTAGCGGAAGAAATTAGCCGCAGACACACGCCGACGGACGCAGACGATAGTGCCGACAAGCCTGTCGGCACTTAGGGTGCCTTGCCCTTCGAGCAAAGGGGGAAGGCATACTCCCCGAAAACGTCAAATCCTGTAACTCTCCCCGATGCCGTTCCAATTCTCGGTTTGGCGGAACAGAGTCACAAAAAGACAAGGCGGGAGAGCAAATCTCTCCCGCCTTGATGACCTTCCTTACGCTTTGCTGCCGGTTACGGTCTTGTAAATGACCAAACCGTTGAACTAGTGCCAAACCTGCCTTTAATGTGCGGGGGCAGCATCACCGGCACCACGGGGGTAACGGATGCTTTCCACCATGTCCTGAACTTCTTGAGGCGGTTCAGGCGTAAACTGGGAGACCACATAGGTCAATATCAGATTGATGAGCATGCCCACCGTGCCGATACCCTCTGCGCTGATCCCCAGAAACCAGGGCCCCACGCTGGTGTACTTGACCTGGATGATGTAAAAGGCCGTAAAGCCGATGCCGCAAAGCATACCCGTAATGGCGCCCTCTTTTGTGGTTCGGGTGCTGAAAATACCCAGCAGGATGATCGGAAAGAAGCTCGAAGCCGCCAGTCCGAAGGCGAAGGCGACCACCTGCGCCACGAAGCCGGGTGGATTGATCCCAAAATAGCCGGCAATAAGTACGGCCACACCGATCATCACCCGGCCGAGTAACAGCCGCTGCTTTTCTGTCGCTTGGGGGTTAATGATTCTATAATAGAGGTCATGGGAAATCGATGACGATATAACCAGCAACAGCCCCGATGCCGTGGATAGGGCCGCCGCCAATCCGCCGGCACCGACCAGACCGACCACCCATGCGGGCAGATTGGCAATCTCCGGATTGGCCAACACCATGATGTCGCGGTCGACGTATAGCTCGTTTTTCGTCTCCGTAGGCTCATTAGCGACCATGCGTTGTCCCCACTCCCCGCGCTCATCGAGCGGAACGGGCTTTCCCTCGAAGGGTGCGCCGGCTCTGTATTGAATCATGCCGTCGTTGTTTTTGTCCATCCAGGCGACCAGACCCGTTTGCTCCCAGTTCTTAAACCAGGATGGGGCCGCCTCGTATGATTTGCCGTTCAACGTATCAATCATGTTATACCGTGCAAACCCCGCCACGGACGGGGCCGTGGTGTAAAGTATACCGATGAAGAGCAAGGCGAAACCGGCGCTCCATCGGGCCGATCTCACGTTGGGAACCGTGTAAAATCGAATGATCACATGGGGTAATCCCGCCGTGCCCACCATCAGTGCGAAGGCGATAAACAAGACATCGATCATGGATTTATTGCCTTCACCGAAGGCAGATGTGTAGGCTGCAAACCCCAGATCGGTATTTAACTTGTCCAGCACATCGAGCAGGTACCGCCCTGCATATGTTCCTTCCGAGACCGTGCCCCCGAGACCGATTTGGGGAATGGCAATGCCTGTCATCTTGGTTGAAATGGCGATTGCAGGAATCAAAAAGGCAACGATCAACACACAATACTGGGCCACCTGCGTCCAGGTAATCCCTTTCATTCCTCCCAGTGT
>CAYTTQ010000101.1:0-8069 GCA_964440795.1 uncultured Desulfobacterales bacterium | reverse complement strand
TCCAAGCTGGGGATCGAAGGCTTGCCACCGGAAGATGTGCCCAGTTTCTGGGGAACGCTGAAGACCGGCCTTCATTATATGATTCCGTTGGTGGTGTTGCTTTACGAATTGGTTTATTTGAGACATTCCCCGGAACTGGCGGCCTTTCGGGCCCTCATGCTCTTGATTCCCGTTATTATTTATCAGGAGATTCGAAAGGCGATCCGTGAGCAACAGAGTCTCCTCACGGGACTGATCATGGCGGGGCAAATCATTGTGACAGGGCTGGTTCAGGGGGCGAAGAACATGATGTCCGTGGCCCTGGCCTGTGCCTCCGCCGGAATCATCGTCGGTATCGTGGCCCTGGGTATCGGCGGGATGATCTCCGCTGTGGTGGAGACGCTCTCCGCAGGCAATATCTTTTTGCTTCTGCTCATTACCGCCGTTGCAAGCCTGATCATCGGCATGGGGCTGCCCACCACGGCCACCTATATCGTCATGGCCTCTTTGACCGCCCCGATCGTGGTGCAAGTGGGCGGTGCGTACGGGTTTTTCGTTCCCTTGATGGCGGCCCATCTGTTTTGCTTCTATTTCGGTATCCTTGCCGACGATACGCCCCCGGTGGGATTGGCCGCCTATGCGGCGTCGGCGATTGCCGAATCGGAGGCCATCCCGACGGGGATACAAGGATTTTTGTACGATATCCGGACCTCCGTGCTGGCCTTCTTGTTTGTCTTCAACCCGGACCTGATCCTTCATAACATCGATTCATGGCCGCACGGCCTGATGATCTTCGTGATGGCGTTGGTGGCCATGTCGAGTTTCGAGTGCTTTGCCCAGGGATGGTGTCTGACCAAAAATAGGTGGTATGACATCCCGTTTTTCCTGGGTGCCGCCTTCGTCCTTTTTCATCCCGGGGCGGTGGCCTCTTTCTTTTCGGTGGATCCGGCCTACAAGTATTACTTCTTTCCCTTGGGATTTGTCATTTACGGTGCCGTGATATTCATCCAGAAGATGCGGATCCGATCTACACAGTATGCGACCCAACGGGCGTGATGACCTCAGCGGGCAAACGGGTCCTCAGCGCCTGAAGACCGGGCTGGCCGCCGGGGTTCGCAAGGGCTGGGCCGGTTTTCTCTGGATGGTCAAGATCCTGGTGCCCATCTCCTTTCTGACGTCTATCCTGGCCTGGTCGGGTATTATCCATCGTATCGGATTTCTGGTAGAGCCGGTCACCGGATTTCTCAGCCTGCCGCCCACGGCCGCCCTACCGCTTTTGATCGGCATGCTGACCAATATATACGGCGGGATCGCGGCCATGTCCGTGTTGCCCCTGTCCAAGGAGGAGATGACCCTGATCGCCGTCTTTCTTCTCACCGCCCACAGTTTGATCCAGGAAAGTGTGATCCAGGGAAAATCCGGCCTTCATCCCCTGAAAGCCGCTGCCTTCCGAATTACGGCGGCCATTGTCACCGTCCTGGCCATCGCCCCCTTTTTTGATACCACCCCGGCGGCATCGTCGGTACTGCCCGTCGATCCGGACGGTGGGCAGGCCTTCGGCGCCATGATAGTCGAATGGGGGGTTCTCACCGCGGGCCTGTGCCTTAAGATCTTCGCCATCATCATGTCGTTGTTGATTATTTTGGAAGTACTCAAAGCGTTGGGTTGGATCTATCCCCTTGTGCGAGCCCTGTCGCCGTTACTGGGAGCCCTCGGGTTGAGTCGCAAGGTGGGGCTCTTGTGGGTGACCGCCGCCGTGTTCGGTCTTTCTTACGGCGCCGCGGTGATTGTGGAAGAAGCAAAGGCCGGACACTTGAGCCGAGAGGAACTCGAAGACCTGCAACTGTCCATCGGGATTAACCATTCTCTGGTGGAAGACCCCGCGCTTTTCCTGTCTCTCGGCTTGCCCGCCTTTTGGCTCTGGGTGCCCCGAATCATCATGGCCATGGTGGCCACCCGTTTGTTGAGCCTCTGGCGGGCGGTGAGGAGAGGGCATCGCTAAAAAAGCATTCTCACCCGGGGGTGGGGCTTTGCCGTGAGTGCGGCAAAGCCGGGGTAAAGCTGTGCTATCCGTTGGTGCGCGGCCCGCTATCGGCAACGAAGTCACCTAAAGGTCTGCACCACGAGCATACCATGTTGTTGCCAGGTCGAAGTCTTCAAGTAAAAGGCAGGCCAGAAATGCCAACCCCGCCGCCTGAGATGTATTCTCCATGCGCCAGGAAGATTCGGCGCTGGCCAGGGCGGCTTTCCCTCGTCCCTGAGTCAGCCAATGTCGCCCTTGCGCCAGATGGTGCAGCGCGGCCGCCCGGACAGCAAACAGCGCGGCTAGGTCGGTACCGCAGCGCAGGCAGGTTTCGTTGGTATTTCCCTTTTTACAGGCCGGACAGCGAATCTCCATCAGTCCTCTAGATAAAAAAGCATGTCGGACAGGGATTCGTTTAGTTCGACCAGTTTTTCCATGTCGCCGGTGGCTACAACCTCCCCGCTTTGTTTAATGAGCGCCCTGAGTTCTGCAGCATCCATTTCATTCACGCCCTCCAAAAGTTCTGTGGCCCTCCGGCGAAGACGCTTAGCTTCGGAAAGGATGGCGTCCTTTCCGGCGGCCCCGGCCTCCTCGGTTGGCACGCGGTCCCCCGTAATCCCGGAAAGGTTCGAGCGACAGGCATCCAAATCCAGCCGTTGTTTGCCGTCGTCGGTGTGCATGCACACGGTCTTTGAGAGACCTGAACGTTTTTCCTTTGCCGTTACTTCCAGGATACCACTTAAATCCAGAGACAGGTTCAACACAATCGGATTGCCTGCCGGTACATCGCTGAGGCCTTCCACGATAAAGTTGCCGATAAAAACATTGTCTCCGGCTATTGGGGCCTCGCCTTGGTAGATGTGTACGTCTACGGCCTCCTGTTCGTCCGTAGCCGTGTAAAATACTTCCCCTTTTTGTACCGGTAGCGGCGTGTTGCGCCGGATAACAGGAACAAACACATCCGGACGCAGTTCACCGTCATGGACGGCGAGTGCCCTTGTGCCGAAAGTATGTGGCGTGATGTCGACCAGAACGGACCGGGGGCGCTCACCGGCCAGCGTGCCGGCCTGGATGGCCGAACCCATGGCGACGATAAGGTCCGGGTTGATCTCGTGTGTCTGCTCAACCTTCAAACTGTCGCGGATCATCTTCCCCACCAGAGGTGTACGGCAGGCGCCGCCCACAAGGATCACCCGATCAACGGCCTTGGGCAACATGGCCGCATCCTTCAAGCACTGGTGTACGGAATCCAGGGTCTTGCGCACGAGGGGGCGTATCATTTCCTCATAGTCGCCTCGGTCGATTTCCACATCCAGGTGATGATCGCCGGCCATATATTCTTCGCGAATACGCGCGTACGGTGCGTCGGTCATCTTGCGTTTAGCCGCTTCCACTGCAACCCACAGCCGATTTCGGGACTGCGGTTCCTGCAATAAGTCCACGCCTGTTTCTTCGCGGAAATGCTTGGCCACATGCTCCATGAGCAGTCGGTCAAAGTCGTCGCCACCCAGGTGGGTGTCACCGTGGGTGGCCTTTACCTCAACGACGCCGTTTTCCACAATCACGAGCGATACGTCAAAAGTCCCGCCACCCAGGTCGTAGACCAGGAGGACTTGATTCTTTTCCAGGCCTGCATCGTAGGCGAGGGCCGCCGCCGTGGGTTCGTTGATGATTCGCATAACCTCCAGGCCGGCCAGAACACCGGCATCACGCGTCGCCTTGCGTTGGGCGTCGTCGAAATAGGCCGGCACGGTTATTACCGCCCGGGTGACGGAAGCGCCCAGATGATCCTCAGCGCCCTGTTTCAGTCGGCCCAGGATGAGGGAAGAAATTTCCTCCGGGGAGAATGCCTTGTCTCCGAGTTGCACACGGGTGTTCGTGCCCATCTTCCGTTTGATGGAAATGACGGTGGATTCCGGCGCTACGACCATCTGGTTCCGTGCGCTTCGACCGACAAGCAGCCTGCCTTCGGGGGCCAAACCCACACAAGACGGCATGATGATTTCCCCCTCCACGGGGATTACCTGCGGACTCCCGTTTTTAAGTAGCGCCACCTCGGAGTTGGTGGTTCCCAGGTCGATTCCGATTATTGTCTCCATCAGTGGTCTCCTTTTTCAACCGCCACCTTAACTTCGGCAAACTTTAACACCCGGCCGTTGTACAAATACCCCCCGGCCAGCTCTTCCCGCACCGTACCGGGCGTTACCGCATCGGTACGTTCAAAGGCGATCGCCTTCATCCGTTTCGGGTCAAAGGGCCGGCCGGTGCACAAGATCGGTTCAATGCCTTCGTGCTCGAGCAGGTCTTCAAAATGTTCGCACAACATCTCGAGACCTTCCCGCAGGGACGCCCACGCCGATCGCCACGTACGTTCCCGGAAAAGTACCCTCCTGCCGGGGGGGTCGGCCAGCTTGGCGGTGATTCGCTTGAGGCGTTCCATGAGGTCCACGACCCCAAGGCGAAATGTCCGCTGCCGGGGATCATCTTCCCCGTTGTCATGTGACCGCTCAGTGGACCGGACCTGAGGCAACGTGCGAAGCGCTTGGTCGAACTGCGAAAGGGCTTCTCGGAAACCGACAAACCCCTCATGGCTTCGCCTGGCGCTTTGGCGTACCTCGGTGCGTAGCGCACACAATTCCGCGTAAAAAGAGTATAGGTCCGGAGGGTCCTTTTCGGCCTTCCGTAAGCGCTCCTCGCCCATATCGGCCTGGCCCATCCAGCGTCTGAAATTGTCCTCCAGTTGTTGCTTCCAGGATGTCTCCGGCCCAGACCCCTCAGACCTGTCGGGAGGGCTCTGTCGGTCTGGAGGTTTTTCATTAAGATCCGTCATCGTATCGCGCATTCTTGAAGGTACTTCCTGAAGGTTTCAAAATCGAGGGGTGCCCTTTCGCCGGACCGTGTGAAATGGCGAAGCGCCGCCTCAAAGGGTGTTCTTTCTGCGGGTGCGTCGGGAAACAGTGCGTGACGCAATCGACTGTCCGTGTCTTTTATCGCTTCATAGGCGCGATTGATGTCGACGAATCGATTCGGATGCCGCTCCGGTGGAAAACGCCGAAGCAGGGCCAGATAAGCGTTTCGCACGGCCGCATCATCGTCTTGGGGAGAAACCCCCAGAATTTCGTAAGGATTCATATGCAGTCCATTTCTTTGTTTTCACGTTTCGAACACCCGGCAGGTCACTCGAAATCGAACAGATTGAGCTGCCGGCATGGCTCAGGTGCATGCTTCCGGGTCTGTTTTTCGGAAGACCCCTCGGCGATTTCCGAGGCTTCACAGGAATGCAAGAAATCATTATACGTATTATCGGGTTCGTCGAAATCCATCTCGGGATCCATTCCCAGAAACTCACTAATGGATTTCCGGGCCTCCAATTGCCGATCGACTTGCTTCAAGGCCCGCTCGACTTGTTCGGCTACGTCCTGTTCCCCTTGTTTATGAGCCAAATCAAGCACGGTCGCCAGCTCGATGCGTAGGTTGTGCAAGCCGGCAGGGTGCCTGTCCCGGTCAAAATCCGGGATTAACCGGGCCCATCGGAAACGGGCATCCTCGGGGTTGCGACGAAGCATGAGTTCCACATACTCGCGCTTCAAGTTCCAGGCCTTCACGCGGGGGTGCGAGGCATAGTCAATGATGGCCTGAGCCTGCTCTCTGGAACATGACCGGCCGGCTGCTTTCATCAGGTAACGGTTGATTTTATTTCGCTCGCGATCCAGCCAGCCGTCCTTGGGGCGCTGAAACGAATGGAGATACCGTAGAACGTCGGCCAAAGAAACGCCGACTTCCGGGTTGGGGGTTCCGGCGAGGGCTTCATCCGCTATGCGTCGACTCTCCGCCGCCCAAACCGGACGGACGCCGTACATCCTGCCGATAAGGACCGTGAAATAGTGCAGCTTCAAAGGATTCGGGGCAAGGGAAAGGGCCTTTTTCATGCGCTGTTCGGCCTCGTCATTTTCACCGGCCAGCGCCTCCATGACCGCCCATCTGGCATAGAGATAGCAAAGGCCCGTATTAAAGTCGTCCGCCGTTCGATAGGCCCGGGCTTCGGCCTTTTCCAGGGCCGTGCGCCTCTTTTGTAACCGACCGTTTTGGGTCTGCTTCAAGGCGACAAGGATACAGGCCACCATAAAGCTTTCCCGGACCCGACTGTCAATGGGGTCCAGTTTTTGGGCCTGATCCAAATAGTTCATTCCTTTGATAAACGCCTTTCGTTCCAGACAGCGGATACCGGCCTTGAACATGGCTTCTTTTTCTTCGGGAAAATGCTTGATGATATCGTCCAAGGTCTTATTGGTTTTGGGTTTGTTCCCTGTTTTTTCATACAGTGAGAGGAGGGAAAACCAGCAATGGCGATTTTGCCGATCCGCCTTGATACCCTTACAATAACAGAATTCGGCCAGTCGGGCATTTCTCAATATCTGGCTTTGTTCTCGGCGGCGCGTAAAGAAAAAATCGAATGGATCCTCGTCTGGTTCTTCAACCGAAAAGAGGTCTCCGAGGCGGCCGTACACCAGTGGAGTGGCATGATGGCCGTCACACGATAAGGCCTGAAAGCGGCTTAGAGCCTCTTCCCAGGCGGTAAGGATCTCCATGTCCGGTGCCGGTGTTCCCTCCAACCAAAGGGCCAGGGCCCGGTGAGCCAGGAATTTCTCCAAGGCGGTACTTCGGCGATCATTCGTAGCGGTGGAGACAAGAGAAAGAACGTAGTTTTCCGCCCCAAGCTCTTCCATGTCGTAAAATGCCGTGTAGTAGAAGAGACTCAGCGCTTGTCCGATGCCCCGGGTGAGTGTGGGAAAGTTCGTCAGTCGGTCACGCAAATGCTTAAGCGAATCCCGGAATCGCCCGACCTCCCACAGATATTGAGACCTGGCCAGGGCTTTGCCTATTGTTTCCTGTCCGGCCACCAGACAGGTATGTTGTACCAACTGCGGGGGGTTACGGATCTCCCCCTCCGCATTTTGCCCACTGAGCAAAGCCGTATAGGCTTCGGCGGCCTTGGCCGGAGCGCTGCCGGGCAGAATTTTGCCCAGGGCCGTGCGGGCCTTGTCATCCTGCCGGCGGTAAAATGCGCATATACCCTTTAGAAACCATTTCCAGTTGGAAAAAATGGAATTCAGCCCGACGGGCTTGATTTGTTCAAGGGCCGCATCGAACCGGCCCTCGGCTACGTGCGCCAAGGCGGCCGTAATGCAATTCAACTCGGTGCGTATCGTCGATGATAGACCGGACAGTGAACCCACCGCTTCAAAGGCCAAGACCAGGGCATCGGCCGACAGGGAGCCTTCACTGCAGGCCCCGTACGACATCTCG
The DNA here is from genome assembly GCA_964440795.1 of uncultured Desulfobacterales bacterium. Lineage (GTDB taxonomy): Bacteria > Desulfobacterota > Desulfobacteria > Desulfobacterales. Next base: position 760 of record CAYTTQ010000101.1, on the reverse strand, counting down.
GGCGGCTCCAGAGAACAAGTCTCGGCGGCGACGCCGGCGGCCCGTACAAAATCCCCCTCTGCTATGGCTAATCGCATGCGGGCCACGCACACGGTCCGTCCGCTGTCCAGTTTTTTCAGAGCTCCCAGTACCTTGCGAGCTTCAGGGTGCCGGCGTTCATCCATCAGCTGGTGAAATAACCCGGCTTGGGCTTCAAGCAAGTCGGCGGCGTACCGATCATGATCCTGTTTGACGAGTCGCTTATATGCGTCTCTTGCCCGGCGAAACCGGCCGCTTTTCAAGGCTTGCCGACCCTGCTGTTCGAGCTTCTTTAAAGGGACTGTGGCCGACTTCTTCTTCGACTTTTTCTTTTTTCCAGCCTTTTTCACCACTTACCATATCCCATGAAGACAAGGTGAACGAATAGCCCGTCTCAAATTGAGGGTAAACACCTCGCACAAGCTCATAGCAAAAAGCAGGCGAATTTGCAAAGATTCCATGGTAACCTAAATCCACCGCCAAAAAGACTGAAAAATGTATGATTCAAAGGCATACTCAGTAGTTATTGATTCATAGCTCGGCGCAAACCGTTACCTGGTGATCTCCCTTACCTGGAGGGGGGCTTTCAATTTTTTTGGCCCTTCGTAAACCGGACAAGATATTTTGTCAGGTAACGTCTGCCGCCGTAACCTGACCTACGATGCTGGGTGCCCAGGATCATCATGGCCATGGTGGCCACCCGGTTGCTGAGTCTCTGGCGGGTGGTGAGGCGGAGCGGTTA
>CAYTTQ010000100.1:0-8161 GCA_964440795.1 uncultured Desulfobacterales bacterium | reverse complement strand
CCCGGCCATAGAGCGACTCTGTGGGACTCATGACAAGCCCCTGCATCATCCGCTGACTCGAACCCGCCAGAGCGTCAATTTTGATTTTTCACAATAGAGGGTTGCCGATTTTTCTGCGTCTCCGCACCTTGGCGTGATCCTCTTGTTCCCTCATGGCAAAAGGAGATCTTTCCGGCTCCTGGCCTCGTGCAACTGTTTTTGATGAGAATATGTCTGTATCATAGGCCGAATCCTTTCTGAGCGTTGGCTTTATCCTCTTTTCTATGCCATTTCCCATCGGGAGGCAACTTGAAAAGAGGACCAGGATTTCGACCTTCCGGACATATGCCCTAATCGGAAAATATAAAGGGCGTCCCCACGCCCGCGAAGCAAGGAAAAAAACTTGACGCGAACAATGCTTTTGGGATACATTTTTTTCTAACCGGGGGGTTGTTTAAAGCTCTATTACAGCGGATTTGAGAGTTTTCAAGACGTTTCATTATGAGTAAGGAAATCGGGCTCAGATGTGCGAGGCGATGGCATACAAGGACAATGACACAAAAAGAGATTACCAAGTTCATCAGTCAGTCGGGAGACGATAGGCTCAGGCTGAAAATTGAGACTGAAAAAGGCAAGGTCGTGAACATGCTGGTTCAATACGAGGCCAGAATTCACGGAGAATGGTACGCTCTTGTAAGATATGATTGTTCGCATGGTTTTCTTCATCGAGATGTGATGTTCCCTGGCGGGAAAAAGGAGAAACATCCTTTGGACATTCCCGACTTAAAGACTGCCTTGATGTATGCCGAACAAGATATTAAGGATCGATGGAAATGGTATCGCGATAGATTTAGAAGGAGACTGAAAAAATGAGGAAGGAAGAGATTGTAGCGAAAAACATATCACTGGTTTTTGATTTTTTGAGATATTTAACAGACCATCCTGAATTGGTTGAAAAACTGCCTGACCAGTGTGAGTTGGAATTTCTTGAGAAGGATTTGCCTCTAATCGAAACAAAGGCAAGTGCCGAGTACACTCAAAAGGCTTTTTTGAAAGTTGAACATACCTTTACGCTTGCTGCCGATGTGCCCGGATAATGGACAACGCCGGATCGAATACGGGCGGGTGTCATCGGGCGTCCTCTTCCAGTATCATTCGCATTCTTTCCTTTTTGGAGGGCATAAGGTCACCGGCCCTTCTCAACACGAACAGTTCATATCTCGCCTGACTGTCAGGATCGCGGGTGTACAGCAAGCCCCCCGAATGATATCCAGCGCCAAATAGGGCTCGGCTTCGGGCAAGAGCACCAGGTCCACTCTTCCTACCAGGAACAAGTCCTCCAACTCGATGGTCAATCTTACCCGCTTTTCGGCGCTCCATTCGGCCCTTGTTGCTGGAAGCACGCCGATGTCCACGTCCGACGTCGATTGTTCCAGCGAAGCCTGCCTGCCGCCTTACCTGTTATTGGGGAACCACGGAACTCGGCCTGACCATGACCGTCGTGGCCAACGCCTTGAAGGTTTCAGTGCCGACTGCAAATATCGCCCTATTTCATATCAAGCCAGTGTGGGGATCTACAGCGGGTACTCACTTGTGGACCTGCTGAATATAAAAATATAAAGGGCGTCCCCCTCTTGCACTTTAGGGCTCGGGTTTGTGATTGACATTCAGGAAGGATTTCGAAAAAATAACTAATTGACGCAACGAACCAAAAACGGGAGGCGGTGGATAGAGTAGGGGACGAGAAGCTCAAGTCTGAAATAATTGAACAACTGCGGCCGCTGGATCTGGACAGCATTGAGCTGATTCCGGCCAGAAAAAGCTTGACACCGGTGGTTTCTTTTCATGCGCAACAGGCAGCCTATGAGGGGATCGAACGCATCAGACGTTGAAAGCCGTATGGCAAATCTGCTGACCAAGCGCCGGTACTTTTGGGATAAAGGTCCGTTGGATGTGGAACGCGACCAGTACGTAATAATCGAGCGGGTTTTGGAATACGGAACGGAAGATGAGGTCAATACGATTCTGGCGCAGTATGGGCCTGAGGCAGTCAAAACGGTCGTCCGGGAAAGCAGAGGATTGAGCAAGCGGACCGTGAACTACTTTGCGTTCTTGTTTGGGATTTCAAGATCGGAGACAAGATGCTTTTCAGATGCATCACTGAAGATATGGCAGCCATACTGAACAGTGAACTGTTCGATCATTTGCCGACAGACACTTATCTGGCCGGTGGCACCGCTGTGGCTTTGTACATGGGACACAGGTTATCATTCGATTTGGATTTTTTTACGCCGAACGCCTTTGACAGCCTTGCGTTGTCGGGAAGCATTTCGGAAGTGCTTCGATCGAGATTTACTATTGCCACGAACCAGATGGTAGACAATACACTAACGATGAGCCTGAACGATACCGGACTTAGTCTGTTTCGATATGCTTATCCCCTGTTAAAGGACCCTGTTTTTGACAAGGACATCCCAACACCCGTGGCGTCACAGCTGGACTTGTCATTGATGAAGCTCATCGCGATCAACCAGCGGGGCAGTTGTAAGGATTTTGTGGATCTCAGACTCTTGATCCAAAGGAATGGTTATTCCTTCCAAGGGTTGGTTGGCGAACTGGGAGAAAAATACGGAATCGGCAATGAAATGAGTCTTCAGCTTAAAAAGAGTCTCGTCTATTTTGACGATGCTGAGAAGGACCTGAATGTTTTTATGTATGACTCAGATGCCGGCGAATTTGAACGGCTTGAAGAAAAAACCTGGGAAGCAACAAAAATGTTTTTTCAAGGCTTTCTGGCATCCGAGTAAAGCTGCAATCCACCGCTTGCCGGTTTTACCGGATTTTGCGCCCCCCGTTTACCTGCCCCGTCTCCATCCGGACGATTCCTGCCGACCAACATATGCTCAAACTACCCATTTGGCGTCAAGCGCGAAGTGTGTAGGCAACTTTTTGCGGGAAACTCTTGACTATTATGCAAGTCTATTCAAAATGGTCGCAAAATACCGGGGGTGGGATTGGACATGAAGCGCTTGTTAAAGCCGCAAATCCTAAAAGACCTATCGAAAAAGATGGTTTTTTTGACGGGGCCGCGACAAGTCGGTAAGACTTGGCTGGCCAAGGAAATCGCCCGGTCCGTGTCGGACAGTGTCTACTTGAACTATGATAGCGCCGAGGATCGGGAGATCATTCGTAAAGAGGCGTGGTTGGAGAAGACGCGGCTTTTGATCTTGGACGAACTCCATAAAATGAAGGGATGGAAAAATCATCTAAAGGGGGTTTACGACACTAAACCCCAAGACATGATGGTTCTTGTAACCGGTAGCGCACGGCTTGAAACCTTTCGCCGGAGTGGGGATTCTTTAGCCGGTCGTTTTTTCAGACAACGTCTCTTTCCCGTTTCGCCCGCTGAATTGGTCCGTACCGGTGAGCCCTGCGACATAGAACGCTTGCTTCTTCGCGGAGGATTTCCGGAGCCTTTCTTAGCCGAGGAAGAGACGGATGCACAGCGATGGCGTATGCAGTACATCGACGGGCTGATTCGTACCGATGTGTTGGATTTCGAAAGGATTCATGATTTCCGGGCCATGGAACTGATTGTGGACTTGCTTCGTGCTAGGACGGGTTCGCCTGTTTCCTACACGTCGATTGCGCAAGATGTACAGATATCACCCAACACGGTGAGAAGATATATTCAAATCCTCGAATCTCTATACATCGTTTTCAAAGTGTCGCCCTATTCCAAGAATATAGCGAGATCGATTCTAAAGGAGCCCAAAATCTACTTTTTTGATACCGGCTTGATCCAAGGTGACGAAGGGGCCAGGTTTGAAAACATGGTGGCCTTGAGTCTGTTTAAGCACGCCTGTGCCTCCGTGGATCTTCTGGGGCGGCCCTGCGCGCTAAATTATATTCGCACCAAAGATGGTGCAGAAGTCGATTTCTGTCTGGTTACGGATAACCGTCCTGAGCTGTTGATCGAAGTGAAATTATCAGATTACAATCCGCACCGGGCCTTGGTCAACTATAACAGACGTTATGGAATTCCCGGAGCGCAGGTGGTGTTGCGTCTGAAAAGGGAAAGGGCGGAAAAGGGGATCGAAATCCGAAGAGCGGCCGATTTTCTCGGTTCGCTTAGCGCTTGATTGGGGTCCTCATGCCGTATGCCCGGAAGGTCACCAGTCGAAGCGGTTTATTTGCCGATCTTTGTAACTTCCCGCCAGGGGAGGACGGTTACATGACTCCGTTCTTGCCGCTTATTCCCTCCGTATACGACGAAGGGGTGTCCCCCCTCACGGCCGGCCAGCTTGAGCCAGTGGTATAACCCCTTGAAATAGGATTCAGTTATGGTTTCGCCGGATTTAATCTCCACGGGAAGGAGTCGAGTGCCCTGGTCGATGATAACATCGATTTCGTTGCCCGTGCGGTCTCGCCAAAAATAGAGATTGGACGGTTGGCCTGCGTTATACCTTTTCTTCAGCAGTTCCCCGATCGCCCATGTCTCGAATAACGAGCCTCTGTAAGCGTGGGTCCGAAGTTGTTCTTTTTTTTCGATTCCGAGCAATCGGGCCGCTAAGCCGACGTCATAAAAATAGAGCTTCGGGGTCTTTATGACCCGCTTGTTGAAATTTTTATGATGCGGTCTCAAAAGATAAACAATATAGCTTGCCTCGAGGACCGTAATCCAAGCCTTCGCAGTATTCGGAGATACCCCGCAATCGTTTGCCAGAGAGGAGAGGTTCAATAATTGTCCGGTTCTTCCTGCACATAACGAAACGAAGGTTTGAAAAGTATGCAAATCATCGACATTGAGCATTTGACGCACGTCACGTTCGATATATGTACGAACATAGTTCGGATGCCACAATACCGGGGCGATCCGGCGGTCATAAATGGGCGGATACAATCCAGTAAAAAGCAGCGCTTCTAATGATTCGGGAAAATAGCGCGTTTCAGCAATTTCGCTCAAAGAAAAGGGGAGAAGCTCGAGTAGGCCGGATCGGCCGGCCAAGGTTTGGGTAATCTCGGCCACGAGACCAAATTGCTGGGATCCTGTGAGCAGAAAGAGTCCCGAACGGCCATCGCGATCGACAATTCCTTGAAGGTATGAAAGCAGATGGGGACACCGTTGAATTTCATCCAAAACGGCCCCGTCACTGAACTGACCCAAAAATCCCCGGGGATCGGTGCCGGCGAAGTCGTACTCGTCCGGGTCCTCGAGGGTTACAAACGGCCTATTGAAAAAAACATGTCTTGCCAACGTGGATTTGCCGGATTGCCTCGGGCCCGTGAGGACAACAACGGGAAACCCCTTGAGCAGGGTTCTGACGGTTTCTTCCGCTTGCCGTGGGATGTAAGTGTCTTTGCGCATTTGCAATCTGATTGCAAATTAGCACATTAGTTCTTGATTGGCAATAGCTTAAAAAGAGTCTCGTCTATTTTGACGATGCTGAGAAGGACCTGAATGTTTTTATGTATGACTCAGATGCCGGCGAATTTGAACGGCTTGAAGAAAAAACCTGGGAAGCAACAAAAATGTTTTTTCAAGATTTTTTGGAGTCCGAGTAACAGCTAACACCTCGAATAAAACTCCGAAGTTTCTTCAATTAAAATCAAACTGGACGTTCCGTCGGCCAGCGGCGGGGCTGAACCCATTGCCTGGCGATTTCACCGTATTTTGACTCCACGTTTTCCCCCAGACAATCGCTTCGGCCCAGATATGCTCATTGCAAAGGATTGCAATCAGAAGCCGCAGGTCTTTATTTACCCATTTGGCGTCAAGCGCGAAGTGTGTAATCGGTTTGACCGGAAATGAGTAAGAGGATTGAAGATTATATTCTTGACATTATTGAGGTGCTAAGCAATATATAGGTATGTTGATTATAATAATGTAGGTACCTATGATTGACAGGCAAGCTGAACTAAGGTTTCTGGAAGAAAAGTTTCACGAAAAAGGTTCGCAGTTCCTCGTACTTTGGGGCAGGCGAAGGGTCGGCAAAACGTATTTGCTCAAGGAATTTTGTGACCGATATCCTGCCATATATTTTTTGGCGACCAAAGGTTCCAAAAAAGACCAGCTATTACAGCTTTCCGAAGCAATCGCGGAATTTTTTAATGATTCCTTGTTGATGATCAAGCCGTTTTCCGAGTGGCGGGAAGTCTTTGTCTATCTAAACGGCAAGCGATCTGAAAGATTTGCCCTGATCATTGATGAATTTCCCTACCTGATCAACACGGATCCCGCCATTGCCTCAGTTTTTCAAAAAGGGTGGGACGAATATCTGGTCCAGAATGATCAGCTCGTATTCATCATTAACGGGTCAAGTATTTCCATGATGGAAAAAGACGTTTTGGGGACAAGCTCGCCCCTTTACGGGAGGCGGACCGGCCAGTGGAAACTTGAACCTCTCAACCTGACGGAAACCGCGGGCTTTTTCCCGAAAGCAGACCTGGTCCGTCTTATCGAAACCTATTGTGTCATAGGGGGGATACCCTACTATGCACGATGCTTCGATCCACAATCGGACATAGAGCAAAACATAAAGCGGCGGGTTCTCAAAAAAGGTGAAGTGCTTTACGAGGAAGTTGACTTCCTGCTTAGAGAAGAATTCAGGGATCCCAGGTCTTATTTTCCCATTCTTTCGCAGATTGCCGGTGGCAGCCACAAATTCGGGGCGATCGCCGGCAAGACGGGCATGGATAAATCGAATCTGACCAAGTACCTGTCCATCCTGGAGCAACTCCACATTACCTATCGTGAGGTGCCCGTTACAGAGAAGTTTCCTCATAAGTCGAAAAAAGGCCTTTACTTTATCCGAGATCCATTCGTCAATTTTTGGTTTCGTTTTGTGCGCCCCAATTTACGACACCTGGAAATGGAGCGGGTTGATTTCGTGTGGCGGGAAAAGCTCTCTCCGGAATTTGATTACTACGTATCCAGGCACTGCGAAAAAGTTATTTTGGATGTTCTGGAGACCTTCATGGGCGCGCTGCCCTTTGAATATGAAAGGGTGGGGCGGTATTGGGACAAAAACGTCGAAATCGATATTTTGGCTTTTGATAATAAGGAGAAAAATGTGTTGCTGGGGGAGATAAAGTGGCAAAAATGCCCGGTAGGCGTAAAGACACTCCAGGAACTCAGAAAAAAGGCCAAGGCAATAAAGGTGTTATCGAGTTCTCGCCATTATTTTCTCCTGGTTTCAAAAAGCGGCTTTACCCGGAGCCTTGAGCAGATGGCCGATGAAGGTATCCTTCTCTTGGATTTGCGAAAGGACATATATTAAACACCGGTTGAATATATCATGTAAAATTAACGTGGCAATATAAATGGTCTTTACTTTGTCCGCTCTTGCCATCCACAGTATGAAGGATTCGGCCAGAGTGAAGATCCACGAGAATAGTCATGTAGGAGGTGCCCTAGCTGAAGATGTAGGGAATTTCCCTCATCCATTATAAGCTCTGGCTTTGTTCGGTTTGTAGTGGACCGGCCGGTCATTCGGTGGTATAGATTTGTAGAAGTAACACGGGGAAGAGGGGGACATGTCTGTTGTAAACGCGGGCGACATGGAGCGTTACCGGGAGACGGCACGCCGGCGGCGGAAAATTCGGGAGCATGATCGGATGGCCCGCTTGAAAGAGGCTTGGGTCGTGGCGGCTAAGGCCGCCAACGTGTTGCGCCAACAATTCCATGCCCGCCATGCCGTAGTTTTCGGCTCACTGGTCCAGCCGGAACTCTTTCATCAAAGATCCGATATAGATATTGCAGTGTGGGGGGTGGAAGAAAGGGAGTTCTTGGGCGCTGTTGCAGCGGTTACAGGCTTGGATAGTGAAATCGGAGTGGATTTGGTTGCTGTGGAGTCAGCCCCGAAGTCATTACGTTACAGAATTGAAGTCGAGGGCAAACCAATATGAGAAAACCGGGCGTTTATTCGGTTTCTTGAAATGTTGGAAGACTGACAGAATGTTGTTCCGGTGTTGATTTATCCCAGAATTGCATAAAAGACATGGCAAGATATCTACAACACAAGTAATGGCCTACATCTGCGGTTCCTATTAACGATTTTCTGGGCCTATGCCATGCTTACGCGGAAAATCCTCAGCGCCGTCCTGGAAGCCCTATCCGACACATCAGCCGGTTGTGTTCTGGAAATGACTTTTCTCGTACACCTCCTCCCCGCACGGTCGT
>CAYTTQ010000099.1:0-8245 GCA_964440795.1 uncultured Desulfobacterales bacterium | reverse complement strand
TACGAAAACCCCGTATATTTGTCAATATAAAAGGTTGGAAGGTGAAAAGGTTCAGAGGTTCAGAGGTTCAGGGGTTCAAAGGGAATGGCAGGTATTGGGTGTTTCCAGTAATTCAGATAGGAGGTTAGGCTGAAGACTGAAGGCTGAAGGGAGAAAGAGAATGATTCCCGGTACAAGGTTTAAAAACAGGTTTTAGGTATTCGCTGTTAGGTTTTGGCCCAACACCTTTTCTTTTATAACGACTTGAACGAGCGCAGCGATCGAACGCCTTGAACAGCTTGAACATTTTAAACGAGCGCAGCGAATGAACGCCTTGAACGTTTTGAACGAGCGAAGCGATCGAACAACTTGAACGTCTTCAACCTTTGAACCCTCGAACCTCTGAACCCGGAACCGTTCTTAATAATCCACGGATGTGAGGCCGTGGCGGATGGCGAACTTGGTCAGGTGGGCGATGGAGCGTACGTTTAACTTGTTCATGATCTTTCTTCGATGGGTTTCCACGGTTCGTATACTCAAGTTGATGCCGGCGGCGATGTCCTTGGATGTTTTGCCTTCCGCCAGGAGCTGCACTATCTCCCGCTCTCGATGGGTAAGCGATGTTCCGTCCGAAACGCCGGCTTCATTGGGGTCTCGTCGATATTGGCCGGTGACGATTGAGGCGATCGGCGGGCTAAGGTAGGTTTGGTTGCGGTATGCCGCGCGGATGGCATAGCACAATTCTTCTGGTGCACAGTCTTTAAGCAGATATCCCACCCCGCCGGCACGCAACATCCCGATGACGAATTCTTCGTTGCCATGCATGGACAGGCCTAAAACGCGAATCTCCGGCCTTTCCCCCAGGATCTGGTGGGTGGCGTCGACGCCGTTTAAATCGGGCATACTCACGTCGATGACGGCTACGTCGGGCTGTAGCTGAGTGGCCAAGTCAACCGCTTCCCGGCCGTTTCTAGCCTCAGCGACGACTTCCATGTCCGATTCCTTGTCAAGCAGCGTTCGAAGGGCGGACTGCATAACGGTATGGTCGTCCGCCAGAAGAATTTTTATGGGCATAGCATGTTTCTTTCAAGGTATGACGGGTTTCTATTGGTTGGTGCCATGATCGGTATTTGATTCTGCCGCCGGTTCTTTATAGTCGCAGGCCTTTTCTTGGCATCTCCGGTGAAGTCCGTCCCGTTTTGTCTTTGCCTCCACTAGGAACGGCGCGCCGCATTCAGGGCATTGCTTGGGGACCGGTTTCTTCCACAATGCGAAGGTGCAGGCGGGGTATCGGTTGCAACCATAAAATATCTTGCCTTTTTTCGTACGCCGCGCGACCAGCTCGCCGTCACATCCGTCTTGCGGACACTTGACGCCCGTAGGTTCAGGCTGGGCCTTTTGTCCGTCGACCAGCGATCGGGTGTTTTTACACGCCGGATAGGCCGAGCAGGCCAGGAATGGGCCATACCGTCCCGCCTTTTTCGTCATGGGGCTGCCACATTTTTCACAAACCTCATCCGTGGGTTCATCCGGCTGCGGACGCGTCGGTTCGATTTCTCCTTTCTCGTTTCGGGTATAGTTCTGGGTAAACGTGCACTCCGGGTAACCGGAGCAGGCCAAAAAAGGACCGTTTTTGCCCACTTTGAGTTTCATCGGTCTTTGACATTCCGGGCAATTGATATCAACGGAGAGCCCGGCTCCTTTGACGCTCTCGAGTTGGCTTTCCGCTTGATCGAGACTTTTGCTAAAGGAGTCATAGAATTGACTCAGCACGGTTTTGGAATCGGCGGCACCCCGTTCAATTTCATCCAGGTTTTCTTCCAATTGCGCCGTAAAATCAACATCCACGATGTTGGGAAACCCCTGCATCAACAGATCGTTGACGATAAACCCGAGTTCGGTCGGGCGAAAATACCCTTTGACGAGTTCAACGTATTTCTTGTCTCGAATCGTCGACAGGATGGAGGCGTACGTGCTCGGCCGACCGATACCGTTTTCTTCGAGTTCTTTAACCAGGGAGGCCTCGGAAAACCGCGGAGGGGGTTGAGTAAAGTGTTGATTCGGGTCTAAGCCATGGCAGGCTAACCGCGCGCCTTCCACAAGAGGCGGCAATGTTTCGCCGGTTCCCACCTGGCTTTCTTTTCCGTTTGAAACTATGTAGAGGGTCATGAACCCGGGGAAGCGGAGCACGGATCCGGATGCCTGGAACGTGTAGGAAGAAGCGGCGATGGTCACGGCGGTCTGGTCAAAGACCGCCGGGTTCATTTGGGAAGCCACAAAGCGTTTCCAAATCAGCTCATACAGGGCCAGCTGATCGGCGGACAAAAACTGAGCAATTTCTTGAGGTCGCCGGAAGACGGAGGTGGGTCTTATCGCCTCATGAGCATCCTGGGCCCCCTTTTTGTTTTTGAAAATATTCGGCGTTTTCGGTAGATAGGCGTCACCGAAATCTTGCTGTACCAGTTGGCGCGATTGATCCAGGGCTTCTTCGGCAATCCGGGTTGAATCCGTTCTCATGTAGGTGATGAGACCCACCGGTTCGCCGGGGCCCAATTCTACGCCCTCATAGAGCTGCTGGGCCACCGTCATGGTTTTTCGGGCTGAAAAACGGAGTTTTCGAATGGCATCCTGTTGTAGCTTACTGGTCGTGAAGGGGGGCAGGGGGTTTCTGCGCTGCGTTTTCTTTTGAACCTTGTCCACCGTGAAATCGGTGGATTGGAGGTGGCCCAGTATTTCCCGAGCCGCCTTTTCGTTGGGTATTCGAAGCTTCTTGCCGTTCTTTTTGGTTAATTTGGCCGTGAAAACAGGCGGATTGTCTCCTTCCAGTCGGGCATCGATTGTCCAGTATTCTTGAGGCTGAAATGCCTGAATCCGCCTTTCCCGTTCACAGATGATGCGGACCGCCACGGACTGAACGCGACCGGCACTCAACCCACGGCGCACCTTCTTCCACAGTACCGGTGACATTTGATAGCCCACCAGTCGGTCCAAGATTCTTCGGGTTTGTTGAGACTCAAACTTGTTTTTATCCAGTTCCGTCGGTGACGCCATGGCATGGCGGATGGCATCCCGGGTGAGTTCATGGAAGAGGACGCGGTAAAACTTCCGCCCCTTTTTTTTAAGTACGTCGGCGGCGTGCCACGCGATGGCCTCTCCTTCCCTGTCCGGGTCCGGAGCCAAATAGATGTCCCCCAAGTTGGAAGCCGCCTTTTTGAGGGACCGTATGACTTTTTCCTTGCCTTGAATGACGTCGTACGTGGGTTTAAAGCCCTCTTCAATGGAAATACCGAGTTCCTTGACCGGAAGGTCCTTAATGTGACCGACCGTCGAGGCCACTTCGAAGTCGGGCCCCAAGTATTTTTTGAGTGTTCGGGTTTTTGTGGGTGATTCAACGATTACAAGTGATTTGCTCAAATTAGATCCTTTCGTCTATCCTTCATTTCTAGCGAAAAGCTTACCGGGGCTTTGTTGCACCAACCCCTTGAGTTCGAGTTGAAGCAATAAACTGGACACTTTGCCCGGCGGTAAGGGGACTTGTCTCAGGAGGCGATCAATGTGTACCGGATAGGGGGTCAGTTCATCAAGTATTCTTTTTTCTTCGGCGGTCACCGGTACGCTGGTGGGCGAGGAACCCGTGTCTGCCCGAGGCACATCGGGTTGCAGATTCAATTCCTCCAGGATGTCGTCCACCTGTTCCACCAGTTTGGCGCCTTCCTTGATCAGCTTGTGAGTCCCCATGCTTTTAAATGAGGCCACGCTGCCGGGAACGGCAAAGACTTCCCTGCCTTGGTCGGCCGCAAGTTTCGCCGTGATCAGGCTTCCGCTTTTTTGTGTGGCTTCCACGATAACCGTGCCCACGGAGATACCGCTGATTATACGATTTCGAATCGGAAAGTGGTGAGGGTCCGGCAGGGCGTGAAACGGAAACTCCGAAATAACGGCGCCTTTCTTGGCTATCCGGTGAAAGAGTCGTCTGTTTTCAGCCGGATAGATGGTGCCCAATCCCGATCCCAGCACCGCAACCGTTGTGCCGTTGCCTTGAAGGGCCCCCTCGTGGGCGGCGGTATCGATACCCCTGGCCATTCCGCTCACAACGGTAATACCTCGAGCCGCCAAGGCGATACAGAGCCGCTCCGTGGTCGATTTTCCATACGGGGTTGCATTCCTGGAGCCCACCACGGCGATATTGGCATGATCCGGAAAAAGCGTGCCGTAAACATACAGGTACGGCGGTGGATCGGGAATACGCCGCAGAAGGGTCGGATACGATGGATCCAAGAAAGTAACGATGTGACAGTTGTTTGAGGCGACAAGTTCAAGTTCTCGTTTAACGGTGTCCGGCACCGTCCGGCGGCCGATTTGAGATGCCAGTCCGGGACCGATCGCCGGCACGTCACGTAACTCCTGGGGGGATGCCCCAAAGATGTTTTCGGGAGTTCCGAAACGATCGATCAATTGCAGGAAAAGCCGGTTTCCTATCCCCTTGATTTCTTTTAACGCCAGCCACGCCGCCAATGAATCCATTATATGAGAGCACCCCCTAGCGGGCGGTGTCCTCCAGCTCCTTGAGTTTTTGTCTCGCCATGGCTTCGGCTTCGCTGAACGGATAATTCTTGACAACTCGTTTGAGAAAAACCCCGGCATTGGCGGGATCACCAAGGGCGCTGTAAGCATAACCGATTTTGAGAAGGGCGTGTGGGGCTTTATTTCCTTGCGGGTACCGAGTTGCAACCTCTTTAAACGCCAAGATCGCATCGGGAAAGTTGTCGATATCGTAGTAGATTTCTCCAATCCAGTACTGGGCGTTATCCGAAAGATCGTGTGCCGGATAGGTCTTAAGGAAAGCCTTGAACAGGGCCATGGCTTCATCGTAGCGGCCGTCCTTGTAGGCCGCATAGGCCCGTTGATATTCGCTTTCCGCCGACTGGTCCACCACCGATGCCCTCGCCTCGGACGCCTTCTCGGTCGCAGGGTCCCTTTTCTCCACTACGGTCTGTTTTTTCGGCGGTGCGTCCGGTTTCGTGGCGGGTTGCTCTGCCGCCGGTTGGGGGTCTGTAGCTTCTCCCGGGGACTTTTCGGGTTCCGAGTCTGTGTCGGCTTTGGCGGGTGGTTTGCCGTCCGGCGTGATCAGGATCGGTTCTCGGTCGGCAAGGTCGTCGACCCGGTCGTTCAGGTCGGCCAGTCGGGCTTCCAGGGCATCGAGTTGTCGATAGACGTCTTTGATCGCATCTTGGGTGGTCGCATTGGCGCGGGAAACACGACGGGTTTCCCGCTGTAGGGCCGCAATCTTGGGATCTTGCTCGGGGCCGAACTTGCTCCCGATGCCCCCACAAGCCGGCAAGACCGTCAAAATGAGGCAAGAAAGCAGTGCTTTTCGGATTTGAAATGCTCCGAGATATACCATAGTGCCCCCCGGACTATGAATGTATGTATACGGCGGTTGGTTAAGATGCAGCGTTTCCTCTGAACCTTTGAACCCTGAACCTTTGAACCCTGAACCTTTGAACCCCTAAACCTTGCACCCTTATCTACGCTACCGCTTTCCCCCGCGTTTTTCCCTCGGTTGGGTCTCTGCTCTATGCCAGGCGAGCAGAACGGGACTTGCCACGTAGACCGATGAATAGGTGCCGATGATAACGCCGATAATCAGTGCAAAGGCAAAATCGTGGATGATGCCGCCCCCGAGGACAAAAAGGGCCACCACAACCACGAGCGTGGTGAGTGACGTCAACAATGTGCGACTGAGGGTTTGGTTTATGCTTCCATTGATCACTTTGTCATAAGGTCGTTTGTGGTGTTTTCGAAGATTTTCGCGAATCCGGTCAAAGACGATGATGGTGTCGTTGAGCGAATAACCGATAATGGTGAGCAAAGCGGCAATAATGGGCAAGGTGAACTCTTTGTTGGTAATCGAAAAGACGCCGACCGTGACCATAATATCGTGAATGAGTGCGATAATGGCCCCCGCAGCGAACCGCAATTTCAGATAGAAAGATAGTGCCAGGGTAACGACGACAGCCATTAAAATCAGGATGGGGATGCTGACCCCGAGACCTTTGAGGAAGAACAATACGACGAACAAACATCCTGCCATCACAATGCTGAGCATCCACTTGAGTTCAAAACGCCCCGAAATATAGACCACGATAAACAGGATGGCGGAAAACATGGCCAGCAATGCTTTTTCTCGGAGGTCCTTGCCCACTTTGGGACCCACCATTTCCACACGGCGAACCTCGACGGGATTGTCGGGGTATGCGTCGGTTAAGGCCTTAGTCATGGTGGCCGCCAAACTTTCCATCGCCGCCGTGGATGTGGACGCCCGGATGAGATATTCCGCTTCCTGGTCTTGGCCGAATTCTTGGACTGAGGTGATGTCCATCTCAAGGGATTGTAAGGAGCTGCGGATATCGCCCGGGGCAACCGGTTCGGAAAAACGGATCTGCACCAAAGTGCCTCCGGAAAAATCGATCCCGTAAGACGGCCCTCCTTTGGCGATTAAAGAGATAATAGAGGCCGCAATCAGAACCGCGGAAAAGACGTAGGCGATCCTTCGTTTGCCGATAAAGTCTATATTTACATCCGGTTTTATGATCTGCATGAACCCTTCAATCCCCTGATGTTCTCAAGCCGTTTCAGTTCAGCGGCGCAATCCCTAAATCCTGAATCCTTCAATCCCTAAATTCCCCAATTCCTCAATCCTTCTGATGTTCTCAAGCCGTTTCAGTTCAGCGGCGCAATCCTGAATCCCTCAATCCCTAAATCCCTCTGATGTTCTCAAGCCGTTTCAGTTCAGCGGCGCAATCCCTCTGATGTTCTCAAGCCGTTTCAGTTCAGCGGCGCAATCCCTAAATCCTGAATCCTTCAATCCCTAAATTCCCCAATTCCTCAATCCCTAAATCCCTCAATCCCTCAATCCCTAAATCCTTCAATTCCTCAATTCCTCAATTCCTTAATTCCTTAATCCCCCAATCCCTATATACTCAACTTCTTGACCCGCCAATGAAAGACCAGGTAATCAAACAGGAGACGGGCCACGATAATGGCCGTAAACAGGCTGGCCAGGATCCCGATACTCAGGGTGACGGCGAAGCCCTTGACGGGGCCGGTTCCAAACTGAAACAAAACGACGGCGGCGATAAGCGTGGTGATGTTTGCGTCCAGGATCGTCAAGGTGGCCTTGGCGTAGCCCCCGTCCACGGCCGCTCGCGGCGTCTTGCCGAGTCGCGTCTCTTCACGTATTCGCTCAAAAATGATGACATTGGCATCTACGGCCATGCCGATGGTCAGGATGATTCCGGCAATCCCGGGCAGCGTCAAAGTGGCCTTGAAGGCGGCCAATCCGGCGGCAATGATAATGATATTTAAGATCAGCGCCATGTTGGCGATAAGGCCGGAAGTCTTGTAGTAAATAGCGATAAACAAGACGACCAAAATGCCGCCGATGGCCATTGACATGAGACCTCTGTTGATGGAATCTCGACCCAAAGAGGGCCCGACGGTCCGTTGTTCCAGAATCTGAACGGGCGCGGGTAGGGCACCGGCTCTCAGGACGATGGCCAAATCGTGTGCCTCTTCCGTGGTGAAATTACCGGTAATACGGGCATGGCCGCCGGCGATCTTTTCTTGTATCACCGGCGCGGAGTAGACCTTGTTGTCGAGGACGATCGCCAGGCGCTTGTTGACATTCTTTTCGGTAATATCTTCAAAGATTCTGGCCCCTTTTCGATCAAAGTCCAAGGTTACATAGGGTTCGTTGAACTGGGAATCAATCTGAACCCTGGCGTCGGACAGGTACTCGCCGGTGAGATAAGACCTTTTCTTGACCAGAAAAGGGGTCCGGACGGTCCGACCGGTGGCCGGGTTTTCCGTGACCTGATAGAGCAATTCGTCGTCCGGGGGGATCTCTCCGTCCAGTGCCCGCTGGATGTCATAGTCTTCGTCCACCAACTTGAATTCCAAAAGGGCGGTTTGCCCGATAAGATCGATGGCCCGTTGCGGGTCGCGTATCCCCGGCAGTTGAATCAAAATCCGCCGTTCACCTTGGCGACGGATGTCGGGCTCACTGACACCAAACTGGTCAATCCGATTTCGGATGGTTTCCATGGCCTGTTTGGCTGCCATCTCTTTGATATAGTCTGTTTCTGCGTCGGGAAAATCGAGGGTGATCTCTAAAGAGTCCGCCTTTCGAGTCTTGTCCTGTATGCGGAGCATCTGGAACTCATCGTCCAGCAGTTTATTGAAGGCGTCTATGTCGTCCGCCTCC
>CAYTTQ010000098.1:0-8316 GCA_964440795.1 uncultured Desulfobacterales bacterium | reverse complement strand
TCCTGATCGAAACCCCTGAAGCCAACCTCAGCCGTGCCGTTCAATGGCTGAATGTGAGCTATGCCGCCTATTTCAACCGCAGACGTCAGAGGTGCGGGCACCTGTTTCAGGGGCGCTTCAAATCCATTCTGGTTGACGCCGATACCTATCTTAAGCATCTATCGCGCTACATTCACCTCAATCCCCTCAGAGCCAACATGGTGGAACAACTCGTATCGCATCCTTGGAGCAGCTACCCGGCTTTTGTCGGCAAGGCCAAGGCCCCGGATTGGCTCGAGAGGGATTGGCTGCTGTCGTTGTTCGGCAAAAACCGAAAACAGGCATTCAAAGGGTATCGAAGCTTTGTGGAAGATGTTGAGCCAGCCATGGTGGAGGATCCCGCAAAGGATATGGTCGGCGGGTTCATTCTCGGCAGTGTGGAGTTTGTAAACTGGGTCAAAAATACCTATGTGTCGAAACGTTCAGGCGAAGCCCAGATGCCCCAGCTCAGGGGAGTGAAGCCAAGGCCTTCGCCCGATGCTGTGGTGGCTGCCGTGTGTGAGGAGTTCGATTGTGACGCCGAATGGATTGTTCAGAAGGGCCGAAAAAAGAATACGGCCCGTGATGTTGCCATCTATCTTTGCAGGGAGTTGACCGCAGCAACCGGAACCCAACTGGGAAAATACTTCGCAGACATATCCGGCGCAGGTATCACGGTGCGGTACAATCATGTGGTTAAGACCATATCACGCAACCGAAGGCTCAAGGGCAGGATCAACCGGATCAAAAAACGAATAATTAATAATTAAGATGCGACCCTTTTCCTGTGTTCGTATTAGATGAGCTTCTTGAGCTGATCCAAGGCCTTCTGCAGATTGTCGATGGCTTCCTCCACCCCGTCCCGCCAGCCCGGCCGGGTGGCTTCGTCAGCCTCCAGGGGTTCTTCAGCGTCCACAGGCGGGGCCACCGCGGGCAATTCTCCAACCAGGGCGTCAATGGAATCATCCAGGGTCTTATGCATGACCACCTGCTGGGCATCAGCCAGAATAATGCGCCGGAGTTCCGGGAATTCAATGGTGTCGGGCGTTAAAAAGATCGGTTCCGCATACAGGATGGAATCCCCCACCGGGATTACCAGGAGAATACCTCTGGAGACTTCCGAGCCCACCTGTCCCCATAAGGTGAACTGTTCGGAGATGACGGCATCGTTGTCGATCCGGGCCTCCACCTGATTCGGTCCGTCAACATGGCGGCCCGAGGGGAATTCAAACAGGGTCAGTTCGCCATAATGTTCCCCGTCCATACGGGCGGCCAGCCAGCCCACCAGGTTGTGCCTGTTCTGCGGAGTAAAGGGCTGAATGAGCAGAAATTCCTCTTTCTCCTCTTCCGGAAGCCTGGCCACAAGATAGTAGGGCTCCAGGACTTCTTCAGATCGTCCAAACGAGGATTGCACCGGAACGGACCATTGATCTTCCTTGTTGTAGAAGACCACCGGATCTTTCATGTGATACTGCAGGAGCATCTGGCTTTGAACAGTGAACAGATCCTGGGGATATCGCACATGCGATTTGAGATATGCAGGCATCTCCTGCATCGAATGGAAAAGATCCGGGAAAATATTCTGATAGGTTTGGATCAAGGGATCGTCAGGATCGGCAACATAGAAGTCGACGCTTCCATTATAGGCATCCACCACGGTTTTGACGCTGTTGCGGATATAATTGAAGCTGTTCTCCCAGGGGGTGGAGTAGGGATACCGGTCGGCCGTGGTGTAGGCATCCTGTATCCAGAACAGCCGGCCGTCCGCGATCACGCTGTAGGCATCCCGGTCCGGGGTCAAAAAAGGCGCCAGGGTGGAAAAGCGTTCGGACACGGTTCTGCGGTACTGAATGAGACTCTCCCCGGTAATTTCTCCGGAGATTAGGACATTGATATCCTTGAATTTCCAGGCATAGAGGAAGCGGCGGAGGAAGGAATCCAGCTTGACGCCGCCGTCACCCTTGTAGTGGGTGTAGACCGGGCCGTCGGGTCCGGGAAAGTTGAATTCCTGCATCTGGGAGTTGACAATAACGTGGTCCAGGCTTTTCAATCCGTAATAAATCTCGGGGCGCTTGAGTTCGATTTTGCCCTCCGGGGGAATATCGCCGAGAAAGAAGCTCGGCCGGCCCCCGGGTTCGACCTCTGTGACCGGAGATGCAGCCAGGCCGTAGCCGTGGGTGAACTGCAGGTGCCGGTTCACCCAGCGCTGGGCCTCTTCGGGCAGCTTGTCCGCGGAGAGCTCACGGGTGGCCAGCATGATCTGTCTGAGTTCCCCGTCAACTGTGTAACGATCGGTATGTACCTTGAGAAAATCGTAATAGAGGCGGAAGAACTGGATCTGGTTGTAGCTCTGGAGCAGCGGGCCTTCGTCCCACAGCCTGACATTCTGGATCGTGCCTTGATTGGCTTCAATGATGTCCGGATCCAGCATTCCCCTGGCCGGGTGGTCTTTGGAAAGCAGCTGCTCCAGTCCGAAGGCCTTCCGGGTATGCTGGATGTTGCTCTCCAGGTAGTCCCGCTCTCTGGCCAGCTCGCTCGGCTCCACCATCAGGCGCTGGAACAGGCCGGGGACTACGAATGTCAGCAGCACATTCAGGCCCAGCCAGACAGCCACGGGCCAGCCAACGAGCTTTCTGTTCTTGGAAAAAGCGCCGGCAATCATCAGTCCGGCGGCAATCGGAGCGACGATGGTCAGAGCAAAATAACCGGGAAGCATGATCACGGAATCGGTGTATCCGACGCCATAGACCGTGCCCAGGGAGGAATACAAAAGCTCGTAGCGGCTCAACCAGTGGCCAAAGGCGAACACCAGCAGGGCCCCTGCCCCGAGAACGGCCAGATGATTGAATACCTTTCCACTCAGCGAAAAGAGTTCGCCCCGCAGCGTGCAGCTCATATAGTAGAGACCGCCCACCACGACCATGGTGGCAATGATCGCGCTCAAAAGCCAGGTCTTGATGAACTCCAGAACCGGGACCGTGAAGATGTAAAAGGCAAAATCCTGCTGAAAAATAGGATCCTGTTCCCCGAAAGGGACCTGCTTCAAATAGCGGAGCATGGTTTCCCATTGCGAGGCCATCATGGTACCCAGGTAGAGGGCGGCAAGCAGCAGGACCCCGGCAGCCACCCAGTCGAGCAATTTCGTTGCAGTTTGATAGAGATTGGGCGGCACATCGGGGTTCACCGGCTGCAACCCGGCGGTATGCCTGCGGGTCAGGTACACATTGGGAAGGGCCAGAAGCGCAAACAGGCCCACTGCGAGAAAGAACAAGACCACTTTGCTGCTGACGATGGTGAGCAGGACTGATTCAAAATGCAGACTCTGGTACCAGAGCCAGTCCGTATAAAACGAATGCCCCCAGCTGATGGCCACCC
The DNA here is from genome assembly GCA_964440795.1 of uncultured Desulfobacterales bacterium. Lineage (GTDB taxonomy): Bacteria > Desulfobacterota > Desulfobacteria > Desulfobacterales. The sequence continues at coordinate 4,923 of CAYTTQ010000098.1, read as the reverse complement.
AGAGAAGAATCAGGGCCAAAAGTCCGAGGCCGAGCTTCAGCAGACGATAGATTTTGCTCAGATCCAGATCTTCCAGTCGAAACTGGGGAGGAGCGGGACCGGAGGCATTGGATTCGGATTGATCGTTCATACGGTTTTCCCTTTTCAAATGGCGATGATTGAATGTTCCCCGTTTTTTTTTTCCATATACTCAATGATGGGAGTCATTTTGTCAAGCCGGTAAAGTGGATATCCATCCGAAACAAGGCTTTTTTTCATTCCTCTGGGTACCTTTCTGGCAGTCGGTGTATCTCTTGTGGTTTATTTGGGGGCAGCAGTAATCGCTTGGACGACGATCGCATTGGGAAACTTGAATCTGATTGCCCCGGTAGTATCAATGTTTTTCCTGATTTCCTACGGTTTGCTCAACTATGCCACCTACTATGAGGCCCAAGCGGCGAGCCCTTCGTTTCGGCCGACGTTCAAATGGTTTCATAAGCGTCTCAGTCTATTCGGTTTCCTGGCCTGTCTGGGGGTCATGCCGGCCATAAATCTGACCACGGGCTTTATTGCCATTTCCGTTTTATTCGCCATCTTTCGATACCTGCGGCGCACGGCGGACCCGGCCCGCTGGGCGGACATCCGCCGCGCCCATCATCTGCAGCGGGCAAGGGAAAACTTACTGGCTGCCTGGCTTGAAGGCGGCAGCGGACTGACAACGGTTGTCACAGTAATGGAAGGCAAGGATTTACTGCTGTCCAAAAGAAAAGAGGCCGCCGAGGCCAAGAAGGCTGCCGATACGGCCGAAGGCCGTCTGAAAAAGGCTATGTCCCAAACCGAAACCGATGTCGATAACGCACAGATCGCAACATTGAGGGCGGATAGGGATAAAGCTGTGGAGGCGGCGGAAAGACTCCGTCGGCGAGCCGTTAGAGCGCGCGCCAAGGCCGAACAAGTTCAAGAGGCACTTGAAAAGGACGAGGCGGGCCCAGAAACAGGTGGAGATAAAGGTGAACCCTAACCTAAGGGCTCGCGCAAAAAAACAGCTTGACAGCGAAACGTATTCTGTGTATCTATTGATAACTATTCTTTATAACGAAGCTGTATCGTTTAATGGGTTGCATCTTGAAAAAAACAGACTCAAAAAAAGCCGTGCCGGAGCATTGTGATCCTCAAGATCGCTTGGAAACAATGATCAAAAAGTTAAAGGCCTTTGATTTTCGCATAACCCCCCAAAGGCTTGCTGTCTTGAAAATCCTTGCAGAAAGCAAAGGGCATCCAAGCGCGGACGATATTTTCAAACAGGTAAAACCCAACTTTCCTACGACGAGCCTTGCGACCATATACAAAACCGTTCATCTGCTTAAAGAAATCGGAGAGGTTGTGGAGTTGGATTTCAGTGAAGAGAGTAATAGATATGATGGGAATAAACCATATCCACATGCCCATTTGGTTTGTACAAGATGTAAAACGATTATCGACGCGGATATGGCAACCGTCGAAAATCTGTCGAAAGCGCTTGCCAGAAAGACAGGCTATCAGATTTTGAACCATCGTCTCGATTTCTTTGGCGTTTGCCCCCGTTGCCGGTAACCCCCCGCAACGGTGGTGATATATTTTTTCGACTCGACAGGAGAATGATTATTACATGACTATGATACTGTAAAAAGGAGGTTCGGATGTCAGACACCAAAAAACGACGCCCGATGATGGGCGCAAGAACGGCGAAGGGGGCCAGATCAAACCAAGATTGGTGGCCCAATCAGTTGAATCTTAACATTTTGCACCAGCATTCTTCCAAGTCCAACCCGATGGGCGAAGGCTTCAACTACGCTGAAGCCTTCAAGAGTCTCGACCTGAAGGCCTTGAAGCAGGACCTCTATGCGCTGATGACCGACTCGCAGGAGTGGTGGCCCGCCGATTACGGTCACTACGGAGGGCTCTTTATCCGAATGGCGTGGCACAGCGCAGGCACCTACCGCACCGCCGACGGCCGCGGTGGAGGAGGCACCGGAAACCAGCGCTTTGCACCGGTGAGTAGCTGGCCGGACAATGCCAATCTAGACAAGGCCCGCAGGCTGCTGTGGCCGATCAAGCAGAAGTACGGCAGGAAGATCTCCTGGGCAGACCTGATGATCCTTGCGGGCAACTGTGCCATCGAGTCGATGGGTTTACAGACCTTTGGCTTCGGTGGCGGGCGTGAGGACATATGGGAGCCGGAAGAGGACATCTATTGGGGAGCCGAAGATGAATGGCTGGCGACGAGCGACAAGCCCAAGAGCCGTTACGCCGGTGACCGAGAACTGGAGGATCCGCTCGCCGCGGTTCAGATGGGCCTGATCTACGTAAACCCGGAAGGCCCGGACGGCAACCCCGATCCACTTGCCTCGGCCAAAGACATTCGCGAGACCTTCGCGCGTATGGCCATGAACGACGAGGAGACCGTCGCACTCACTGCGGGCGGGCACACATTCGGTAAATGTCACGGTGCCGGCGATCCCGCCCATGTGGGTCCCGAGCCCGAGGCCGCCGGTATCGAAGAACAAGGTCTCGGCTGGAAGAGCAGCTTCGGCAGCGGCAAGGGGGACGACACGATCACCAGCGGCCTGGAAGGTGCCTGGACATCAAACCCGATCCAGTGGGATATGGGCTATTTCGATCTGTTGTTCGGCTACGAGTGGGAACTGGTAAAGAGCCCCGCCGGTGCCTCGCAGTGGCGGCCCAAGGATGTGGCTGATAAGGATCTCGCGCCGGCCGCCCACGATCCGTCGAAGCGGGTCTCTACCATGATGTCCACCGCGGACATGGCCATGCGGATGGACCCGATCTACGAGCCGATCTCCCGGCATTTTCACAAAAACCCGGAAGCGTTCGCTGATGCCTTCGCCCGCGCGTGGTTTAAGCTGACGCACCGTGACATGGGACCGCGATCGCGCTATCTTGGCCCTGAGGTTCCTGAGGAAGACCTCATTTGGCAAGACCCGATCCCCGCAGTCGATCATGAATTGATTGACGAGCAGGATATCGCCGCACTCAAGGACAAGGTCCTCGCTTCAGGTTTATTTGTGCCGCAACTGGTATCGACGGCCTGGGCGTCGGCATCCACGTTTCGCGGTTCCGACAAGCGCGGTGGCGCGAACGGGGCACGAATTCGTCTCACGCCGCAAAAGGATTGGGAAGTCAACCAGCCGGCGCAGCTGAAGACGGTGCTGCAGGCCCTTGAGAAAATTCAAAAGGACTTCAACAGCGCCCAGTCAGATGGAAAGAGAGTTTCGCTCGCCGACTTGATTGTTCTGGGCGGTTGTGCCGGTGTTGAGCAGGCCGCAAAGAATGCCGGTTATGATGTGACCGTACCCTTCTCGCCGGGGCGCATGGATGCCTCGGCGGAACAAACCGATGTCGAGTCCTTCTCCATTATGGAGCCGGAAGCAGATGGTTTCCGCAACTATCTCAAGACCAAATTCACCGTGTCGGCTGAGGAGATGCTCGTCGATCGGGCACAATTGCTGACGCTGACCGCTCCGGAGATGACAGTTCTCGTTGGCGGCATGCGCGTCTTGAACACCAACTTCGACCAGTCCCGACACGGTGTCTTTACCGACCGGCCGGAAACACTCACTAATGACTTTTTCGTGAACCTGCTTGATATGAGGACCACGTGGAAGCCAACCGCGGAGGACGAGGACGTGTTCGAGGGCCATGATCACGCAACCGGCGAACGGAAGTGGACCGGGACCCGTGTCGACCTCGTCTTCGGATCGAACTCCCAGCTCCGAGCGCTTGCTGAAGTCTATGGAAGTGAGGATGCCCAGGAAAAGTTCGTGCAAGACTTCGTGGCGGCATGGGAGAAGGTAATGAACCTTGACCGCTTCGACCTAGACTGATTGTATTATAAGCCTCCCCAACATCTCCCCTCCCCTGGTGGGAGGGGCTGGGGGCGGGGGATGAGTCTCCCCGGCAAGGCCGGAAGTTTACCCAGATTAATCATTCAGATTCGGCCTGGCGTTGCACATCTTCGGACACCCGGTTCATGGAACAGTTGAAATATGTACACCGGCTACACTCATAGCGATAGACCGTGAGAAACAAGACAATGAGGGAAAGTCCATAGAGGATAAATAAGGTGGGTTCCAGGAGCAACCAGTAGACGGGGAAAAAGACCCAGATCGTACCGGCGATAAACGGCACGGCCTTTTCAAAGATGTTCAAAGGCCCGGGCCTGGGCTTGAAGAATTTGGGCACTCCCCACAAAAACATGCATTTCGTCCGTTTTGTATCCGCCCTGTAGTGAGAGCAGTGGGTACACTGGAATCGGTATACAGCGATTGCCAGGCCAATGCCCACCACCACGTAGGTAATCGCCCATCCCGGGGAGTGTTTCACGATTGCCACAAACCCGGCCACCACATGAATCAAAAAAAACAGGTGCCAATAGAGATAATCCCCGAATCGATGCCGTCGCTTCAATTGGTCCGCCGAGGTAATCTTCATCTGCCTTATTCTCCGCCGTCAATACTCCCATAGGCCTTTGACTTCTTATCACGTGAAGATTACTAGAGCTTGGGGCCATTGTCAAACCCCCAAATCGATCGCCCAAAAAACCGAAAATGTCATATGCAAGTCCTGTGAACTGACAGGCTAGCCCCTGTCACCTCGTTCTTAGATAGCTTTTTAAATCTCTATAATAGTTCTCATGAGGCCCGATCATTATTAATTCAAGGTTCTCCCCGAAACAACGATAGGCCAAAAGATATTGATTTGTTGAGATTTTGAACTTGTAGACAAATACACCTCGAAGGTCCCCCTTTTTTTCAGATCCAATCGATGGATTATCCAAGATCTTCTGGACTTCTTCATCCAACTTCTTTTTTTCACGCTTAGAAAACCTCTTAACCTTGCGCTCAAATGACCGAGATTGAATGATTTTCATGCCCGATTATCCGA
>CAYTTQ010000097.1:0-8325 GCA_964440795.1 uncultured Desulfobacterales bacterium | reverse complement strand
GGGCGGAAGCCGAGATGGCAAAATGTGAAGTTATTTTTGCGCGAGCCCTTAGGCCAGACCCTCACGCTGTCTTTGTCCATTGAAGAAATTTTTTCTCCCCCTCGTAAGTCCCTATCAATATCAGTTCCGAGTTTTCTCCTATCGACATCTGAGGGTCAGGATTGATCGCCATGACGTCATCTGTCTTAACAGCTATGATGGAGCACTGTGTCTTTTCCCGAACCTTGGACTGGGCCAAATTTTTGCCCACCAGTGCCCTGGGGGCTTTCACCCGAAAAACATTCAGCCCCTCACCTAGGATCAAGGTTTTTTCGTTTTTAAGAAAGCTAAAGATCGCATTGGCACCCAGAGACGAGTATGACATAACGAAATCGGCACCGGCGCGATGAAGTGTAGAAACGTTGCGCTCGACGCTGGCCCTACTCAGGATCTGCATGTCATGCCGTAGACTTCTCAGATATTTCGTCAGGTAGATATTCGTGGCATCGTCATGGGTGGTAATCAGTGCTGCAGGGGCTTTTTTCACCCAGGCCCTCTGGAGCGTACGAATATCTGCGGCATTGCCCGCGATATAATTTTTTTCCGCCTCCTGCATTTTTCGGGGGTTTTTTTCGATGATCAGATACGACATCTCCCGCATCTTGAACTGATCGGCAATCGTCTGCCCGACGCGCCCCCCCCCGATGATAAGTACGGGGTTCGTGGTCAATTCGCAGATTTGGTAATAGGAATAGACCTCATCAAAAGCGGCCAGTTTTTCCTTTGAGCCGGCCAGCAACAGCACGGTATTTTGACCGATCTTAGCTGAAGCATCGGGGATACGGAACTGACCTTGTTCCCAGATTCCCGCCACGGTTATGCCGAAATTCTCTCTCAAACGGCTTTCCATGAGTGTTTTTCCCACCAGAGGAGTACTCAGGGCAGGAAATGCTGCAAGCACCAATTCGTCGAACTGACGGATAACGTTTGATCCACATGCGCCTCCCACCGTCCACATGGCCAAAGAACGCCCCAAAATGTCGTGGAGCTGAAGCACGTTGGTGCTCCCGGCCATCTGCAGGATATCGACGGAGTAGGACGAATCGGCGGTAGTAATGATCGGGACCTGGTCGTTGAGCTCGCGAACCGTGAAGGCCACATTCGTATTGACTTCATCTCGGCTGGTAGCCACGACCAGGGCCGCACTGTCAATCTGCATTTTACGGTAGGTTTCGAGATCGTCTATATGCCCTAGGGCAACACGAATGCCTATATCGTAAAGCTCCAATGCCTTACGAAGGTCTTCCACTATCAGAACATATTCCCGCCCGTAGGTTTTCAATTTCTCGATGAGGGCGATGGTTACCGGGTCATAGTCGGTGAGGATAACGTGGTCTTTCGTTTTCGACGACAATGCGCTCGGCGCCCGATTTTTCGACTCGGCCTCCATCCAGGGAGCGTAAAAAAATTGTATGAATATGAACGGAAGCAGCGTGAGAAGAAAGATAACTCCCGATATAAGTACGCAAGTGGAAAAGAGCCGGCCTAAATCCGAATGGAATGTAATGTCGCCGAAACCCAGAGTGGTCATTACCGTGAGGGTCCAGTACACGCCCGTAATCCATGAATAGGTCCGGCCTTCCATGGCCATGAGGAAATGGAAAATAATACTGTAGCAGATGACGAGGGCCGCAAGCACAAAGAGAAATTTAAAAAACAAATGAAGATTGCGTCTGGTGCCTTGCCCTTGCACAAAATAACCTAACAGGCCTGCAAAAAGTTTCATCTTATGCTCCGGCTTTTCGGCGTCATGAGGATAGCCTTTTCGACGACAATGGGAGCGGCCCCGCTCTTCCCGATACGGGTCTCCATGAGCGTCGCATCAAAGACGTTTTTCGCGCCACTTTCCGAATGTTATACCATTGCTGAATATAATGAAGTCTGCACTCGAAGGGCCACTAGGAGAAACATATCCGGTTAAGCGTTTAGGTTGTCAGCCTTGCCAAAGCTCTCCTTAGGCGATTTTTCGGCTTAACAGCCGGAATCTCCTGGACGGGCTGAAAATTTTCGTCCCCGTTGCAGTCTGATAGGGAGTACATCCTGTTGCAGTCCCAACAAGAAATTTCGCTGTCCCTTGGAGACCACGAAAGATGCTTGTGACCGTAGGGACAATGTTTTGGGTGTTGTGGTACAAATGGTTGTTTCATAACTTCTGGATGATACTCCCATGGCCGCCCTAAGGCAAGACAATACGTTCCGAAAAACAACGAGTTTTCTTGCTGGGGGTCGGCTGGAGAACAGTTTGATACCAAAGAAAAAAGTTGTATTTTATGTCTTTTTGCAGGTGTTAGAGTGCCTCTTTTGGATACCAAAAACGTTGCTTTAAGACTGCAACCACGGCCGATTTTGAAGTTTTTTATTTCATGACAATACATTGACGCGGCCCGACCCCCAAGCCCTACACTCGTTAGGGCTTATACTGCCTCAATAGTCGATGGCGGCTTGGTACCGATATTGTAGGTTACGCTTACCACTCCGGGGACCCCCTTAAGAATCTCGCGCGCAAGCCTCTCCAGTGTCTCGAAGGAGAGCCTCGTGGGCGTGGCCGTTCGGGCGTCAACACTGTCCCAGCACCGGACTTCGATCTGCTGGCCGAAGTCGCGTTTGCCGGCCCGCATACCGGTGACGCGGTCTTCGTGCAGAATGGCCATGTACTGAAACGCATGGACGTCCTTCAGCAGGCGCTCGACGACGGTCGTTGCCTTGCGTACCGTTTCGATCCGTTCCGGTGTGGCCTCGCCGACGACCCGGGCCGCCAGCGCCGGTCCCGGAAAAGGGATGCGTTCGAACAGCTCGGCGGAAAGCCCAAGGGCCTTGCCGATTTTCCGGACGCCGTCCTTGCGCAACTGGATCAGCGGCTCGATGATGTGATAGCCGAAGGTTTCCTGAGGGTCGATTCCCATCTGCGCAAAGACATTGTGCTGCCGTTTAACACCTGCCACGGTTTCGTCCACGTCGGTCAGAATAGTGCCCTGAAGCAGGTACTTGGCACCGCTTTCCTTTACGAGGCGCCCGAACACTGTGCGATAAAAGGTCTGGGTAATCGCCTCTCGCTTTTCCTCGGGATCTGTCACACCGGACAGCGCCCTGAAAAATTCCGCCCGTGCATCCACCACGTCCACGGAGACACCCAGCTCCCGGAAGAACCCCACCACCTGTTCCGGCTCCCCTTCGCGCATGAGGCCGTTTTCGATAAACACCGTTTTGAGACGGTCACCCAGTGCCCGGTGGCCGAGCATGGTCACCGTCGATGAATCGACACCTCCCGACAGTGCATTGATCGCCAGGGCGTCGCCGACATCGGTCTTGATCTCCTGGATTTTTTCATCGGTAAAGCGCTGGGGGTCAAGCGCCTGTGCCGTGATCTCTTCAAGCATGGGGTACCTTCCTTTCCAAAATCCGGATATGTCCGCGAAGTATTTTCCCAGTTGGGTTCCAGTTGCTGCGGTCAACTCCCTGCAAAGATAGATGGCTACATCACGGGCCGTATTCTTTTTTCGGCCCTTCTGAACAAGACGAGATTATCAATACTTTTCTGGACGTCCCCTGAGTTCACATTCCCTCAAGCGGATTTCGCAAAGGCATATTTTGACACACAGGCTTGATCAAGTCGTAAAAGTCCGATTTTAGATGGCCAAGTAAAAAGTTCAAGATCCCCGATAGCGGGATTTCCGCTTCGCTACGACAAGGCGTCCCTTCGACTAGCTCAGGGTGAGGCTGTAGTCGGCTACGCCGAACCCTTAACAACACAGCATCTGCAGCATACTCGACGTTTACAACATTAGGGATAACTGAATGAGAGGAGATTGTCAATAGTTAATAATTAAGATGCGACCCTGGTAGCTCCCAAATTGCAACTGGAATCCCAGTCTATCGTGTCAAGAACCGTTTACGGGTTCACCACCGTAAGCGGATTGAACGGCCTGTTCGAGCAAGGCGACTTCCTCATCAGAGAGGAAATCGAAGTGGCTCGCACGTTTCCGTGCTGAAAGCCGACCGTTGTTTTGGAGGCAGAAACGGATGAAGAGATCAATCCGCCGGTCCGGCATGTCCACAATTTCTTGTATGGCCTTCTTGGTCTTGTCATAGTTGGCCAGGAACGCCAGTTCGCTGGTGAGCTCCGTATCGATGGTCTGATCGATAAACCGAAAAAGCGCCTCCGCCTGGGGCGTCATATCGATAAAGCGATACCATATATCCGTTTCATTATGAACGGTCATATCGCCGTTTTCATCGAGAGAGTATTCCACCAAGGGCATGAGCTGCCGGGAGAATGCTTCCAGAGAGGCGTCATAGTCGGCGGCATTCTTCAGCATGGCTGCCGAGATGGGAAACATGACACCCTCAGGAGTGAAACCCTTCCGGGCGAGAATATTATGGATCAGGAAACGGTGAATTCGGCCATTGCCGTCCTCGAACGGGTGAATAAAAACGAATCCATAGGCAATGCAGGCGGCCTGAATCACTGCGGACACCCCTCCGGTGTCCATGCGCTCTTGGGCTGCTATAAGGCCGTCCATTAAGTCGGCCAGGTCTTCGGGCTTGGGACATGCGAAATGGATTCGCTCCTTTTGCCAGGCGACCGCCTCCCCGACATAATTCTGACTCGACCGGTAATCGGAATCGCGGAATCGGGCATCGACGATCTGGTTTTGAACCTCAATCAATCTCTCTTTTCGGCAGAAATCTTCTTGTTCAGCGGTTTGAAGCAAGGCCACGAAACGCTCGGTCCTGGTCGAGGTGGGCTTGATATGTTCGATTTCAAATGACGATTTCGTCTCCTTGGTGTAAAGGTATCCGAGCGCCCGCTTCAGTAATCCCGCAGAATACCTGACCACCACTTGCCGGCACCGTCCCGGAAGGTCGGCCGTTTCGAAGTTGCGAAGCATGTCAACGCGTCGAACCGTAGGGCAGAATCGACTGTCGCCCAGCAAGTTGTCGTTAATCCGTTGCCGCCGAACCTGGCGGATCGGTGTGACCGTATAGTATTCATCCGCTTCGAGCAGGTCGATGTAGTTGCCTCTCTTCAGGTCATCCAGCGGGAGCGTTTTGCCGGTTAGGAATTCATAAAGGAACCACAAGCGCCTGGCATACTTTCCAATCGGCTTGGACCGGACATGGATAAGGAGACTTTCCTCCGCAATCTTTTGAAACAAGATGCTGAGGATCGCCAGATTAGTCCCGTCATACTTGAGCGCGAATTCAAGATGGTCGCCGAGTGAGTCCCCGGGCCAATACTTGGACGGGTAGACCTCCTCGATAATACCCTCGTTCGAATTTACGCGATGGATGCCGCTGGCTGTCACCAGGGATTTGTGCCAGTTGGGGATGACATCGAGATCGTACCGCTTGATAAGCGCCGCATATCCCGCAGGCCTGTGTATCGATTTATCCTGTTCACTTTCTGCCATGGCTTCCTCCCTGCCTGCACCGACCCGCATGCGCCAAGGCTTTGGCACGCAGGGCTTCGGCAGACAGAAAAACGATTACAGTACAAGAATTATAGTTATATATCAGCCCAAGTCAAGAAAAATAATTACACACCGCAAACCAAAAGCACATGCCTCAACAAGAAAAACAGTTACAGCCCTGGAAAAATAGTTATAAAACACCTTGTCGGCAGAGTTGTCGTTACACGGTGTGCCCAAGGCAACTTGACGGTTTCGGGGTTTTTTGGTCAAGTATAAACAAAAAAGGACCCAGACACATCGGCCACGTCCTTGATATTCCTGGTGCGCCCAGCAAGATTCGAACTTGCGGCCTACGTGTAAATTGCAAGGACGATGTCTTGGTTAGAATCGAATCCACAACCCTGCAGACATCTGCCGGACATCAGGTGCCTTTGGGATTCAGGGTCTTGCATTGGCATCCGCCTTTCTTCTTTGCCTCGCGAATCCTTTCCATGATGGTAGATCGTCCATTCTTGCCGATGTCCTCCCGGATGTCGTCGTCGGTACAATGGAAACAATAACAAATCTTTTGTGACAAAGCTTCACAACTCCTTTCCGATTCCAGCAACAGCCTGCTCTCTTTCTTGTTATAACGTCTTTCCATTTTTCCGGCTGCGCCGTTTTTACCTATCCTTTTCAAGTGCCTTGTTCGTCGAGTAAGCCGGCCATTTCCAAACGGCCCCGCCAAGGAGCCATGAGACGACTTGACCCCCGTCTTCTAGAAAGCCGATAATACGATGTCATCCCCGGTGTCATACGCGCCGTCCCGACCGGGGTGGCGCATGTGGCCGTCTTCCTCCTTGTATCGGTACGCCTCACCGCTGAAAACGTCTTGCGCTTCGGCGGGTTCGTTCAGACGCTGTCGAATGGCGATCGCCAGCAGATCGCTTTTCACCCTGATAGCGGTCACCCGGTTTCCATGGCTTTCGAAATCAGGATACGCGATGTTGTTGAGAATCCAGCCGACGATGTTGCGTACCGGCGGTTTTTGGGCATATTGCCGGGCATAGTTCTGTGCTGCAGAAAAATCCGGTGGCTCGTCTTCCTGGCCCTCGATCAACAGATCGAACTGGTCCTTGATATCCCGGAGGCTGCGATTGGGTTTGAAGCCGAAATAATAGGCAAAGGCGGAGGTTTGACCGCTGTTGGGCTCCTGGCGCCGGACACCATCGGGGCCCGAAACAAATGTTTCCAGGAAGGTTTCCGGAGAAATACGTTTTCGCAGGCTGTTTTTCAAGATAAGGTATTCTCCGATGAGCACCTTTCTCAGGTTGTATTCCGAACGATCGAGGGCGGTAAAATCGGCCTTGAGTTGTCGCAGTACCGAGGCATCGCACGCCTCGCTTTGAACCGCGGCATAGGCGCTCTCCATGGTGTAGCCGGCAAGGGTCATGAAGACCATCTTGTTGAAGAGCAACGTTGCGTCTCTCATACCTTTGCGGGCGACCCGGTAAAACTGCCCCAGCGGTTTCACCGCTTCCGGACCGTTCCCCTGCGAAAGCATGGCCATGCAATAGGCGTGGTAGATAGCGGCGACCTCTTTCAATGCCCCATACTGCATAAAGGGCGTCTCCATGTCGATGGCGGCTTGCGGTGGCAGATCGCAGATCACCGTTCTTGCATCCAGCAGGGCAATGGCCTCCCGGTAGTCGGATATCTCTTCCCAAATGCGTCGCGCCTCCCTAACGGGCACGGTGTTGGCCTTTTTGTCGGCGAACCACCGGGATTTTTCTCTCAGCGCTTCGATATCAGGATTGTTGAAAATGGCCAAAACGGTGGAGCTGCCGTTGCTCTCAATACGAATATCATTCTCCGTGTAGTCGTTCTCGGGCGGCGGGGCGTCCAGCAGCAACCAGATCACACCGGCCGCCAGAAGCACCGTCGACGTGCCACAAAAAACGCGAAACCCCTTCCGGCGGCGCACGCCCGTTTTAAGCATCCCCGAAATAAGTGCTACGGCACAGGCCAAGACAACCAGCCCGTATGCGAGAACACCCGGTGACGGTGTCAATCCGTAAAAAACCAGGATTCTGCCGTGGCCAATAAGAATGACAATGTGAAGCAGACAAAGCAGCAAAGCCAGTGCCCAGAGGATCGTTTGGAGGCGTTTCATATGATGCTCCTTGGGATGGTGGGTTAACGAACGGTGTCTAGGCCGGTCGAGGTGAAAGGGTGACCTTTTCGTAGGCCGGCCCTGAAGTGTCTACCAAGTAGAAAGTGGGTGGCCCTTCTTTTCCCATAATCTCGCCGGGATTTAGAAGAACGGTTTCGCCCACTTTCTCCACCGAGGCCTCATGTGAATGCCCGAAGCAGACCAGACCATATTTGCCCGTTGCCGCCAATCCCTGTGCAATAATCTGCTGATGGGTGAACGCAACCTTTAAGCCCCCCAAGTCCAGCTCCCCCACCGGATCATACAGGTTGATGTGGGAAAGGGTCGTGAGAGAGAATTTGGTCAACAGAAATCGATCCCCGTCATTGTTGCCAAATACCCCATGAACGGGTAATCCGGCCGCATTTAGCTCTTTGAGGATGAATGGGGCGACAAAATCACCACAGTGTATGATGGCCGCGGCTTCATGTTTTTTTATCGTTTCCAAAGCATTTCGAACATTCCATATCTGATCGTGAGAGTCGCTCATGACGGCAAAGATCATGTCCTACTCCTTCAAGAGAACTAGGGGACATCCATAGAATTATAACTTATGGTCATCTAGCAGCCGATAGCCGTTTTCGGTAGCTATTTTTTCACCTCGACGCACTGCCGTACTCACCACAGGTTGAGATATGCGCAGACGCTTTGCAAGTGACGCCATGGTAATAACCAGGAAAGAAA
>CAYTTQ010000096.1:0-8426 GCA_964440795.1 uncultured Desulfobacterales bacterium | reverse complement strand
AGTAATAAACTTCAAAAAAGCCTCTTCCTCATGCACGGAGAGAATATTTTGAGGCAAAAAACGAGGCAGATCTCTTTCTATTGCTCCTACGATGCTTGAGACAGATGCCCTTTTTTGAAAGTAGTCAGCTTCTCGAGCCGGTACAAATGGAGTCTGATACATAGAAAGTTTGTCTCTAACCTTTGTCCATGCGGGAGCAACCTTGAGTAGTTTCCTTAACCACCAGATGTCATAAATATCTCTGCCTTTGAGATATGTTCTTTCATAGATGGCCCTGATCTTGTCGGATAGTATCTCTTCAGGGGTTTCAGCTATAACGATACTGCTCGAATATGGCATGATTAGCTTGCCGCCTGTGATAAGGCCTGAAACCGATGGTAAATCCCTGAGGATAAATTTTTGAGACTCCGGTTTGTTTCCTGGCTTTAGAGACTCAAATTCCAGTTTTACGGCTATTCTTTCACGTTGGGTTTCGGGGCGAAATATGAAAAACGTTTTGGTTGCTTCCTTTCGTGCGGACTTGCTTTTTTGTTCAGACTGCCCGGGACCGAACTGGGCAATACATGCTCGTTGAGCATTTTGAAATGTCCTATCTAAAATCTTGATAATTCTAGCCGTGGGTAAATTGGTCACGAAATCTAGATCCTCTGAAAATCTCATCCCGCCGTAGACCCACCTTAGGGCGGTACCGCCCTGAAAGATCATATGTTCTGATCCCGATTGAGCGTAAAGGCTGTCCAGCAAAATCAATTGCAACAATTCCGAGCTTCTTATTCTTTTTTTGTTGTACATGAGTTGCCTTTTTTCAATGAATATTGGGGGCATGAGTGGCCCCAATCCGTCCATCGATTACGTTACTATACATTATTGTATGGTATTGTCAATGACAATATTTGGCTACTGGTAACCCTTACGCTCAATCAGGGTTACAGCATGTAGCGTGAGATCATCCTTGTGAAAACCCTTCTCATCAACTCACCCATCCGCTTGGATGCCGAGCCCAACTGTATCCCCTATGGCCTGGCAACCATTGCTGCCGTATTGAGGGCCCAAGGATTTCACGTGGAGATATACGATGTCAATGCACTGCGGCCATCCAAAGAGGAGATTTCAAAAAGCCTTAAGGATATGACTTGGGACCTTGTCGGCCTGTCGGGACTGATCACGACGTACAAGTTTCAGAAATGGTTGATTCCTGAACTGAAGGCCATGAATCCCGAGGCGCCTGTAATCAGCGGCGGTGGCCTTGCTACATCTAATAACAAACTTCTCTTTCAAAACAGTCCCCTGGACGTGGCCGTTATTGGAGAAGGGGAAAAGACCATGTTGGAATGGTGTCTTGCCTTTGCGGGGGGGTTGGAATGGCGGAATATTCCAGGAATCTGCTATCAGGAAAACGGTTCTTTGGTGACAACCTCAAAGCGGGGAAACATTCAGGACCTTGATTCGGTGCCTTTTCCCTCCTGGCACCTGCTTCCCATGGAGGTTTATCTGAAACATCCCATTTGGGGTGACGCGGCTTACAACTCCTCCGGTTTCCGAGATGATGTGTCGGTGACACGCAGCATGAACGTGATATCCAGCCGCGGATGTCCATTTTCGTGCAATTATTGCTATCATCTGTTCGGCCGTTCCAACTATCGGTTGCGATCTGCGCAGAATGTCGTTGATGAAATCGAGGCCTTGGTGGATCAGTATGGAGTGGATTTTATCGGGTTTGTGGACGACAACATGATGGCTTCTGAAAAAAGGTTAATCGAATTCTGTGATTTAATGGAAAGAAAGCAATTTCCTCTAACCTGGGGTTGCCACGGGCGTGTGACGAGTGCCAGAGACGATTTGCTGAAAAGAATGGCGGATACGGGATGTGTATGGATCGGCTACGGCATTGAGTCCGGCAGCCAGAAGATCCTGGACGCGATGAATAAAAAGGCAAAAGTCGAACAGGCAAAACAGGCCGTTATCGAAACCCGTAAAGCGGGCATTTATCCCAACACAACATTTATTTTCGGTTATCCGGGAGAAACACGCCAGACGATCCAGGAAACGATTAACTTCAAACGAGAATTGGCTCTTGAGTGCGGATCCTTCTTTGCCACGCCTTACCCGGGTGCCCCGCTATACGATGAGGTGAAAGGTCGAATCGAGGACGAGGAGGCTTTTATCTGTTCGTTGGGAAATGCCACCGACTTCTCCGTCAACCTGACGAATTTTGATGACAAAACCCTACTTTACCTTAAAAAAGCAATGGATGAAAATCGAGACGTAATCGGGTAGTGGGTCAGTTTGCATATTTTAAGGAAAAAGATTAAAAATTAGGCAGGAGGGGCACAGGTGTCCGAGAGATTATTTATATCAAGATGTACCGGCGAGGGCGCAACGGTTTGAGGGCTAATTTGCCCAAATCTATTTTCTATCATTTGTTTGGTTTCTTCAATTGGCAACCCTTTTATATTAGCGTAAACAACTCTTAGCAGCAGGTCATGTGGCAGGGAAAGTTTCTGCTCACCATGTTCCCACCTTGATAGACTAGAGATATTTACACCTAGATATTTAGATAATTCTACCGACTTTAGACCGATATTTTTTCTCAAAAAACGTATTTCTTTCCCATTAAGCCTTGATGTTTTCTCCAAAAGAATTTTCGCAACAGCTGTATGTAATACCGGCATCTGTGGAATGCATATAATTTTTTCTTTACAGGATATACAAGCACAAATTTTAATGTTAACCAGATAAACATTATCCAGCCCACACTCTTTGTAATGATATTCCCCTCTATTGCATGTCATGTCCTGTCCACACACAGTACATTTCATTTCATTCACCTAAAAAACAGTTACGCAAATAACCATTTCTTCATAATCATCAACGGCCAACAATAATATTAGGTCATCACCGTCGATATCACTACCCTTAATCTTACACTTCCAGTGCCCCGTTTTAGGGTTTTTCTTAACGGACAAGACTTTTCCCCACATTAGTACTTGTAAGAAGTCGTCGGTTGTCACGTTCCGATCCATCATTTGATCTGAACAGTGATTGGAAAAACCGACGCATCCCTGATTTGCCAATCTTTTAATATACGCCTGTGCTTGTTCTTTGTTCATATTATCGGCACGACTTAAAAAATAGTCAAGTATATTTTTGACGTAGCATCAAAAATTAGGCATTTGGGCTATTTCTTCAATCAGCTTTGTACCTATACGCTCAGCGGGTTTCGGCTTCAGGTGGACTACCATATAGCTTAGCCAGCATAGCATAGTCAACATCAAAACCGAACGTGTGTAAAATGGCATGGTCTGGACGTGACAAACTTGGAGGCGTCGTCCAGGTTGATGAAACGCTTGACGGTGGCGAAGAAAGAGGCGGAAAAACGGGACGACGGACCGAACCGGAAGCCGCAGGCGTTTATTTTACCCATTTGGCGTCAAGCGCAAAGTGTGTAAATCGGTTTGACCGAAATTGGGTTGGTTTGAGGGAGGCCATGGAGGCCTGCGAAGATGAGATCTGAAGCTTCGCTTTTCAGCATGGCTTGAAATAGTAACGTGGAAGCGGAGGAAAAACAAAGCGAGGGTTTACGACTTCAGCTTGATTTGACAATCCCGTTGTTCCAGAGGAGCCGGGCAAATGTGTTCGCCGGCAGGACCTCAATTCCGTCTGTTGTCCTTCTAGGTTTCTCTTCGCAGCAGACGACGATGGATCTTTTGATTTCCGGATGGTCTTTGAGCCATGATTAAGCATTCTATTGATATCCCAATCTTCGCCGATCTCTGCTGAGGTGAGACCAAAAAGCTCGTATCTTATGGCCCTTCCCCCGAGCAGGTTGGCTTGGCCGCGTCGGACTTTTCTGGCGCTTGATCCGCACAGGGCAAATTGCACGCCCAAGTTTTCGTGAAGCCAATGAACCTCGTCGAGGAGTTGCGGCAGTTTCTGAACCTCATCAATTACCACGAAGGGCATAGAACCCGTTTTCGGGAGTTCTGAACGGAGCCATTCAGGATGGTCAAGATAACGGCGGTATTCCTCTGCCTTCAAGAGATCGATCCAGACTGCGTTGGGGTAAGTTTGACGAAGCAGTGTCGTTTTCCCCGTTTGCCGAGGACCCCACAAGAAAAATGTTTCTCTACCAGCGGCCGGAAGAGTGAGGTTTCGTTGAAACATGGGAGTTTCCTATCATGAACATATCAAGAACAACTTGAATATATCATGTAAATTTAAAGTGTCAATATAAATATGCACAGAAATGGAATGTTTGAAATGGAATCACAACCGGCTTGGAAGCTTGATTTCTTGACTGTGATAGCATAAGATGCATCCATAACGCATACGAAATATGAAACTTTTTCTTGGATCCTTTGAGATGCTTAGTAAAGAGGATTGGAAAGCGACAAAGGTGTTTTTTCAAGACCTTGTGGAGCCCGCCGAATAGACGTTGTGAATGCTTGTGAGAAAGAACGCCCAATAGAGGGGTGGCGAACGTTGAAGATGTGTTGACATGAAAACAATCACGACCGATGTTCTCATCATAGGTGCAGGGGCGGCCGGGATCCGGGCCGCCCTTGCCGCTTCTGAGCGAGGAGTTGATGTGAAACCACTGCTGCAACAGTCTGCGAAGTTGGCTTGCCTGGCCGGATCCTTGAAATTTCATATTGTGCGAAGCCTTCGCCTTTAGTACGATAATAAAAGCACTTGACTTCCTAAATTATCGCATTAAAATGACACTATGATACAGAGAAGCCTTTTTCGTCCACTGGTGGAGCACCTTAGCCATAAAGAAATGAGTCTTATTGTGGGGCCGAGGCAAGCCGGTAAAACAACCCTCATGACCATGCTGAGGGATTACCTGATCCAACGGGGGGAACGCACCCTGTTTTTAAGCCTCGACTTTGAGTCCGACCAGCGCTTTTTCAGCTCTCAAAGGAATTTGATCAATAAATGCCGTCTGGAAATCGGTGATAGAAAAGGATATGTGTTTATCGATGAGATTCAACGGAAAGAAAATGCCGGCATTTTCATGAAAGGGCTTTACGACATGAATCTGCCCTACAAATTCATTCTTTCCGGCTCAGGCAGCCTTGAACTGAAGGAAAAGATTCATGAATCACTGGTCGGAAGAAAAAGAGTTTTTGCACTCAATACGGTGACCTTTGAGGAATTTACTCATTTCAAAACCGATTATTGTTACAAAGAGAGTTTGTATGATTTTTTTCAGATTGAAAAAGAACGGGGGAAAGAACTGCTGCTGGAGTACCTCAATTTCGGTGGCTACCCTCGTTTGATCCTGGAATTTGAACAGCGTGAAAAAAGGCAACTGATCGATGAAATCTATCGCAGTTACCTTGAAAGAGACATCGCTTATCTTTTACGAGTCGAAAAAATAGACGTTTTCAGCTCCTTAATCAAAGTTTTAGCGTCCCAAATCGGAAGGCTCATCAACTATTCCGAACTTTCTTCCACCCTGGGGATATCGACAAAGACGGTAAAGAACTACCTGTTTTATGCCCAAAAAACCTTTATTATCGATATGCTTCCCCCCTATTATCGGAATATCGGAAAGGAAATTACAAAATCCCCTGTTTGCTATTTTTATGATTTGGGCTTGAGGAACTATGCACTCGGGCTTTTCGGCCATTTGATCCAACCTTTGGAATTGGGCTTTGTTTTTCAGAACTTCGTATATAACCTCTTAAGGCAGCACACCATGTTCACTCCGACAAAAATTCATTTCTGGAGAACCAAAGACAAGGCGGAAGTGGATTTCATCCTTGATCTTGGAAAAAAGCTGATTCCTGTGGAGGTCAAATACAAAAGTTTAAAGAGCCCCGCAATGCCCCGATCTTTCAGAAATTTCATCGACAAATACGAACCGGAACAGGGATGGGTCATCAATTTGGACTTTAAGGATTCGCTGAGAGTAAACAAGACAAACGTCCGATTTCTCCCCTTTTGGGAGTTCATGGATAAGCGTCCTGATTCCATAAGCGAATTCCTCGGGGCGTCATGATTGTTCATCCCGGGGTCCCGACTAAAAGATATGGCAGAATGAGACCTTTGCCTAACCCCGTTTCGCTCTCTGGTATGCGATTGTTGTCCCGTTTACGGACGGCAATATAAATATGCAAAGAAATAGAATGTTTGAAGTGAACCATAGCCGGCTGGGAGGCTTGACTTTTTAGATATGGTGGCGTATGGTGAGTGCAACTGGCAGTCGAAATATGATAGCATTTTTTTGGGCCCGGATTTTAGTGGCGACTAATCATTTGAAAGAATTGAAGGGAGGAAAATCGTGAAGACCATGACGGTTCGTGGCATCGACCCATCTCTGGCCGAAAGATTGAAAGAGGCGGCAAAGCGGGAAGGTAAGAGTGTGAATCGGTACGTTGTCGATTCCATGAAGATATTGCTGGGTGAGGAGAAGGAAAAGCGGTTTAGTGTTCAATACGATGATATGGATGATCTGTTTGGGAGATGGTCTCAAGAGGAATTTGAACGGATCCAGGGAAAGATTGATTCCGAGCGTAAGATCGACGGGGATCTTTGGACGTGAGAAACGTGCTCATTGATACGAACATTTATTCTTATGCAATGAGAGGGGAACCGGATACCGTTTCCATTCTGCGAGAAGTCGACCAAATAGGGATTTGTTCGATCAGTATTGGTGAGCTGCTTTCCGGTTTTAAGGCCGGTAATAGAGAACGAGAGAATCGAAAGGAACTCGATCGATTCTTGGATGCTTCCCGGGTACGGATTCACCGTGTTGATGAAACTACCGCAGAGTTCTATGCAGAGGTACTTGACGGGCTGAGGGGGAAGGGCACCCCTGTTCCCACCAATGATATATGGATTGCATCGGTCGCTTTTCAGCATGGTTTGAAATTGTTCACACGAGATCGGCATTTCAAACAAATTCCAGGGTTAATCTTGGTCACTTGAGTGAACCGGTCGGGTCATGACTTGTTGTAGGTACAGTATGAGAATCTGTTAACATGAAAACAATCACGACCGATGTTCTCATCATAGGCGCAGGGGCGGCCGGGATCCGGGCCGCCCTTGCTGCTTTTGAGGCCGGGGTGGATGTGGTGATGGTTACCAAGGCTCCGCCTACGGAAGGTGGTTCCACGTTTTCACCCGTGTCCAAAGGGTGGGGCATTCAGGCCTTGATGGGGGACGAGCGAACGGAAGAGAATCTTGAAGCCTTTTACGAAGATATCATGCGTGTGGGGCTTGGCAGATGTGATCCCACCTTGGTTCGCGTACTGGTCGAAGAATCCGGCCCGCGCTTCGAAGACCTCATTTCCTACGGTCTGCGATTTCGGAAAGATGGG
This sequence comes from uncultured Desulfobacterales bacterium, assembly GCA_964440795.1. Classification (GTDB taxonomy): domain Bacteria; phylum Desulfobacterota; class Desulfobacteria; order Desulfobacterales. The sequence continues at coordinate 1,098 of CAYTTQ010000096.1, read as the reverse complement.
GAGGGGCTCACCCAACACTGTAAAGAGATACATCCAGATCCTCATATCACCCGGTTGTTCTTGACATTTTACCATTCAGTGGTAAATTTTATGCCATGTTTAAGCGAAAAATTCTCAACGCCGTCCTGGAAGCCCTATCCGACACGCCGGTTGTGTTCCTGCGCGGCGTAAGGCAGGGCGGGAAAACAACCCTGGTCCGATCAATCTCGGATGGACCGCGCCATTCTCACTATGTCACGCTGGACAACGTCGCTGCCCTTTCCGCTGCCGCATCCGATCCAGCCGGTTTCATAGCCGGCATGGGCAAACCAGCGGTGATCGATGAGATCCAGCGGGCCCCGGAGCTTTTCCTGGCCATAAAGGAAGATGTGGACCGAAACCGGGAGCCGGGGCGATACCTATTGACAGGATCTGCAGATATTTTGACGCTGCCCAGAGTAGCGGATGCCTTGGCGGGCAGGATGGAAGTCCTGACACTCTGGCCTTTGTCCGTTCAGGAAATCAAAGGCACCGACAAAACCTTCATTGATACACTTTTCAAAGATGATTTCCCAGGCCGTTTAGGCTCTGACCCCGAATTTGACCCGGCCCACGCACTTACCTCAGGCGGCTTTCCAGAGTCCGTACAGAGGCAGGCTAAACATCGCCGCCGTGCCTGGTTCGACTCTTACATCACAACAATGCTCGATCGCGATATACGGGACATAACCCAGATTCAAGACCTGACGGCCATACCCCGACTCCTGGAGTTGCTTGCCGCCAGAGCAGCAACCCTGCACAACCAGTCTGAGGTATCAAGAAATTGCGGGATTCCCAACAGCACGTTGTCACGCTACATGGCGGTTCTGGAAATGACTTTTCTCGTACACCTTCTCCCCGCATGGTCGTCCAATTTGGGAAAGCGCCTCGTAAAAGCCTCGAAACTGCACATGGTGGATACCGGGCTTGCCTGCCATTTACTCGGAATTGATCAGGAAGGGATAAGGTCGGGCGGTGCAGCGGTGGGCAGGGTATTTGAAAACTACGTGGTTCTGGAGTTGTTGAAACAGGCCTCGTGGGCCGAGAAGCGCCTGCGGCTGTACCACTTTCGTTCTCATG
>CAYTTQ010000095.1:0-8427 GCA_964440795.1 uncultured Desulfobacterales bacterium | reverse complement strand
CTCCAGATAGTCTTCTACAAAATAGCGAATGCCCTTCGTTTCTAGAATATCCCCCTTTGCTTCGAAACTGCCCGTCGCAATGACCTCTAGACCATGAGGTAGGTCCGGCAGCATATCATTGACCCACTCTCGGATGGCGGGAGCCGTCGGCCGGGCAGTCACAAACAGCAGTGGCCCGTGATTAGCCAGGGTGGAAAGGACTTCGCAGGAACCGGTTATGGGTTTGAGTTCACGCCGAAAGTCCCCATCCAGTATGCGGCTCAAGATGGCCTGGATGACCTCCGGCGCAATATCCAAGCACTCTTCCAAGAAGTAGTGGGTAATGTCTTGGTACTGAATATGGTTTATGCCGTGGTCCTTTCTGGCAATGTCCAGGAAAAGGGCCATCGTGTCCGCAAATACACCGTCTATATCGAAGGCCACCTGTTCGGGAGGAATACCCATTTCGCCGCTAGGCGGCCCGGCGGGTCTTCTTCTTGAGTCGGCTGATCCGACGGCGAAGGACTTGGACCTTGTTCTTGTCCTGCTGGGCCTTGGCCTCCTCTCGAAGTGCTTTCAGTTCCCGGATGGCCTTTTTGATCTCCCGCATGGAAACGTTGGATTTCTTCCGGTCATCCACAATGCCGCGGGCTTCCTTGATGGCGGACAACAACTCCGGCTTGTTCATGCCATGGGCACCCACGATGTCGGGAATCTCCACCGCCACCTCCCGCAGCTCCTTGGCGGTCATACGTTCCAGCGGCTTTTCTTTTTGCTCTTTCTGCTTTTTCTTTACCATAATACGCTCCTCTTCTTGCCTGTTGACCATTCACAAACGAAGCGTAATCGAACGGTCAAATTGCCATGGTTTTAAGGCCGTGGCTTGAATCCCCGTGCCTTTGATCCAGCGGATCCCTCCCTGGAATAACACCGTCTAAACTTGCTAATGTACAAAAAAGTCTTGCCTTTTGTCAAGACAACCCGGCGAAAAAAAGAGTCCTGACTCGGACGATCCATCAGCGCTGATTATAGGCCGCCTGGAGTTTTTGAACGTCTTCCCAAACATCCCGCTTTTTGTTGGGGTTGCGAAGCAGGAAGGCCGGATGGTAGGTCGGCATGAGTTGAATGCCCTGGTAGGGGTGAAAGGTCCCTCGCAGCTTTGATATCGGTGTTTTGGTCTGCAGTAAGGTTTGAGCGGCAAACGTACCGAGGGCACAAATATATTGCGGCCGGATCGATTTCAGTTGACGCTGAAGAAAAGGCAAACACGATGCAATTTCGTCCCGGTCCGGGTTTCGGTTCCCCGGCGGACGGCACTTGATGATATTACAGATATAGACATCCTCTCGACGCAAATCGATGGCATTGATAATCTTGGTCAGCAGCTGTCCGGCACGGCCTACAAACGGCAGACCCTGCACATCTTCCTCGTGACCGGGCCCTTCACCGACAAACACCAGTCGGGCCTCCGGGTTTCCGTCCCCAAAAACGATATGCTTTCGGCTCTTGTGCAGTTTACACCGCCGGCAGTCCCCCAGATCCTTACATATCGCCTCAAGGCTTTCCACAGTCGGCACTTCCCCCTCTTGATTCAACGGTTGGCCCAACTGTCGATCCAACTGTTGCAACCTCCCTTCGGACAGGGGCACCCCATCGAAGCCCAACCCCTTCAAATAGAGAAGATATGATTTCAACTCGCAAGCGGCTTGGCAAACCCCCTTGCGTAGTTCCTCAGGCCTCATCCTTGCCGCCTCTACCCGGCCTTCGCCCTCAATGCCACCACCTTGTCCAGAATGATTTCCGCCAGCTTTTCTTTACTGTAAAGGGGGAGGCTTTGTTGGTCCCCGTCCTTAAACAATAGAGTCGCTTGGTTGGTGTCTACACCAAACCCAGAATCCACGGACCCCACCGGATTGGCCACGATCATATCCAGATTCTTGGCGGCCAACTTGGCCGCTGCGTTCTCTGTGACATTCTCTGTTTCAGCGGCGAATCCGACCAGAACTTGATCCCTTTTCGCTTCTCCCAGCGTTTTCAAGATATCCGGTGTCCGCTCAAAAGCGATCTCCGGGGTCAGCCGTTGTTCCTTTTTTAACTTCTGGTCATAAACCGCTTTGGGCCGCCAATCGCTTACTGCTGCCGCTTTGATGACAATGGACCGGTGCTCCACGCGACCCATGACGACATCATACATTTCCCGAGCACTTTGGACGTCGACAAACTCGACTCCCTCCGGTGGAGATAAACAGGTGGGCCCACTGACCAACACCACATCGGCACCCCTCCGCTTAGCAACCCGAGCCAAGGCGTAGCCCATCTTTCCGCTGGAAGGATTGCTGACGAAGCGAACCGGATCCATGAATTCTCTCGTGGGACCGGCGGTTACCAGGACATGGGTACCACTCAAGTCCTGAACGGAAAGTATGCCCATCAACCGCTCCAAGATCGTTTCCAGATCGGCGAGGCGTCCTATTCCTTCGTCTCCGCACGCCAGCGCCCCGCTTGTCGCCTCCACCAGATGCATCCCCTCTTCACGGAGCACCGCCATGTTCTTTTGCACTCTGGCATTCTCGTACATGCGCACATTCATGGAGGGACAAACCAGCACCGGAGCGGTAACCGCCAGCAGGAGGGTGGTCAAGGGGTCATCGGCGATCCCGTGGGCAATCTTTCCGATAATATTCCCGGTGGCGGGAATAATCACCACCGCATTGGCGCTTTCCGCCCAGGCAATATGAGGAAAGGCCCCCCCGGCCCGGCGGTCGAACATCCGCGTCCAGACCGGGTTCCCCGACAGGGCCTCAAAGGTCAATGGGCCGACAAATTGTTTTGCCGACTGAGTCATCGCCACTCGGACCCGGCTTCCCGCCTTCACCAGGGATCGGGTAAAGGCCACTGCCTTGTATGCCGCAATGCCCCCGCATACCCCGAGGACGATCTCTTTATTCTTGAGCAAATCTGTTCGCCAATTCTGTGAAATTATTTTTGCACGCACCCTTAACCAGATCCAAGAGGCTGACGTCCCACCTACTTATAGAGGGTGGTTTCGCTCCCGTTCAGCGTGGGAGCCACCCAGATTTCTACTTCCGAACTAAAGGATTTCTCTGTAATGTTGATGATGCAGCTTCGGTTCGCCTTGTTGAAGAACATGATGGTCCGGGGCGACTTGAAAGAACTGACCAACTTCCAGTTGTCCTTGGCCATATTGTTTTCAAAAAAACGAATGAGGGAAGAAGCTTCAACCCGACCCGAGAGAACCAAAACGCCGGCCGTAAAGCCGGGGGCATGGTAAATAAAGGAACTATCTCGGTCCACCTCCAACTCCAGGGGAATCAAGACATCGCCGAAATCGTAGTAAATGGGGCTCGGCTCCGCCTCTTCCTCCATGACGCCTTGTTCCGAATCCACCGTATTGTCTCCCATACTCGCACACCCGGTGATGAGAACAATCAGAAGCCAGGGAACCAAAAAACCCGCCAATACCTTTCTGTTTTTAAAACTCTTCATGACAACGCCTCCCTCCTTTTTTCGATAGACACCAACGCCTTTTGTTACCGCTTACGACCCAGTTGATCCAATCATAAAAGTCGTCACGGACACGGCACCGTTAACCCAGCTTCCAACGAACTTAGGGCTCGCGCAAAAATAACTTCACATTTTGCCATCTCGGCTTTCGCCCGTCTTTGCCCGATACCTCACTCGCAAAATCTCGACATAGCCTGCTATGCCTGCGATTTTGCTCAATCGGATCGGCCAAATCCGAACCAAATCCGAGCGCCCATTCTGTGAAGTTATTTTTGCGCGAACCCTTAGCCCAAGTTGATCGACTTTTTGAAAACGTTATAGGTTCAGGACGGTCTCAGATTTTAATGGGGCTAACTGTTTGAAGCCGTTAGAGTCCCTTGGTTTCGTTGTTCCTTTGACATTCAACAGGCACCACATATCTTGGCAAATCCACATGGTCAATTTAACAAACCCGGCCGCAACGAAACTTAGGGACTCTTACGGCTGAGTTTTAGCAGCATTAAAATCTGAGGCCGTCCTGAGCCTTACGCGGCGATACGGTTTCACACATCACGGTTGATCAAGTTCGTTGTCAACAGGAGGCCGGCGGCGCAGCTTAACTCAGCTTTCTAACGACGCCATCAGACATTAACAGCATTAGCCGGGCGAGTCAAGCAAGCACGGGCTGCCTAAATCAGCGCGATAACGGGTAGCATTCGCGCTTCGTACATGTATCTGACCGTGCTGCCATGCGTCCGTCGCTTTATTGGCAGTTCAATTTGAAAACCGGGGCACTTGACATTGAGGCACAAGTTCATCTATACTACCTTTTATACTAAGCTTTTCGCATGAATCTAATGACTTATCCATGCATTTTCGGTTGAGATGGGCGAATAAGGAGGTTTACCATGGCTGAAAAGCGGGTATTCGACCTTGAGAAACTTTTGGCGAATACGGAGACCCGGGAAATCCTGAGCAATGTGAGCGATGAGGTCAAGGAAAGAAGGCAATATATCCCCAAGGTGTGTGGTGTTTTTACCGACCCCGCTCCAGTCGCGAAAGAAACGGACGAATTTTCCTTTTTCATAGACCGGGAAGCCAAGCGCAGACTATCTCGTATCATCGACAACAAGGTTCAACGGATCGTAGGTACGGAAGGGGCCGACGACTCTCACACGGCCCAATACCAGAAGAGACGCCGTATCGGCATCGTCTTCTCCGGAGGGCCCGCCCCGGGGGGCCACAACGTGATTGCCGGTCTCTACCAAGCCGCCAAACGGGCCAACCCGGAGACCAAGCTATACGGATTTCTTCAAGGACCTGACGGCATTATCGAAAATGAGGGAATCGAAATCACCCAGGATCTCGTCGACACATATCGGAATTTGGGTGGGTTCGGTATGATCAAAACCGGCCGCACTAAGATCGACTCCGCCGAGAAGGTATCCCTTTCTCGCCAGACCTGCAAGTCTCTCGGTTTGGATGCCCTGGTCATTGTGGGCGGTGATGATTCCAACACCAATGCCGCCTTCCTGGCTGAAGAAATGGTCGAAGACGGCGTTCAGGTACTCGGCGTGCCCAAGACCATCGACGGAGACATTCAAGTGAGAGACGCCGATGGGGAGGTCTTGTGTGCCATGTCCTTCGGCTTCCATACCGCCGCCCGCTCTTTTGCCGAGCAAATCAGCAACCTGTACACGGACAGCACGTCCGATGTGAAATACTGGCACATCTGTAAGGTCATGGGTCGGGTGGCCAGCCACTTGGCTCTGGAAGTGGCCCTGCAGACCCATGCCCACATGACGCTCATCGGCGAGGATCTGGCCAACTATGTGGATCCGGAAAGAATCGAAAAGGCCAAACAGGAAGGGGTGATCAACTACACGGCCTATGGCATGACCCTGAGACACCTGTCCAGGGTACTTTGCAACGGCATCGTCAGACGGGCGGCGATGGGCAAGAATTACGGAATCATTGTGCTCCCGGAAGGGGTGCTGGAATTCATTAACGAAATACAGATCTTCATCATCAAGCTAAACACCATTATCGCCCACTATAACGAAACCCATGACACGGACTTTCATTCCAATTTTCCGTTCTTGAGCGACAAGCTGGAATATCTTCGCCGTCTAGCCCGTCGATCCCGGGAAGATCCGGCCTTCACCATATGGAACACCCGCGATGACGATCTGTTCGACGATATCCCGGCATTCTTTCAGGAAGGACTGTTGACGGAACGCGACAGCCACGGGAATTTTCAGTTCTCTCTGGTGGAAACCGACCGGGTGATCATGGAGCTGGTCAAGGACTATCTGAATATCTTAAAGGAACAGGGTGAATATAAAGTCGGCATCGAGAAGAATTATTACATCAAGATCCTCAAAAACGCCGGTGTGGACCCCGACTATTTCGGGCGCTTGATGTTTGAAAACTATGAAGACAGCCGCTTTCTGTTGGTCAAGCCGTCTATTATTTCTGTTAAGACCCTCAAACAACATCTGATCAAGGAAGGAGCCCTCAAAGAAGGAGAAAAGATTCCACCGGCCGTGGAAAAGATCTTCAAAAAATCGGTCCCCAAATTCAAGACCCAAACCCACTTCTATGGATATGACGGCCGGGGCAGCGACCCGACCAATTTCGACTGCACCTATACCTACAATCTGGGCTTTACAGTCTTCAATCTTATCGCCAACGGTGCCACGGGCCAGATGGCGGCCATCAAGAACCTCGAACAAGATTTTCCCGAGTGGGAACCCATCGGTATTCCCATCGCCCCCCTCATGCATCTCGAAGAGAGAAAAGGCAAACTCGAACTGGTGCTGGAGAAAAACGTGGTGGATGTCAACTCGGTGGCCTTTCAGACAGTAAAAGCACTGCGGGAGGACTGGCTGAAGGTTTCACCGGGAGAGGATATGGGCAGGAGACCGGGACCCATCCGGTTTACGGGAAAAGGCGAGGAAGACCGGCCGATTACGTTGAAGTTGAATGCGCTGGGAAGGGGTAAGTAGGACGGCAAGCGAAAAAACCCGTGCTTTCTGAACTAGGCAAAAAACACAGCCCTTATATTTCTTATTGCTCTGCGTCTTTGATATCTTTTTTCTTATCACATTTTTCAATTTTTTGGCGGTGGAATTGGGCTTTTCCATGCCCTCCTACAACGGCCGATACTCCCATCCCGGTACAGCTGTAATACCAGGCTCCAGATCAAAAGCCGTCTCGGTTTGACAAGCGACATACCCCCTCGACACTTGTTCGTCCCCATAAGATGCCTTCAACCGCTTTATGCCGTGGACCCGCCAAGGCGACGACGGGAAATGTCCTGGCGAGTTCCCGAAGCTCCCCCGAAATCTCTCTTTCAATCCACATAAGACAATTTTAAACTGGAACTTTAAAAATGTCAAAGTCGGTCTTAAAAAAGCATGGACCTTCCAACGAACTTCCAACGAACTTGATTTGTCTTTTTTGAGAAGGTCGTGCGCTGAGGCCGCTTCAAATTTCAAGGCGCCTAAAACTCGGCCCCAAGCGACCATTATGGATCTTTTGGGGCCACCCATTTGAACAAGAGAGCGGCCCACGCCAGTGGGCAAATCATAAACTGTTTGAGGCCGTCAGGCCGAGTTTTTATGATTTAGCGAACGCGTTCATACATGGGTCAAAAGGTCCATGCAGGGAGTGAGAAGATCTTATGCAAAGCGCTCGTCTCCCAACAACCGGCAAGAACTTCGTTACCGACAGGAAGCCGCGGCGCGGCTTAAACCGGCTTTTTATGCGTTATGAACGAGAATCCTGCTTCCGCCCCCCGTCCTCCGCCCACCCCCTATCAAATCAAGCCCAAGAATCTCTTCCATGAAAAAAGCTTAACATTTTGGCATCCCGTCTTCAGATCATCTTTGCCCAATCCTCAACTTTTAATCGTCTAACCCTGCCGAATTCTTTCACATTATGAGTAACGACAGTGAGCCGGTTTGCCATGGCAATGGAGGCGATCTGAGTATCTCTTTCACTGATAACCAAACCTTCTCTTTCAAGTTGTGATCTAATAAGAGCATATTCTCCTGCTGCTGCTTCATCAAAAGCGTATAGGCCCAGTAACGACGAAATCTGTCTTATTTTCTCTTGTCTTTCCTTCTTTTTCACAGGGGATTTTTCTATTCCGTACAATATTTCAGCGAGGGTCATGGCTGATATCGATAAATCTGCCGGTGAATATCTTTGTATCCGATCGATTATACCCGCATTACCTCGCATCCAATAGCTCACGATATTCGTGTCAAGTAAATACATAAATCAATTGTTAATCCAGAGAAATGTCTTCTGATGGTAAAGCTTCAGGAGTTGCAAAGTCAGGATCTAAAGTAAATAATTCCCAGAAACCCTCCGGCCACTGGCTCCTTTCAAGAGGTTCAAGGATTATCCGGTCACCCTCTCTACTGATTTTTACTTCATTTCCTTTAAGGCGGAAAGCTTTAGGTAAACGAACCGCTTGTGAGCGACCGTTTTGAAATATCTTTGCTGTTGATTCCATAGTCCAATCCCCCCCCCCAGATATTAATATATACCAATATATACCAATCATCAAAAAATGTCAATATGGTCAGCAAGGTTGGAAACGCTGGTTTACCGTTTTTGACTCAAGGCCGAACGAAACGGGTAAAGGGTTACGTTTTAATTAGAGTCAGATTTTCCTTTTTTCCGTCATTTCCCGTGATCAGCGGGGATCAAAGCCTGCCCCGGGCTTGATCCGGGGTCCGGCACGACGATTGGAAGACTTTTACGCCATCGTTTTTGATGTCAAAAACAGACGTTTAAGGCCTAAAAAGGGGACCTCTTCGGGGATAACATGTTGATATAAAGTCATTTCTCTTGGTCCGACCCCAGTTCGCAGTTCACCAGTTCGCAGTTCGGACCAGCTGGCGCCGGCGAACACTAGCAACCTGGATGGGT
>CAYTTQ010000094.1:0-8447 GCA_964440795.1 uncultured Desulfobacterales bacterium | reverse complement strand
AAGGAACTGCTCGACATACGGAACGCCCAGCTCGCCGGGTTCTTGCCGGAACCCTGAAGGGATCATGAGACGCTTTGTCAGGTTACGCCGCCAGGCGTTACCTGACAAATCTGTGACAAAATTCGTTGCCGCCAGGAAGCCGCGGTGCGGCTTAAACCGGCTTTTTACGATTTCAATGATTCTTGTGCTGAGTCTTTTATATATTCAGGGTACAATTTCTTCATACATTCCGGGCAAATTCCATGACTGAAATCAGCTTCGGGGTGATTAATAAGGTAGCGCTCGATTGGATGCCATACCCCCTCATTATCTCTTATGGACTTGCAATTTGAGCAAATAGAAACAAGCCCGCGTAGGGCCTGAATCTCCAGTAAATAGTCACTCAGCCCTCTGTTTTTGTCTCCGAGAGTTTGATTAAAATAGATAAGCTCAAGATGAGACTCAATAATGTCCTTAAACTTCAGCATGAGTTGTTCTATTACCGAAGAATATTCATTACGTTTGTTGTCCAATACGCAAATCGTGCCAAACGGTTTCTTCGTAGGTAGAAAGATCGGAAATCCCAAATAGGAAATCATGTTTAGTTTTACATCCGGGTTGTTTTTCCAATGTTCGTCTGCCAAGGCATCCGGAATGAGAAGTTTGCTTTTGGATTTGATTACAGTTTCACAATACAAGCCGGAATCTTCGAAGTGTTCCTTGTCCCCTGGATGACATGGATTGCCTTCGCTCTTACTGGAAATGAAAACTTCAATATTGGGGTCAGCCAATCTCATGATCAAAGCAGCCGGCACTTCACAAAGCTGAGCTAAAATATTAACAATTTCCTGCCAGTTTTTCTGAACGTCTTTGGGGACGACAATTTCAATTTCTTTATGTGTCATGGTAAACTCCTAACAAGTTTATGTCCACAATCGCTCCAATCCTTGCACAGATAACACAAAATATCGCAACTCATACTTGACGGGAGTGGATTATGAAACCATTTATCACAAAACAAAACGACGGTCAAAAAGTGTCGATAACCCGAAATCCACCGCTTGCCGAGTTTGCCGGAGATGCGCGGCGGTGGGCACGCCGACGTACACGTGTACTTCAAGTGCCCACCAACAAAGCAGATCCGGTGAAATCGGCAAGCCTGAAAGGCCAAAAAAATTGAAGGCAATCCTGGGAGAGAAAGCAATATCAACAAGTGAAGGATTTACCTATCCCAATTTCCGGCAACTTCCCGATATCTTTTTTGTTACAACATCTTTCAGTTTTTTTGGCGGTGGATTTGGGATAACCATTTGTTCGTGATAGAGGGACGTCGGAGAGGCCGACAAGGCTGCAATCCAGCGGGTGGAAGTCCCGCCGTATCAGTTGCCCGTGTCGGAAACCCTAGGGTTGATGGAACTGTAAAAAGTCTTCCAACCGTCATGCCGGACCCCGGATCAAGCCCTGGGCAGGCTGTGATCCCCTCTGATCACGGGATCTGAGACCGGGATCCAGAAGTGCGTACAATGCCAAGATAGAACTGCAACGGAAAAAGAGACTCCCCTTCGTTTCTATCGATGCCGAACAACTTAAAAAAGTGCTGCTCAATCGGGTCATCAATGGATTTTGGCTCGCTCTCGGCATTGACAATACTTGAGAAATCGGCTACCATGTCGACATATTTCGACGTAAAGTGACGACAAGGTGCTCAAAATGCTTGACAGGGTACTCCGTGTGCCGGAGCAAAGCTTTTTTCTTCTAGGTCCCAGGGGGTCCGGGAAAACGACTTGGCTGCGTTCGATTTTTCCAAGGGCCCACTGGATAAATCTGCTGTCTGAAGATACCTATCAACGCCTGCTCGCTCGTCCCGGGCTTTTTGCCGATGAGGTCCGCGGTCTGTCCGCCGGCACTTGGGTTATCGTCGATGAAGTACAACGCCTGCCGTATCGTGGTTTACCCCAGGGGTCCCCTCCTGCAGACGAAAGACGGCATTGAGGTCATGCCGTTTTTACACTTCGATGAACTGCTCGCAACGAACGCCCTGTGATTGTATGGCGCCGACACAAGGGCGCGTCTTTGATTGATCTGGCGGCGTTTTTCTAAATGCGGTTATCTGCAAAGCTCAAGTTTGGGATTTGGTCGGCCAATGTCTGGTGAAGCTATTTGCGCAAAAGAGCGGGGTCGGTTAGATTTTTCAGTCAGGTAGCTCGAAATGCTCGCAACCTGACCTACGAGGCCGGAGATATGTGAGAACTGTAGGTCAGGTTACGCCGCCAGGCGTTACCTGACAGGAAAGCTACGAATGGGGCATATTCCCAGGTGGGGTACGGAGTGAAAGGATTTGTGACGGAGTATGGAAAGCCGTCAGTATTTGATCCGGAGGGATTGCGGGAGGACTCGAAAGCGGAATGTTTCCGCCCGGGCGATAAAGTCTCCGTCGATTTGGAGGGGCAACGGGGTCGTCGGGCGAACACGAACCTCTCGTCCGGAAACATATCGGCCCGTTCGATTGCCGCCGGCGAACGCGGTTATTGCACCGAGGGCGCATCCAAAAGTTCCGGAGTTGATACAAAGGGTGTGGATAAGGCCGTCGTCAAAGCGGGCCCCGGGCACTACCTTCATACCGAAGCCGTAATAGGGCTGTTTGACCACCATGAGACTGAGTAGATTGTCAACCTGCCGGGTGTGGCCGTCTATGGTAATTTGGGCGTTTGTCCGCCTGTATTTTCGAAAATAGGCTTCCAGAAAACCGGCGACGTAGGCCCCGAACCCGCCATAACCACGTTTGAGATATCGGTCGTACGACTGGAGGACCGTCCCTTCGAATCCCACAGACATCATGAACCCGCGCTTGTGGCCTTTACATTCCAACAAGTCGTGTTTGCGTATCTTGCCGTCTCTTATGGCTTTGGCCGCCGCTGCAGGTCCCCGTTTATAACCGAGGGCATAACTCAAGGCGTTACCCGTGCCCAGGGGAAGGAAGGCGACCGGTGTTTCCACGGTATCGATTGCGTTGACAATGTCGGAAAAGGTCCCGTCGCCTCCGGCAATCACAAGGACATCACAGTGGGCCGCCACATCGCGGGCACATTGCACCAGCTCCGCGGAGTTTCGGGTTTTCAACCCACAGATCGCGGCGCCGCCCAGTATACGGCCTGCCTTGTTGAGTGCGGCGACCTTCCTGGAATGCGGCATGGCGCCGCAAGCAGGATTCGCGATAATTGCGTATTCCATTTTTTTTTGCCGATTTCGCCAAAAGCCGGTCTATGAGGTCCTATGTCCTCGCGTCGACAAGCAAGTGGCTCGGTAATCGTGTGTCAGGTAACCCCTTCCGGCGTAACCTGACAAGAACCTTCGTATCATATTATTCCACTTGATGATGGCAAGAAAAATCGTTCCGGATGAAGTCGATCGTCAAGAAGGCGATTCGGTGGTTGACAACCGCGGCGAATTCCGTGCTATATGTCTGAATCATCTTTTCCAACTAGAAAGGACCCATCTGATGAAATCGTCTTTTCCCTTTGTTTTTCTAATTCTTTATCTGGTTGCCTCCGCCGGTGCGGCTGCGGAAAACTACGTGACGGTTTACAACGATGATCTGGCTCTCATCAAACAGGAGCGGACGCTCGAAATCGACGATACGGATGCGCCGTTTCGCTTTACCGACGTGGCGGCCAGGCTGATTCCCACTTCCGTGCATCTGCGTTCGGTGAGCGGCAATGAGGCGTTTCAGGTCATTGAGCAAAACTTCGAGTACGACCTGGTCAGCTCGGACAAGATACTTCAAAAGTATATTGATCATCCCATTGAAATGATTACCGAGGGCGGCGATTACATCAAGGGGGTTCTTTTGAACAATCAACAGGGGTCTTTGGTCCTTCGTACCGAGGAAGGCATCCGGTTGGTTCCCTGGAACGACCGGACCACGATCACCGTGGAAGAACTCCCGGAAGGCCTGATCACCCGGCCCACGCTTGTCTGGAAGCTGGCCGGGGTTTCCGATAAGACGGAGACGGTTGAGGTGAGTTATTTAACTAACGGCATGAACTGGCACGCCGAGTATGTGGGTGTGCTGAATGAGACGTCGGACCGGATGGATCTGGAGGCCTGGGTATCCGTGAACAGCCGGTGCGGGGTCACGTTTGAAGATGCCCGGTTGAAACTGGTCGCCGGAGAGGTCCATCGGGCGCCGCCTGAAGGGTCGCCCCGAAGGGCCAAGGCGGTCTACCGGATGCAGGCGGGGGCTCGTGAGGATCGGGGCTTTGAGGAGCGTGAGTTCTTTGAATATCATATCTACGACCTGGCCAGGCCCACGACCTTAAAAAATAATCAGATCAAACAGATCGCGTTGTTCCCGCCGGCCGAGGTGTCAACGAAAAAAGGCTTTTTTTACAATGCGGCTCGTGATTCCAAGAAAGTAGAGGTTAGACTGACCTTTGTCAATCAGGAAGATGCGGGCCTCGGCAGGCCGTTGCCGGGCGGTGTATTTCGTATTTACAAGCGGGATCGAGAGAGTCTGGAATTCGTGGGCGAAGACCGCATCGATCATACCCCCCGGTCAGAGACGGTCAAGGTCACCATGGGCAAGGCCTTCGATTTGCGGGCGGAGCGCAAGGTCGTAGCGGTCGATAAGGTGTCGGACCGAGCGGAAAGGCGGTCCGTTGAGATCGAGCTGCGAAACAACAAACAAGAAGAAAATGTCAAGATTGTCGTGGAAGAAACCCTCTATTATAGGGATTGGGAGATCGAAGAGGCCAATTTTCCGTATACGAAAAAGGATATCAACCATCTGGAGTTTGTCGTTCCCGTAGAGGCTCAGGGAGAAGCGGTGCTGCAATATCGTTTCTTGCAACGATGGTAGGCGGATAACGGGTGAAGATAAAAATGTCAGACAGGATTGACAGGATCTACAGGATTTTGGCTTTCACTATGATATCCGTTGATTGATAGCAATGATGACCGCGTCCCATAGGGGAAGGAGATAAAGATGCCGACGAAAAATCATATCGAAAAGTTTGCCCGAAATGTCCTGGGGTGTGATTGTCCGGACGAGGTCTTCGATGTCATAGAATGTGATCGGGGGGATCCGGTTGCTGACACGTATGGGGTTCGGATTTCCATCGGCGGGCGGTTGTTGATCTATGTCTTGGAAACGGAAGACATCGCGGTGGTCCAAGAAAGACTCCCCCGCATACTGAGTGCCGGTAAGGCGGAGCGGGACGACAAAAAGATGAACCGGTTTCGGGCCGTGGTGTCCACGGACCGGGTTGAGACCCTGGAGGAAGCCGCCCAAAAGGTCTTCGATGGTTTTGACCAAAAGGATGAAAAGATCCACCTCCACGTTCTCAACAAAAGGGATGTGGCCGGCATATACGCAGAATGTCCCTAGAAATATTGGGTGATGGGTTAAAGGGCTATGAATAGGGTACGACACTGGTGACCGAAGTCCTCCGACATACATCTGCCGCCGCGGAACCCGAAGATGTTGAACCAGGAGATAAGGGTTTCGTTGGACAGGCGTTGTCTTTTGTTAAACGCCGGTTCGGTTTTCAAGGGTTCAGGGCGGGGCAACAAGAGATTTTGGAGACCATTCTCGGCGGTGACGACGCCCTGGTAATCATGCCTACCGGCGGGGGAAAATCCTTGTGCTACCAGGTGCCCGCCTTCCTCCGCGAGGGAACCACCCTGGTTATTTCTCCCTTGATCGCTCTGATGAAGGACCAGGTCGATTCCCTGAGCGTGTTGGATCTCCCCGTTGCAGCGGTCCACAGCCTGATGAGACTCAAGGAACAGGAAACGGCAATGGCGGCCATTGCCGAGGGACGGATAAAACTCGCTTATGCCGCGCCGGAGCGACTGGCCAACCCCAAGTTTATTAACGCATTGAAACAGGGGGGTATCTCCATGATCGCCGTGGACGAGGCCCACTGTATCTCCCAGTGGGGTCACGACTTCAGGCCGTCCTACTTACGGATTTACCAGGCCGTAAAGCACCTGGGCCGGCCGCAAGTGGTGGCCCTTACGGCGACGGCCACCGAACGGGTGCGGGAAGATATCGTCCGGCAACTTCGGTTAGGCAGCCCCAAACAATTTATCACCGGATTTGACCGGGAAAACCTTTTCTGGGAAGTTGCCGCCACGGAGAGTGAAGAGGAGAAACAAGCGGTAATCGCCGAGCGACTACATGGGCTTTCCGGTGGATGCATCGTTTACACGGGGACCCGAAACGGGGTGGAAAAGCTCGTGTCCCGCTTGGGTGAAAGACACATTAAGGCAGACGCCTATCACGCCGGCCTTGAGGAGAGTGAAAGAACCCGAGTACAAGAACGGTTTATGAGTGGGCAAAGCGATGTCGTGGTGGCCACCAATGCGTTCGGAATGGGTATCGACCGGTCGGATATCCGCATGGTTATTCATCACACCTTCCCGGGTACGATAGAGGCCTATTATCAGGAAGCGGGGCGAGCCGGGAGAGACGGTGACGCTGCCACGTGTCTTCTCCTTTATAGTCCGTCCGATAGGAGGTTGCAGGAATTCTTTATCGACGGGCGATATCCCGCGCGTGAGGTCATCTTTTCCGTTTACCGGGCGTTGAAAGGGCATAGCGAGGATCTCGTCTGGCTGACCTACCGGGAGATCCACGCCATGATGTCCGACAGGCCCCCGGAACTGGCGGTAGCCTCGAGTATCAAGATATTGGAAACCGCGGGGGCCGTTCAACGGCTTAACCGGTATGATAACCGCGCACAGCTTTTTTTCCATGTAAAACCCCAATCCTTCTTGACGACCGTCTCGCCGAAGGCGAAAAAGAAGCTCCGGCTTCTTCGTTTGTTACAGACTATTTTCGGACCCGACGAACTGATGAGCGGTGTACAGTTTCATTGCAAGGACCTGGCGGCCCGGGCAGAGATGTCGGAAGATATACTGAGGAAGCTCTTGACAGAGATCGGTGCTTCGGGGAAGGCGACTTATGTCCCGCCGTTTCGCGGCCGAGGTGTGCGGGTTTGTCGGCGGATGCCGGCCTCAGCGCTCGAGATTGATTTCGATGCGCTACAGCGCCGGAAGGCTTATGAGCTGGAAAAGCTGGACCAGGTTATGGCCTATGCGGGGGCCACGACCTGCCGGCGGGCGATTTTGTTGCGATACTTTGGTGAGGCCGACGACAAGGATAGTTGCCCGGCCTGTGACCGATGTGCCGATTCGCAGGCCGACAACGGCGGAAGTACCTATCATGATGATCCCGTGTTGGCGGTCAAGATTCTGAGTGGGATCGCCCGCCTGAAGGGACGATTTGGTCAGGTTATGGTGGCCAAGGTTTTAAGTGGTTCCAAGGACCGAATGGTCATTCAGTTCGGACTGCATCGGTTGTCGACCTACGGGATTTTACCGGAGTTTCCGCAAACCCAGATTCAGACATGGGTGAAAGAGCTGATTTCCAGAGGCTGTGTGACAACCCGCCGCACTACCATGGGGGGGCGGATTTATGCCGTCCTGGAACTCACGGCGTTGGGGTACCGTGTTATGAAGGGTGACGAACAGGTACTCTTGAGCCGGGAAAAGCGGTCCGCAAGTGGCGATCGCCAGAAAATGGATGATATTGATCGTCCGTTGGATCGAGCCGTCTTTGATCGGTTGCGGGATCTGCGGTTGACCTTGGCCCGTAACGAGAATTTACCCGCCTATTGCATTTTTCAAGACCGCACGCTACGGGAGATGGCCACGCGGTTGCCGCAGACCCGGGAGGAACTGTTGGGTCTAGTCGGTGTCGGGGAAGTGACATTGAAGAAGTATGGAGATGCATTCTTGAAGTTGATCCGCGAGGTCACTCTTGTCCAGAAATGAATTCACCCGAGTCGCCGAGGACGCAGAGAAAGAAACTTTTTGTCAGAATTCCCGAGCCGTCGTCGGCTCTGCCTATGACGTGTAAAGGAGGGGAGTTCTGATAAAGGTATTTACCTCTCAAGAGTGAGATCAATCCGCCTTGTTTCCGAGAAGCGCAGTTTGTGTGGTCCCTTTTTCAGTGACGCCTTTGGAAATGATCAACCGTTTTCCCAGACGTCGACCGTCTTTCATTACCGTTTGGTCTTGGCTGGAGACCTTGGGACGAAAACTACGGGTGCGGGGATATTTTTGGTCGGCATAGGCCAGCAAGAGCGGGTCCTCAACCCTGACGAGCGATTGACATGCGGTTTTGGGTTCCTTTTTTCGGTTCTTTGCCTCGAGTTTCGTTCGGAATCCTTTACAAGTAGTGCCGTTAAATGGACATTAGCTCCCCGACCATACCGGAGAGACCCCAAGCGGCGCGAACCGGGTATGTTAAACGGGATGGACAGGATTGACAAGGGTTTTTGCCGGTTGGAAGCTGGGTTAAGCCGCCCCGCGGCTTCCTGTCAGCAACGAACTTGATTGACCGTGGGTTGCATAAGGTTCAGGACGGTCTCAGATTTCAATGGGGCTAAAACTCAGCCTTA
>CAYTTQ010000093.1:0-8491 GCA_964440795.1 uncultured Desulfobacterales bacterium | reverse complement strand
GTGCCGACAGCCCCTTCCAGTATTTCACCGATCACCAGGACCCCGGTTTGGGAGCCGCAGTGAAGGCAGGCCGGCAACGTGAGTTTTCGGCCTTCGGATGGGAAGATACCGACATTCCCGACCCTCAGTCCGACAAGACATTCCAGGACTCGAAGCTCCGCTGGGAGGAACTGAACCACTCACCTCACCGGGATGTCCTGGAGTGGTACCGGCAGTGCGTCCATTTGCGCCGATCTCAACCGGCCTTGAAGTCCGGCCTCATGGATCGCGTACACACGGCCGTGGACGAACATGCCCGATGGTTCGTCATGGAAAGAGCCCCCCTCATCATCGCCTGCAACCTGGGAACGTTTGAACAGACCGTGCCCGTAGACACGGCCGCTTCCCTAAAAGTCATTATGGCGTCGGAAGAAACGATCCGGCTGCGTGCCGATGGCGTTTCCCTCCCCCCCGATTCGGTAGCCGTCCTGTCGACGGTGTAACGGCTGCGTACATACACGTATTCCGAGCAAAAAGCGAGGAAGCGGGTAAAAAGAAGATCGAGGTCAAGTCTGAATAAAAAACGTTCTTCTCCCCTGGGTCCAACGGACCCCTTTTTTTCAGCCCTTGCCCGAAGTACTGACTATTGCTTTGACTTTCATACCGATAATCGGCAACCAGAGCGCCACCCCCACGAAATTGAACAATACGATGGGTACCGAGCCGATGACCGCCCCGTAGAGTCCCCACATCAAAAGGCCCGAGGCGAGCATTGCCAAGAATTTAAGATCGAAACTTTTCACATCCTTTGTCCTATACGAATAATAGAGTTGCGGCGAGGCGCTAAAACTGGTCAAAAACCCGGCAAGAAAACCCAACCCGTCAATCCAAGACATGCTGTTTAACCTCCATTCCATTTCACCGGTCTTTGTGCCCGGCCAAAATACACACTTTCATGTATTTACCCACTTCATGGGCTCCTTTAATATCGCAAATAAACCAAACGACCAAGGAGGCATTGAGCGATTATGAATCAAGCCGACATACCCCACTTTCGTCAGCGGTTGCTGGACCGGCGGGAAGAAATATTCAATCATCAAAAAACCCTGGACCAGTCGTGGCGTAACCTGCAAGAACGGACAACCGAACCGGAAGAAGCCGCCCAAAAAGAAACCATATCCAGCGGCGTCAACCAATTGAGCCAGCGGGAGCAAGAGGAATTGCGCGCCATAGACGCCGCTCTTCAACGGACCCATGACGGCACATACGGAGAATGCGCATCGTGTGGGGAGGCCATTTCCAAAAAGCGGCTGGAGGCCGTTCCATGGACACCGTTGTGTATGTCTTGCGCCGATCAGGGCCGAACCCAAAGGATGGCCCCATCCCAGACCGACAAAACGCCCTTGGCCCCGCCTCCGGATCCCACAGAGAATTATTCGGAGAAATCGGACCAGGAACTTTGCCAAGCCATTTATGAAGAAATCGAGAACGACGGGCGCGTCCCGGTCGACACATTGGAAATCACCTGCACGGACGGGGTTATATTTTTGAGAGGCTCCGTACCCACTCAACTCAATCACAAGACCTTGCTGGCCATCCTGGAAGACACCATGCATCTGGAAGACATCGTTGACGAAGTGGAAATCCTTTCCGAATTCGCCGAAGATGAACCGGCGGCGTCGGAAGAAGGCACCCGGGAATAAGAAACAAGTGGTTGGGGGGAGTAAGAACTGCTTTCAAAAACGCTCAAAGTCACTCACCTGGAAGTTCTCCGACAGCTCCCAGGTCGAACTGAGGTAGGTAATCTTCGATGACCGGAAAATTATCCAGCTTTTTGGCAATGCCGGCACTGAGAAATGAATCGACCCACCAGTAAATGTCCTGTTTTCTCACTGCCGCTTGCATCTGCTTCATTCGCTCACGTTTTTCCTTCGTCCCCATGGTCATGGACCGATGAATAGCGTCTGCAACGCCTTCCACATCGTGCGGATTGACCAGTAACGCCCCTTTCTGCAACTGGGCCGCCGCCCCGGCGAACTCACTCAAGACCAAGACACAGTTTTCTTCCAAACTGGAGGCACAATACTCCTTGGCGATCAGATTCATACCGTCTTTCAGGGGCGTAATCAGGGCCGTCTCCGCCGTTCGGTAGTAGGCCAAGAGTTCCGGCCGATCCAAGCTCTGGAACAGGTAATGGACAGGCACCCAACCGGAACAGGTAAACAGACCGTTTATTTCGCTGACTAATTGTTCGATTTCGACTTTCAATCTCTCGTATTCCACGATGGTTCGCCGGCTAGGGACCACCACTTGCACCAGAACAACCTTTCCATGAAGTGAGGAACGCCGTAAGAGAAGGTTCTTAAACGCTTTGAGTCGTTCCGGTATCCCTTTGCTGTAGTCCAATCGATCGATGCCCAACACGATGTGCGTGTCCGGAAGCTGTTCATGGATGTGCCAGGCCCTTTCAGAGACATCTTCACTCTGCGCCAGTTTCGAGAATTCCTTGAAGTCAATGCTGATCGGGAATGCCCCCACTCTGACTCGTCGTTCTCCCAATTTCAATTCGCATACCTGCCCCCTGCCCACAACCTTGGCATCCGTGTCCAACGCTTGGACGCAATTGATAAAATTGCGACGGTCGCGCATGGTCTGGAAACCGATCAGGTCATAAGAAAGCAGCGAGCGCAGAATCTCAAAGCGCCACGGGAGTTTCAGATAAATATCCAGGGGCGGAAACGGCGTGTGGAGAAAAAAATCGATCCGTTCCTGCACACCCAATTCCCGCAGCTCTTTGGCTACATTCATAAGGTGATAGTCATGAATCCATATGTAATCGTCCGCTTTCAGTTGTTCCGCGATGGCCCGGGCGAATTTCCGGTTGACCTGCTTATATGCCCGCCAATACGTTGGCTCGAAATTGCATCGAGAAACAAAGTCGTGGAAGAGTGGCCAAAGGACTTCGTTGGCGCATCCGTAGTAAAACTGATCCCGCTCATCCGAGGTCAGCATGACCGGCTTCAATTCAAATCCGGCGTCCTTGGTGGCACCGGACAAAATCTCCTCGACGGTATCATCCGGCACATCCACCGTGCCCGGCCACCCCATCCAGAGCCCTCCCCGATTTCTTAACACCGGGGCAAGGGCGGTGACCAAGCCCCCGGACCCCGGTTTGGCATACCATGCCCCGGATTCACTGCAACTTACCACCACAGGCAGGCGGTTGGATACGATGACCAAGCGGGGTTTCGAGGGAGGGACGGTTTTCTCTCCACGTTTTTTCATACGACGCGTTTTTTTGGCGACCCCCGTCGCGGCCATTATGAGGTTCCGGCCTAACGGAGACCTTTTACCTTAAATCCGAGATAAGTCGGCAATATGCCGAAGACGACCGCGTAAATGCCGATCACCCATACCACGGCCACGGCACCGGCGGTGGGATTGGCGATCAGAATGAGCCCGATCAATACGGAGAGCCCACCAATGAGCCCGAGGACCCATTCACCGGGCAGAATTCGACGCAACTGAACGGCAGCCGCAATTTCCAAAATACCGGTGACTATAGCCCAAATGGCAATAACAATCAACAGGATAATGGCGGTTATGCCGGGCCACAAGAACGCACAGAAACCGGCACCAATCCCCACGATGCCCTCCAGCAGCAATACCCACCATCCTTGAACATCCCCACGGGCGTGGCGACCGGCGGAAACTATTGGTCTTGTTTGGGCAATATGGCGGTGATCTCGTCACCGAGAGATGAACTCTTCGAGAGAAAGAAATCGGCGCCGGAATTCAGGGCGGCTGTTTCATATTCCATCGAGTCATGGTTGGTCACGACGATAACCGTTACATTCGGATCCTCTTTGCGCATTCGCCGCGTGAGTTCCAAACCATCCAGGTCGCCGGGCAATTTGATATCCATGAATACAACACTCGGTTGACGGGCTTCAAATTCCTCAAGCGCCTCGGCGCCGTTTCGGGCTTCGATGACCTCGATGAAGGGAAACCGACTGTTCAAGATATCTCTCATGACCTGCCTGAACAACGAATTGTCTTCCACTATTAAGGCTTCCAAAGCCAACCCCCAAAAAAAATGGTTGAATGTTCACCGCCCCGTCCCGGACCGGCATGGCCGGGCACTGACATGCTTTGCTTTTGCTGATCTACAATGTAAAATGACTTTACAGCGCTTCAGGAAGGTTGTATATACGGGTAATCGTGTATTTTCGTTCTATTGATCCTCGGCTTTCCCGCCGGGTAAAAGATGGGGCGGTTCTTGGATGCTTCGTCGGATTTGGGTCCGGGAAATCGCTAGGAGGAACCGCAAACATAGATCAGCACTTATTTTGTGGATACTTGCCATATCTTTTCTGACACTTTATGGCGTCGCAAAGGGGGTTAAAACCCATTACATGAGGGAGAGAAAAGACCGTGCCGAAAAAACAAACGGTGGTCGTCGCCGAAGATCAAACAATCGTCAGGAAGGGACTTCGTTCTCTGTTGGAAACCCGGGAGGACCTGGAGGTCATAGCGGAAGCGGAAGACGGTCTGGCGGCGGTGCGTTGCGTGCAAAAGCACCAACCGACGCTGCTCCTACTCGACCTGTCTATGCCCAAGCTGGGGGGCATCGCCGCCATCAAAGAGGTCAAGTCTCAGTATCCGGAAACCAAGATCCTGGCTTTGACGGTACATAAGTCCGATGAATATATCCTGGCCGTTTTTGAAGCCGGGGCGGAAGGTTATTGTCTCAAGGACGCCGACCAAGACGAACTCATGAATGCCATCGAACATATCTTGGCCGGAAAGACCTACTTGAGCCCGGAGGTATCGGAAAAGGTCCTGGAAGGATATTTGGAAGGACGAAAAACCTTAAAGAAACGCTCCACATGGCAAACCTTGACCCAGCGGGAAAAGGAAGTCTTAAAACTCATCGGCGAGGGCTATAAGAGTAAGGAGATCTCGGGCTTTTTGTGCATCAGCTGGAAAACCGTTGAAAAACATCGGGCCAATATCATGCAGAAACTCGACCTGCACAGTGCGTCGGCCCTTACCGCCTATGCCATAGAAAAAGGCCTGGTCTCCAAATAGAAGAGCCCTAAGTAAATGTTTTTCGAGGCACGACGACGATCCCCCGAGGGGTGACCGTAAATCGCTTTTCATCTTCATGCCGATCATATCCGATCGTCGTATGCGCCGGTATCACATTGTCCTTGTCAATTATGGCCTTCATTATTTTACAATGCCGGCCGATCTCTACATCGGACATGATCACCGACTCCCGAACATCCGCCCAGCTTCTGACCATGACATTATAAGAAAGCACCGAATTTTTCACCATCCCCCCGCTGATTATGGTCCCGTGCGATACAATGGAATCGACACACATGCCCATCCGCCCACCGTCGCGATCGCTGAACACCGTTTTTATCGGCGGATACGGCGCCTGAAAGGTTCGCAGCGGCCATTTGCTCCCGTAAAGGTTAAAGGCCGGCGCCACACCGGTCAGGTCCATATTGGCGTTCCAGTAAGCGTCGAGGTCTCCCACGTCCCTCCAGTACGCCGAATCGTCGGTTCGAGACTCCAGCCGGCGTCGGCGGCGTCCATCTTCACCAAAGTCATAGACGAAATCTTCGATTCGGTTTTCCTCCCTGTAGGGAAAGGCATACAAAGCGTGATCGTCGATGGCCTCCGGCACAATGTGCTTTCCAAAATCCTCTTTTGATGACCGTTGGAGCAGTTTTGCCAACACGGATGGTTTAAACAGATAAATCCCCATGGAAGCAAGGGCCCGATTAGAATTGTCCGGCATCCCGGAAGCGGCGGCCGGCTTTTCCTGAAATCCAACGATACGATAATCCGGCGTGACCTGGAGAATGCCGAAACGATGGGCCTCGGAAATCGGCACCTCCATCACCGGCACCGTGACGTCTGCATCCTTTTCCTCGTGATATCTCTGAAGCCGGCTATAGTCCATTTTGTAGACGTGGTCACCGGAGAGGATCAGAACGTGCCGGGGGGATTCCCGCTCGATGAGATAAAGGTTCTGACGGACCGAGTCGGCCGTGCCCAGATACCATTGCTCGCCGGTTCGCATCTGGGGCGGCACAATCCGGAGATAGTGTCCCAGAGCGTAGCTGAAGATGTTCCAGCCGGCCTCCAGGTGCTCGACCAGGGACTGGGCCTTATATTGGGGCAATACGATGATCTTGTAGATATTCGAATTGACGCAATTGCTCAATGTCACATCAATGATGCGATAGATACCGCCAAACGGCACTGCCGGTTTGGACCGATCACGGGTGAGCGGATGGAGACGTTCTCCCTTACCCCCGGCCATGATCATGGCAATGACATCCTTCATAATAGACACCCCCAAAGCCTTTTCCCTTTTATGCTACTTCCTTTATACGCCGATGTTCGAATAGCGTAAATACGGTAAATACCCTATTCACGACACATATTTTGATTGTGGGTCCCTACTTGGGAAGTCGGCTATCCGTAAAGCGCCGGTAGAGAAAAAACAGGTGGGAAACCATTATGGCTTGGTTGAATATTGAGACGTCGATCTATTTACATGCCGGGCCGACATAAACGGCCCGGACCGTATCCCATCGATGTCTACCTACACCTTGAGGCCGTTGCCGTTTAGCTTAGTGCAATCCGCTCTCCAGAGGCACCCTTCTTCCTGACAATTGTAAACCCGTTGCGTACCAAAGCAGGGGATATTCCGTTCCGCTCCCTGAATGGCGTGAATCAGCTCCATTTTCTTCATTCGATAGGGTTTCAAACCCAACCCTTTGGCCTTTTTTTGAATGTCTTGAAATCTCATTGTCACCTCCCATCCGTAATTTCTTTGTAGCTGTTTATGGTTCCGAGTCAAGACGCCACGTGGCAAAAACGGCGGTTCCTTCACCCGGCTTGGACCAAATAGAAAATGTGCCCCCCGATACCTCCGTACGTTCCTTCATCGATTCCAATCCCATTCCCTTACCGGAACGATTTTGGGGGCTCAACACGGTCTCCGGATCAAAGCCCTGGCCGTTATCTTTGAGACAAAACTCCAGATTACTGTTTTTCCGGATCAATGAGATCTCTATCTCAGTGGCCCCGCTGTATTTTCCGGCATTGTTCATCGCTTCCTGCAAAATCCGGTAAACGGCGATCTTGAGCCGCTTGGGAATCTCGCTTTCCTCAACGTCTATCTCTTTGAGCGTCTCCACTCCCGGATAACGACTGGAAAACTGGCGAAGCAATCCATCGATGCTCGGAATCAGTCCCAGGTCTTCCAACTGGGAGGGCCAGAGGTTGCGAGAGATTCGCCGGGTCTCCTCAATGGCCTCCTTGACCTCGGATAGAACGTCCTCCAGGCTAATACCCCCGGACGGGGCCGCTTCCATTTCCCCCAACTTCTTCTCCACCCCATATTTAATTGCCGAAAGCTTCCCGGCGATACTATCATGCAGTTCCCGGGCAACCCGCTTTCGCTCATCTTCCTGGGCGTCCATCAACTTGGCGGACAACTGTTTGAGATCGCTTTCTTTCTGTAATAACTCCCGCTCCGTTTGCTTGCGCTCGGCAATCTCTTCATGGAGGGACTTATTCGCCTCCATCAGTTCGATGGTCCGTTCCCTGACCAAGCGCTCCAGACGTTCTTTCATTTTGGTTGTCTGGTCCCGCTGCTTTTTCTGATCGGTGATGTCCTGAACGATACCGGCCATACGGACCGCACTCCCCTGGCTGTCCCGGATCACATCCCCCGTCTCCAGGACCCAGCACACGGAACCGTCCGGCTTCACCACGCGATGTTCGATACAATAATCCAGACCCACTTCCACACATTGGGTTACCGACGTGGCGACCCGTTCTCGATCTTCCGGGTGTACACAATCCAGAAACGCATCGTAGGTTCGATTAAACTCTCCGGGGAAAAACCCGAAAATCGATTCGGCGATCTCAGACCACCAGAGACGACCCGTGGCCATGTCCCACTGCCAGGTACCGATACCTGCTTTGCGCAAGGCAACGCTATAAATTTCGTCTTTCTGCCCCAATGTTTCTCCCGCCTCCTCCACGTCTTCCATTTTCACCACTACCGTGCGCAAGAGCGTGGCATCCGTTTCTTGACCCACTATCGGATGGCTCTCTATCTTCACCGGCAAAGACACACTGTCATGATTGGTGAGCAATCTCAGCTGACAGCTGCGCCGGGTGTTCGCCCTGGAGGTTTCGGCACAGTAAGCGGAGAAAAGCCCACGATCAGACGGGTCGACAAAGTCGGCCAAGGACCGGTTATTCAACCGGATCTCGTCAAGACCGAAGAGATTCGAATCTATAATGTCCGCCGCCAGGATTTGCCCTTTGCCGTCCAGCGTAAAATAGGCCCCTGCGACGTACTCGTTCCGCATTTGCATGTCCCATCCCTCCCCGGCGCACAAATAAAAATCCATCTATAAATAAGGGCTCGCGCAAAAATAACTTCACATTTTGCCATCTCGGCTTCCGCCCGTCT
>CAYTTQ010000092.1:0-8551 GCA_964440795.1 uncultured Desulfobacterales bacterium | reverse complement strand
CCCCGCCTTCTTTGCACCAAGCGTGTCTCATCTTCCGTAATCAATACCAACTTTTGGACGGTGATTGACTCAATCCGACATGTGGATGCGTGACCGACGGGCAGAATTTCCGGAGGGTTTGCTTCTGTGACCGTGGTTATAAGCGTTCCGTTCTCGATGGTCCACGTTCCCCTGATACGCGCTTTTAGGGGATTAAGTTCGGAAGCATTCGTGTAGACGCTGGCGGCGGCGCGGCCATCGATAAAGTAAGTGGTTTCTCCACCTCCCAACGGATGATCCGTCAATATCCACGTGCCGATAATTGCCGCCTTTAAGACCTCGTCCCGGTCATGGGACCGATGGGTTGCGAGGGATTGACCATGTTCGCGGTTAATGGTCTTTCTGCTGTTGTCTGTGCCTTTCAAGCTGCCATTTCCGTCTTTGACGCGCCCCGGTGGCGAAAATGAATTCTCACCGGCATTATCCACTGTTTCGGGTGAAGCCGGACCCTGTCCGCCCGACAAATACTCAGTCCCCTCCTTTACTGATGTAAACGCCACCCCAATGCCCTTTCGATTCATTCGGACGATGTTTCCGGTGGCTTTGATTTGAAGGGTGTCGGGAGATGAGCAGATTAGCTTGATGCTTGGGTCGTTGTCTCGTGCTGCCCGTTTGGCGTAAACGTTACGAAGAATCGTCTCGGTGTCGGTTTGCACAAACAGACCTCCCAAGCTGACATCGTGGGCGGACCCGTTGAAAATAGATTCGTCGATGCCGAACGTAACGGAACCCTGGAGCGCGGTTCTCACATACCGTCGGCGTTCTCGTTTTTTAACCAAACGCTTAAACGATTGCACAATATTCACGGCTTTGCACCTCGGTTATCCATGGCCGGGGTTTATTCAAGCAATGTGAATGCCAAGCAGCGAGCAGGTGGGCACACAAACAAACCGAGTTATTGTAAATGGTTAGTCATTCCTGAGGTGGCGCCTTGACCGGCAGCGGGCGAGGGTCGGAAATAAAATGCCAGATTGTGGTACTCACGGTAACACTTTTTAAGAAGTAGGGATTTCCTCCCACCGAATAGGGGGCGGGACCGATTCCTTTTGCAGGTAGACAAACGGGGAAACGGTTTTTGCCTGCCCGTCGGTGAGTGGTGTGGAAAACGCGGCGGAAATGGCAGGGAAAGAAAGGCCTAGCTCACGAACTTCTTGATCTTATCAGCCTTGTCTTTCCATCGTCTGGCTTGTCTGATACCCGGCACCTGACCCACCACTTTGTCCGTTACTTTTTTTTCGATTGAATCCGTCAAGGAGCCCGAAGACGCTTCTGCCGTTGATTCGGCTGCTTCGGATTCCCGGTTTCCTTCTTGTTCCTCGGCTACGTTCTTGGGCGGGGTTTTGGTGGCACTGATTTCCTTTTTGGCGTTTCGTATTTCCTTGATTGTTTCGCCCAGTCCGGAACCGATACTGGGGAGTCGCTTGGCTCCAAATATAAACAGGATGATCAAGGCAATAATCAAAATTTCCGGCAATCCGAGTCCAAACATATGTTTTCCCCCTCCTTAATGGGGATATATCATCCTAACCCATGGGGCGCGCTTCGTCAATGTTACACCACTTCCAAGCCCCTAGGGTTGATGCCCGCCTTCAGTATGGTCGCACCCTCTCGTTCTTTGAGAATATCTTCCCACGCCGGTTTCAATCCATTGATGTCGTCTTCCATTCCCAAAGCCCAAAGGCACCCCCCACCGCCGGCGCCTGCAAAGCGGGCGCCACAGTTGTTGGCCAAGGCGCTGTCCAGAAGGGCGTGGCCCATTTCATCGAAGACGTGAGGGGTTATTTCCTTTCTAATTTCGACCTCTCGGTTCATGGCATGTACGGCGGACGCCCAGTCTTTCACACTCAGGGCTTTGACAAAGGTCTTTGTGGTGGTCACGATCTCGGCCCATAGATGCCGTTTGTTTCCCTTGATAAACTGTTGTAACCACTCACCATTGATATCCTTCGATTCGTGCGTGATACCGCAATACGCGATCAGAAGGTGTTTTTCCAGGGTATCGTAGTCCGCCTTGGACAGGACCTCGCGCCCTCGGAACGGGGTGTCCGTAGCATCCGATGGCCAGTACCAGGCATGGACGCCCCCATAGGCGGCGGCAAGCTGATCCTGGAGTCCGCAGGGGATACCCGCGACGCTTTCTTCGATGGCATGGGCGGTCAGGACTGTCTTTTCTTGGTTTATCTGTCCATCCAGACACATGGAAAGGGCCCCGATCAACGCCACCAAGGCACTGGATGAACCACCGAGGGCACTTTTCGGGGGTGATTCGGAAACGATGTCAACATGAATACCTTCCACCCCGAAGTAGGTGGTTACGGCAAACATGAGCCCCAATGGAGAATCAAAGGGGGCGCTGTCGGCGGCATGGACTTCACTGTCAAAACCCTGTGAGGAGACCTTGACCAGCCCGGATTCGTAAGGAAGAAGGCGAACCTGAGTTTTCAAGTTAAGAGCAATATTTAAGGTGCAAGGAGACAGGTGGCGTAAAGGGTAGTAAAAGGCCTTGATGTCCAGTGTACCTCCGCAGTCAATTCTACACGCGGCCGAAGCCTTAACCGGGTGAGACTCCAAAACCTTGCCCAAATCCCTCACGACGTTCTTCCTCCTTTTTCAAGATAAGACAATAATCATGCAGGTTTCAGACAGGCCAACTATGCAAGATTAACACCACACCTTTCCGGCGGGCCTTGATCGGGGGATTAGGGGGTGTTTTTCTTGGCTTCTTCAATAGCGTCGATGATTCGATTGATGAGATTGGGGATCTTTTCCTCCAGCCGTTCCCATGACGGTAGTTCCCGGGTATGTTTATATTCGTATTTTAATCTGTTTTCCACGGCGATGATGGCTTTCTGCAAGCCGTCGCGATTGAAGGGCTCAAATTCAGGATTCATGGCCGTATATCTCAGGAACATAGCCGAAATGTTTTGAGGCACGTTTAGTAGCTGTCCCACGTTAATGATGGCGTCGGTGATCACATCGTTGACAAACTCTTCCTCACGGTCCCGGTCGTAATACAAACCGTTGGCTTTGGCATTTTCGGCGTATTTCTTTATCAATTCTTCGGCCACCGATTGATAGGTGAGTGCCAGGTCTCTAAAAAAGTGACTGGATACCTCCAACCCCTCTTCCACGATGAGGGCGTTCAATAACGTTGAAATAATGTCCGTGGACATCCTATGCAATCCCTTCTCGGCATTGGAAGAGGAGAGTTTTTGGTGTTTATGGTCAAAGTAGGTTCGGGTAAATTCCACCTGGGCGATCTGGTTGGCTTTGCGGTAGGCTTCGATGAGAGTCAGGATTTCCACCCCCCAATTTAGTGAATACCGCATCCGCCTGAGTAAATTGACATTGATGACGACCTCTCCGGAAAGCTGGTAGTGAAAAAGGAGCAGGAAATCGATAATGTGAAGCATCTTGTCTTCGCCACTGTCGGCAAACTTTCGTTTCAAGGCGATAAGGATGGGATCGACCAACAACCGCTTCACCCGCCCGAAAAGCTGCTTACCATCGCTACGGGCGTAGTAGGCCTTGGAAAATTCATAACCAAAAATTTCCACCGGATAAAACAGGCGATCCAGTTGCCGGCGTTTGAAGGTTCTTATGTCGGCATCCAAAAGGCCTACCGAGGTGGCGCTCAAGGCCATTGCCACGCCGAAGGACATGAAGACGTTCCTTCCCTTGCCCCGTTGGCTCAAGTCGATACCGGACGATTGTAACAGGTCGTACAAAGCGCTGAAGCTGGGGCCGTCATTCCATTGGATCAAGACGTCGGTGAGCTCCGCCTCTTTTACCATATCCTCAAGGAGTGCCACGTCCTCCCCCGTTGCCGCATCCAGACCGATGATAATGTTGCTCAAATAG
Organism: uncultured Desulfobacterales bacterium; assembly: GCA_964440795.1. Taxonomy (GTDB): domain Bacteria; phylum Desulfobacterota; class Desulfobacteria; order Desulfobacterales. The sequence continues at coordinate 4,651 of CAYTTQ010000092.1, read as the reverse complement.
GTGGCGCCGGTCAATTCCTTCAGCAAGCGTTGAAAGACCGGCCGGTTTTCCGCAGTGTTGAATTCCGAGGCCAGGGATGGAATGATGAGCACAGGCTTTTTCCAGTGTGAGTACTGGGTCAGCTTGTCGAGTAAATTGGTGTTATTTGTGAGCTGATAGATGTTGGTTATTTTGGTGCTTTTTTGAGAATATTCCGACATCAGAAAACCCTCCTAAGATAGGGACCCCCTTGAGAGGTTTCCGCAAAAGGGGCAGCCGTAATCGGGTAGAACATCAACGAGACGGGCTTCGACGCAAAGGGCGGCGTTGGCGGGTGACGGGACGCCGCTGCCTATTGCCGGTATTGCTTGTCTTGCCGAACAACATAATACCGGCGATACTGCCCTGTTCGAAAATCAGACAATGGTTTATTCCCGACAAGATACGCTCCAGGCCGTCTTTGACCGCTATGTCTTCGAACGTCACTGAAATTTGTTCGTCCAACAGCGATTCGTTTTTTAGAAATCCCGTTTCCAGCCAAATGCCCCTTTCCTCACGGATCGTATTCAAGACGCTGCTCAATGAGGCCTTGCGAACAGTGGCGGAGACTCTGTCGCCTTCGAAACGAATAGACACGTCATCTTGCCCTGACGTCACGCCGGTCATCAAGAGTAAGACGAAAAACGATAAGGGGAGACAGCGTATGGTATGTTTGACGCACATGTCATCGACTCCCTAGGATCCGAGAGAAGGGGCGATCAAGCCTGTTTCTTTACTCCATGCTCCCAGGCCTCGATAAGATAGCCCTTCTTGTCTTCAAATACTTGGGCTTGTTCTTCCACAACTTCCTCGGCCTCACTCGAACTCATCTTTTTGGTTTCATTGATAAAAGAAGCCACCCGACCCAAATAAAGCGGGGTAACCAGGTTTACCAGTTGGGTACGGTTTTCCGTCCACCGATGAAAAGTGGCCGCCGTTTCGTACAGCACGTAGACCCAGGTGCTTACGGGCATGATGAATTTGGTCTTGGCCTTGGTTGCGCACTGTTTGAGGACTTCGAAACAATCGGGACAAAAAATGTCTCGATAGAGCCCCTTGAAGTGTTTGAAACCTTCCTTGTATTCGGAGACCAGGGCGTCCAGGTTGACCTTGATCGGTTCGGGTTCCCTGAAGGTGTCCAGCCCGAATGTGGGGATGGTCCGGCTTCCCCGAATGGACTTCCACCAGGATTCGTTATTTTCCATGAGTACGAAGAGGGTGTGTACGACTTGCTGAAACATGGGCCCTAACGATACCGATGGGTCTTTTGCATCGTGGATTTTGGCTCCCAGGTTCGATTGGCAAATCTTGAAGTTGTTGGCGATTGCGTGGGTGGTCATCCAGATGTCTATCCCGTAACGGGCCACGTCAGTGTCCCACACATCGTGTTCAATGTAATTGGCCGCCAAATCACCGACAAAGGCAAAATCTCCGCCGATCGGTTGCCGGATGCGGAGGCCGTAAAGGGTTCGAGTCAGATTGTAAACAATGTTATTGGTGATGGTGCCGTCGTATTTATACCGAGAGTAAACGGGGCAAACAAATTGGTAGTCCTTTTCCAGGATTGGTTCCAAGAGATATTTGACCCAATCATGAGTGATGGAACGTAGATCCGAGTCCACCACCATGCAGGCGGAGACTTTGAGCCGTTTGGCGGCCTCAAATATGGAACGAAAAGCGGACCCCTTGCCTGCCGGCCCCCGGTAAATGGAAACGATCTTCTCCTGCCAGGGCTTAATCTGAAACTCTTTGGCCACTTCCCTGGTATCATCCGTGGAGCCGCCGTCGGCCACGAAAATAACACATCGTTTGTCCTTGTAGTATTTGGCCAATCCATGACTGACCATCTGGACCACATGCTCGATGGTTTTGTCGTTGTAATAACACGGGATGCCGACCAGGATATCGGCACGTTCGATTTCTTCCAATCGTTTGGATGTATAACTTCTCAGGGCGGAGTCGTATTTCACTGGGTCCTCCATTCTGTTTTGGAATGTCCGGCCGGGGGCCAGGCAAAACCAGTGTTTAGTATTGCTTGGTGCGAATAATGTTCCAAATGAGCCACAAGCCGAGAATTCCCGAAATCACGTATCCCACGATACCCAACGCGGGAAACCCAAAAAGGAAGGGGCCGACGCCGGTGGTAATAATCATGGAAGACGCAATAATCATGGCGGCGATAATAATGCCAAACGTAAGCCGATTGGATATGTTTTCCAAAGTGTTTCTGAGTCCACCCAAATTCTCGTGCTCAAAGTGGATTTTCAGTTCTCCCCGTTCGACCTTTTCCGCAATCTGGGCCACCCGCCGAGGCAGCTGCCGTTGGAGGGCAAAAAACTCCTTCACGGCGGCCCGAATGTTACGCCACATGGCCGTGGACTTGTATCGGTCGCGGGCAAGACGCCTGACATAGTCCTGGGCTTCCAACACGATGTTTAGCCCCGGATAGATGTGGCGGGCGGTACCCTCCGCCGTAATCATGGTTTTGATCATGATAACCAAATCCGTGGGTAAGGCCAATTGATACTGTCGCAGCAAGGCGGTCACGTCCATCAGCAAATGGCCGATGTTCAGTTCCTTGACCGGCACGGCGTGGTAGGCGTCCAAGACCTCCAGAAGCTGTCTTTCCAGGCTCCGACGGCTGATTGTACTTTGCCCGTTGGTCATTAGTAGCAAGGTGTCCATAAGGGCCTTGCTGTCTTTGTCCACCACGGCTTTGATGAGATCAATGAGTTCATAACGATCTCTCTCCGTGAGACGGCCGACGATTCCCCAATCGAGCAGACACAGGTGGCCTTCCGGGGTGACAAGCAGGTTTCCCGGATGGGGATCGGCATGGAAGAACCCATCATCCAGAATCTGCTTGATAGCGATCCCCAGGCCTTGTTTGGCCAACCCTTGCGGGTCCGACATTTGCTCCGGGCGCAGGTCTTTGAGCTTGGTTCCTTGGATGAATTCCGTCACCAGCAATTGAGGCGTGCAATATTCGGTATAGACGGCGGGAATGTGTATGTCCGAATCCTCGGGAAGGAAAGAACGGGCCACGCGCATGTGGCGGGCCTCTCGAGTAAAGTCCAATTCTCGAAGCAGATTTCGCCGGGTGACACGAACCAGATTGGGCAGATCATAGAACCGCAGTTCCTCCGAGCGTTCATGAATCTGTTCGGCCACGGATTCTAAGATGTCCAAATCCTTTTGCACCTTCTTTTGAATCCCCGGGCGTTGCACCTTGATTGAAACGATCGTTCCTTCTTTTTTGAGCACCCCCCGATGCACTTGAGCCAGTGACGCAGCGCCCAGTGGGTCTTCATCAAAGACGGAAAACAGGTCTTTTAAGGGAAGTTGCAGATTCCTTTCAACGGTTTCACGGATGGTGTCCACCGGCACCGGTGCCACCTCGTCTTGGAGTTTGACGAGTTCCGTGATCAGTTTTTGGGGCAAAAGATCAGGCCGCAGACTCATTACCTGACCAAATTTGATGAAAGTGGGGCCCAGGTCCTCTAGGGCTAGACGGATCCGCTCATAAGTGCCGAGCCCCTGGCCGGCCTTATGGATCTTTTTTAAGACCGGTGTAGCCCCCAGATCCAAGCGCTGGACAAGGTCGTCAAATCCGTACTTTATCAGAATGATGATAATGTCCTTGAAACGGCCCAGGCTGGCGATTTGCCTAAATTCCATGTGACTGTTCCCTTCCGGGGAAAGGGAACCCCTCCCCACTTTGCACGGGAAACCTCTTCAGCCGAAAGGTCCCGTGGTTGAAGCCTCCCTTTCGCCAAAGGTTTATTCCGCTGGTGGTGACGGAGACTCGATTTCGCCGCTGGAAGCGGATGTCTCCAAAGCGGACAGCCTTTTTTCCAGATGGGTCACTTTTTCTTCTAAGGCGTCAATGGCCTGTTTGTTACTGATTCCCAGGGCCTCTAACCCCTTACGCACATTTTCCGTGGCTGACGTTTCAATCTCTTGCCATTGATTTTCTCCTGTTTCCACCAGTTCCTTGGCCAGCTTCTGGCCATCTTCCTTGCTGAGCTTGGTCTCTTGGACCAGTCTTCGGCTGATCTCGTCGATCTTTCCACGGGTCAGCAGTACGGCACCAAAACTGGCAAACAGCCCCTTTTTGATTTCATCCAGCATGAAGTTCCTCCTTTCCGTATGGCGATATCTTTTGACCTGCTTATTTCTCAAGGCCCTCATCGTACCCTTTTTTGAACTCCGTCTTGGCATTTTTCAGCCCCTTTTTGAGTCTGTTCCATGCACCGCCGGCTCCTTGCCGGATCTCCTTGTCCCAGCCTTGCCGGTCGACGGACATTTCCAGGAGTTGATCCTGGACGTCGATGAGCCTTTTTTGAAACGAGCTGATTTGTTCCTCATACGCCGCCTTTTGGGTTCCTTCCGCTTCCTGGGCCCGGGCTTCCAGCTTTTGGAGAGCGGACTTACACTCTGCAATTTCAGACTTCAATTCTTCCATAGGGGATTTTTCGGTCATCATGTGGCCTCTTGCAAAGGGGTATAGGTGGTTCCGTTTGTCGTTTTTACTGTAGCACACCGCATCGGTGGAAAAAAGAGTAAGGACTCACGCAAAAATAATTTCACATTTTGCCATCTCAGCTTTAGCCTATCTTTGGCTGATGCCTTA
>CAYTTQ010000091.1:0-8770 GCA_964440795.1 uncultured Desulfobacterales bacterium | reverse complement strand
GGCCATGAGACGTCTTGACCCCAAGTTATATTTCTGACAAAAGTCTTTGTTATCTGTTTGAGACTTCTTTCCTTTTCTCAATTTAACGCGCAAATGCAGGCACAAAAGATATGGCTCGGAAGCACAAAAAGAAAAAGAGTAAGAAGCAACCGGTGGATCCCTACGCGGTTTTGGAAGAAAAGGTCGTCCTTACGGCCTATGAGTTGGTGCGCCTAATCCATCGGATTAATCCGACAAGCAAAGAGTCGGACCCGGAAAAAGCGTCGGCACGTTATGAGCTCAAATCGGGTCTTCAAAGCCTCCTCATAAGGCGATTTGAGGAGAGTCTGTTCGTTGAACCGCCCAACGCGGAAGATCCGGACCTGGTGGGAATACGGCTTCGTCATTACGATGAAAACGCCTGTCACGCCAGGATCAGTGAACTCGACGAGGACGCGGCATCATGGGTGCGCAACCGAATTGACGAGGCGGGCACCGACGACCTCGTCGAGTTACAAGCGTCGCCCACTTTGGGCGCGGGGAGACACGACCGGCCGTCAAAGCAGCCGGGTGCCGGGCGTGCAGTGCCGAATGACGCGGAAAAGCATCTTGATGAAAGAGAGATGATCCGTGCCGGTCGAAAAGCCCTTGAAAACTACGATTATGAGACCGCTGAAATCTATTTTCTGCGGGCTTTGAAAGCTTCAGGCGGCGGCTTGGAGCCGGCACTGTCCATTCTGAATGTCTACGTTGATCACTTGGCGGCATATGAAAAAGCGCTGGCCCTTTGGGAGTCATTTTCACGGATCACCCGAAAGAACGAGAACGTAAGGATGTTGATGGCTATAGCAGCGGCCGGCTGTGGGCGATTTGAGGCAGCCCTCACGTATGCGGACGGGGTAACGGAGCCGCGGATTGTTGAAGCTTGTCTGCCGGTGGCTAAACACCTTGTGCGAAATGGTGAAGATGCCCGAGTGGAGAGGATTTTAACGGTGTTAAAGTCTTTTGATGATGTCGCCCTGAAGCCGGAGGTGGAGAACCTCGAACGGGAGTTGTTGGCGGTGCGGGCGCGCAAAGTCGAGCCGGTGGAAAAAGCAATGATGCAGGCTTGGCGGCAGGGGCGTTTTCAGGAAGCCGTGGAACTGTCGAATCGGATTTTGTCCGTGTTGCCTCAAAACAAGGCGGCATGCCGTGTCCGTCGCGAACATGAAAAGCAACAGCGTATGGCGAGGATAGACGAACTGCTGGCTCGGGCGGACGAAGCAAGATCCAGGAATGACTGTCAGGGAGAGGCCGATTTGTTACGAAAGGCCACGGCACTTGGCGCGGCGGGGGATGCTCTGGGGGAACGCATCAAGGAGGCTGAAAAAAGAGCGCAAATACAAAAACGAGAAGCGGATTGTTCCACCGTGATAGACCTTTGGACAGGCGGCAATCCGGAAGCGGCCTTTTTGCATTTTTCCGGGCTTGATGTCGAACAACGGCGGCAAATTCTAGACGTCATCGATGACGAGCGCTTTCGCTGGCTCGAAGAAATTTTTTCGGCTGAAGCGAGAGTGAAGCCACAAAAAGCAGCGGATGCGGTTTTAGCTCTCGGCCGGGCAAAAAAAGTGCTCAAAAAAGGGGAGCAGCCGGAGCCGGCGATTGAAGAGATCAACTTGCATTATAAGGTGCTCGCGCCCCTGTTTGAGGCCCGGCAGCTCCTGCAACAGGCCGAATCTCTGTTACAAAGCCGCGAGTCCCGAAGAAACAAGGAGCGTCTCGATAAGGCAAGACGCATTCTGTCGGGTGAGGTCCCTGACATCCCGGCGGCTAAAGACGCTATGGCGGGTATAAAGACCGGTCAGCTCGGCAAGGATGACCGAAGCCGGTTCGAAGATTTGCGCGTAAAGCTTTCCCGGCTGGAGCGAATTCAATTGCTTGAGCGACAATATCATGCCGCTGCCGATGCAGAGGATTATTTCGAGTGCATAAGTGTCGCTCGCGAACTGATTGAGTATGGCGAGCAGGATGAGGCGAATTATTGGAGAGACGAGATTGAAGGGCATCGCGCCGCCATAAAGAGTCAGTGGTGTCTTTTGGAGACCGATTTCGACGAAGCGGTTGCGCCGTTCGGTGTATTTGGGACCCGATGGCTTTTCGAGTGGGGTGGGTGTGTCATTCTTGCCGACCGGCGCCACGTTGTTGTCGTAACCGGCCACGAACGCTGGGTATTTGTGAGGACGCTAAGCCTGGATGACCAGCGTTTCAAGAAGGCGATTGTCTTTCGAGCGCCCAAGCCGGTGTCTTATCCCGGTGTGAGTGTGGCCGGAAACGCGCTTTGGATAGCCGGAGAAAGCGGCCACGTCATTCACCTGGGCCTGGATCCCTTAAAGATCGAGGGATGGTACGATGGTTCCCGGTTTGTCGATTCGAATGAAATCGTGGAAACGGCATTCTTGTTTCCCGCAAGCCGGAGTCTATGGCTGGAAAAGCGAGATTCGAAAAGCGGTTTTGACACGTGGTGCCAGGTGATCAACCTCGATCAACGGCTGGTGGTTCGACGGATCAAGTCGTTTTTTTCGCCTCTGCCGATAAATTGCTCGGGGAAATTCCGTATAGCCGTTTGCGACAGACAGGATAAAGCCGTCCGCATATATTCGGAAGAGGGAAGATTAAGGGAAAAGGATGCCGTTGTCTTCAAACGGCCTCGTATGGTTCATGAGGTCGCTTGTCACCCTAACGGGGTCGATCTGGTTTTGCTGACGTTTGACGAAGTCGGTTCGATAGCTCCGCTTCGGGAGGTCGGAGACGGTGTCGAGTACCCGTACGGGGACCAGATGCTTACGCTGGAAGTAAGGCCTGATATCGACGAAAAAAACAGACCCCATAAGATAGAAGATTCAAATGGGGAACTGCCACATAACATAGCCAGCTCCCTGCAAACGGGAATTGTCTTCGTATGTTTTGCGACGGATTCTTCGAATGGAAGGGGTTTTGAACTTGCCGCGTTTACGCCATCGCCAAACGGGTTTGAACCGCTTTACCGGCTGAAGGTTCCTCCGGAACTTGTCCTTACAACGGACGAAGACTCCGGGCAGGTCGCCGCTTTGAGTTTGCGAGGCAAGTGCGTACAAGCCGCAACTCTCGGCGAGATTCCGCCTGTCTTTGAATGTGATACAAGGGACCCCGTCAGAGATGCCGCCCTGCCCTCCTTTGATACCACATGGGTTTGCGCCAACCCCACGGGCCCCGTCAAGGCACAATCGCTTGCGCACATGGCCCGACTGCAAGCGCTTCCACTGGAAGCTTTGCCCGGCGTCGTAAAGCAGACGAAGGAAAACGATGACCCTGAGGAGATGGAGGCGCTTATCCTTGCCCTGGAGCGGATGTTGAACTTCGAAGCCGCTCGGGAGTTACGACTATGGATGAAGGATCGGTATGGCCAACACCCTCGGGTTTTATACGATTTTGCCATAGAGGCCGCAAAAGAACGCAAATGGGGTCGGGTGATTTCTTTGCTCGAAACGGTTGCCCGTGCCGACCTTGACGACGGTACGGCCTGTCACATGTGCCATCTTCTCGGCATGGCCTATTTCGCCGAAGGGGATGCCGAGAAGGCCCTGAAGGCCTGGCGGGAAGGTTTGGGATATTCAGATGGCGCTTGCGACTTGGAGCCATACGTGGCCTACGCAAAACTCTCACTCATGAGTGAAGGCGAGCGAAAAGGCTACAAGGCGGCCAGTGACATGCTGAGCACATTAAGGATCTATGAGAGGATCGACGAATATTTAAATAACCAGGACTGGGACGCGGTTATCGAAACGGTAAAACGATCGGGATGCATGGATACCTCTGATCTCCAATTGCAAGGAAGGTTTACGGAGGCATACCTTCACAAAAACTACACACAAGGCGAAAGGGAATTCGTCTTTAAGATCGTTGTTCTGGCAAACTACTGTGATGAACACGGCAATCGTGCCATTGGAAGGATCCGGGTCCTGCCCCCCTATATGGAGACTTTCTCCGAGGAACGCCTGGAAGACATCGCCCGTCGGGCTTCGCAATGGCTCCAGGACGTTGCTTGTCGGCAAAACCGGTGAAGCTCGGTGCCCCTTGTCAAAAGCCCGGCAGCTTGAACTTCATGGTGACCTCTCCCGTTTCGCGGTCGACTTTTATCATCTGACCATCGCCACCGGTTGCAGACATCTTTTGTCCTGTGGCCATCTCCATAAGTCCGCTCATAAACTGCATGCCCGAGTTGAGAACGGCCTCCATCTTTTCAGGTGATGAATCGGTTTCGGCTCCCCGGGCGGACCCATCGTCCCTGTGGTCGATTTCACCGCCCGTTTCTTCCATAGTTTCTTCAGCGGTATAGTCGACCGATCCGTCCGTTTTCCCCGGCACCTCTTTTTCCAGGACATCTTTGTCCAGCACCTCTTTATCCAGAACCTCTTTGTCCAGAACCTGGGGATTCAGATAACCGGGGGCGTCGTCGGGTATTTCCTCTGCCGGGGCGCTCTCTTTGACGGGTGCCACCGGCTCTTCTTCCATCATGTCCCGCAACTTGTTCAGCAACTCGTTTCGCTTTTCCTGGGAGAATTCGACCTGGTCTTGTCCGTCCTCAAACACCCCCTGGAAGAGATCCATCTTCAGTTGCAGGCCCGCCAGAATCTTTTCCTCGATACTCTCCTTGGTGATCAAGTTCACCACGTTGACGCACCGGCTTTTTTGTCCGATACGGCTTAACCGACCGATACGCTGATTCATTCGCGCCGGGTTCCAGGGGAGTTCAAAATTCACCACGCAATCGGCGGCCTGTAAGTTTAACCCGGTGCCGCCTGCATCGGTGGACAGAAAAACCTTGCAGTCCCGGTTGTTGGAGAATTCGTCGATCAACGCCTGGCGCTTTTTCACCGGCACTTTGCCGGACAACTCGACATAATAGAGTCCGATGTCCGAAAGATGTCGGGCAATCAGAAACGTCATGGTGGTCCACTCACTGAAGATAACCATTTTCCTGTCGTTTTGAACGGCGATTTCATCGATAATGTTTTCAAGCTCGTCGAGCTTGGGTGAAATATGGGTCTTTTTGTCGATCAGATAGGTCGAGTTGCAGACCATGCGCATGCGCAGCAGGAGTTCCTGGATCCGCCGAATGTCCATGGGGGTAAGGTGTTTCTTGTTCAAGAGGGGCAGAAGCAACTGAGCGTATCCGGCGTGGATCTTCTTTTGTTTGTGGTGCAGGTCCAGGTAATAGTTGTTTACCACCTCGTCGGGCAAATCCTTTAAGACCTCTTCCTTGCGGCGGCGAATAACGACGGGTGCAAGCTTCTCGCGCAACGTACCCAAATTTCGATAGCCGAGAATCCTGCCTCGTTTTTGGCGACTCAGCATGAAATGCTCGGCGGCGAACTTCCACAGTGGCGTCAAAAGATAGGGGTCCAGAAACTGAACGATGGAATAGACGTCCTCGAGCTTGTTTTCCAATGGGGTGCCCGTGAGCACCAGGGCATGTTTTCTGGGCAGCTGCTTTACCGCTTGGGCGGTTTTCGTTGAAAAATTCTTGATCCGCTGGGCTTCGTCCAGGATGATCAGATCCGGCTTGAACCGCGAAAGGATCGTGACGTCTCTGAGCACGGCTTCATAGTTGGTCAACTTAAAAAAACTTGGATCCCGGGCATAGATCTCGCTGCGTTGCTTGGGGTTTCCGGAGACCACAGTGGCCTTTTCGTCCGAGAAGCGTTCAATTTCTCGTTTCCATTGTTCCTTCAGTGAAGCAAGTGTTACCACCAGAACCTTTTCGAAGCCGAAGACCTGCCGTTTGAGTATGGCAAGGGCGATTGCCTGCAGGGTCTTTCCAAGGCCCATTTCGTCGCCGATGAGCGCACAATCCTTATGAAGTGCGAATTGTACTCCCTCCTCCTGATACGGATAAAGAGGCGCTTTAAGCGCCGCCGAAGGCAGCGGCTGTCGGCTCAAGCCGTCCAGTTGGTTTTTTTGAGACGCCCGCTCCATCCGGTGGATTACCGCTTCTTGCAGACGGAGACGCTTGCTTCGGTTCAAAGTGGAAAGGAGCGGGAATAGGTCGGATAGATCTTTTCCGATGAAGCGACCTTCTCTGTCAAAGGTGTTTTTTATGGTGTCATAGGCCTTTCCGAGGCGTGATTTGGGCAGTTCGGAAAAAAGGGCGGGTGCCTGTTCCACGGAATCCCAGTAGATATCCACAAAAGGGAACGTCTCCTTGGGTATGCGGTTTTCGACACCTTGTTTCTTCTTTATCTGTTCGCGCAAAAAGATCAGGTGCTTACAGGTTCCAAGACCGTTACAGCAATAATCCGGGCAGCTGCAATGTCCTCGGCCTTCGGAAGGGTCATGCAGGGTCACGGTGTATTGGCGGCCCGCCGGGGTTTTTACAAGGTGTTCGCCTTTAAAGGTATCGCCTTCCGTTACCGACATCTCTTCGTTTTTCGCCCTAACGGCCCGGTCTTCCAGGGCCTGTTGTCGTATTTCCTCGGGCGTTAAACATGGGTCATCGTCTTTGTCCGGTTCCTGCCACCGGCCCAGCATGTCTCGAAGGTCCAAGAGGATGGCCACCGTATGCTTGCAACCGGTGCCGGGATACGGGCAATCACAAGATGTCTTCACGGTGCCGTTGGTCATTTCGACAGCGGTTGTGTAATCGTCGTAATTCCCGTCTACTTTGTAGACAAAGATCCCTTCTTCAACATTTCTTTCCTGAATTGCAAACGCCCCGTTGCGGTAAAGCCGTTGGCCCCGTTTGTAGATAACACCCGAGTCGGCCACTTCGTTTCGAATGAATTCCGATGTAAGATTCAACATGTCCGAAAGCCCCCTGCGATTTTGTCTCCCACATGTTCGCGCATTCATCGAACACGCGTGCCTGCGTCATTTGGTTTCCTTAACACTTTCGTGCCTGACGGACAAGGGTGATGGTGTCGTAAAAGGCAAATCTGCATTGCGCCGCCATAATTTCTCCGGGAACGGCGGCCAACCATGTTGTTTGCCCCCATTTATGTGTTCATGCGTGGTAACGGATTTAAACGCCTGGACAATCCGCCCCACCGTATTCGGCAATATACCGTAGGGGCGAAAAATTTTCGCCCCTACCGGTTTGCATCGATTAGAAGGCGTCGGTGTAATATGCGGTGAATGTGATCGATTCCGAACCCGATGGCGACCCCGCCGCAGATCCCTGTTTTACGGTCATTGCCCGGGATGTAGGGGCGAAAAATTTTTCGCCCCCCTCAAGGGGCCATGAGACGACTTGACCCCTGTAAGGTTGACAAAGTATTCCCAAAAGGTATAATATCTATACTATGGAATTTGAGTTTGATCCATCAAAGTCAAAAATCAACAAAACGAAGCATGGGATTGATTTTGTTGAAGCTCAAGCGCTTTGGGAAGACCCTGATTTATTAGAGATTCCGGCAAGAACTACGGATGAACAGCGGTTTTTAGTTATTGGAAAGATAGCAGTAAACCACTGGTCGGGAGTTATCACATATCGTGGTGAGAACATAAGAATTATCTCTGTGCGCCGAGCAAGACATGAGGAGGTTAAAATATATGAAGGCTAAAGACTTTGACAAGGCGTTTGATGAAGGAAAGGACCTTACAAGGCACCTGGATCTTTCAAAAGCCGGACGACCGGCAAAGGAGCAAAAAAGAGTCAATGTTGATTTCCCGCTCTGGATGATCCGTTCCCTGGATAAAGAGGCTAAGCGACTCGGTGTTCCCCGGCAGTCGATCATTAAGATCTGGCTTGCGGAGAGATTAGAGCAAACATCAACGTGATCGGGTTGATCTTTGTTACGGATTATATGTTCGTAATAATTTCGTTGCCTAACATCATGCACATTGGTGTGTGCATGCATCCATTTCCTCTCCCCAATTTTGAATCCTCGAATAACGGAACCGATTGTTTTGGATGTCCCGTGTGGTCGTTGCCCCGGTTGTAGGGGCGAATAATTATTCGCCCCTACGGTTTCCGTTATGACCAAAATGCCATGGATATGATTCGGCATAATGACAAATGAATCCAATTCACCATGCGGAAAATGAATTGGAATGTTATTCGAACATTATTTTCCATCATACCCGGGTCTCCTCAACGAACTGCTAGACATGCGCAACCCGCAGCTCGCCGGGTTCTTGCCGGAACTCTCAAGGGGCCATGAGACGACTTGACCCCAATGGCCTTTGCCGACTCACACTATCATAGCTCCGTCTTGTGAGATTTCCCGATAAACAGGAAACTCCTTGAATATGCCTTTTTCCCACTCATCAGAAAAAGTGAACAAAGGGCTGAAAATAACGTCATATTCCATGCCGATATCAAATAAGGCTTCAACAATGGCCTTCTCCTCTTTCCAGTGTAGTAATCTGGAAGCGACCACAAGCAAATCAATATCCGAATGCTCGTCATGATCTCCTCGGGCTTTTGAGCCAAACAGAATAACCTTTACCACGGGAAACCGCGTTTTTAACAGCTTTGTGGCGGTCTTCACGGCAGCCCTTTCGTTTTTCAGCAGCGAAACGTTTTCAACCGATTTCATGATCTTTCAGTGATTCTCCAGCACTTCATATTAGAGTAACGTTCCGACGATGTCCCAATTCCATCGGGGCTCGGCGTCGGTATCGAAGGCATCAGTAAGGCTGTGCGCTTGCCTGCGAATAATCGTAGGGGCGAAAAATTTTTCGCCCCTACCGGTTTACGTCGATTGGAACGAGTCGCTAGAATATTTGCTGAACGTGATCGATACCGATCCCGACCCCGATTAGGGTGTGC
>CAYTTQ010000090.1:0-8789 GCA_964440795.1 uncultured Desulfobacterales bacterium | reverse complement strand
CATTCTCGATCTCCTGGTTGACCACGGTGTCGTTGAACGTATCAGCACGGGCGGCTGAGCATTTTGTTACGGTTTGGCCCCAAATGATTATCAACTGTTCAAACGATTGTCGGGCACGGTGAATCGCTTCTTGTTGCCTTGGGCTGGTTGTTTCGGCCTGTTTATCAACACATCGAATTGTCCATGCTGCGGGCAGCCCATTTGCCCGACGGGAGTTGCGGGCATGGGGATTATATCAGGGCTGATTTCCGCAGTTATAGGTTTTTTCAGGCGGCGATGTATTTCTCAACCCCCAAAAACTTCAAAACCCTCCTTCGACTTTCCCAAAACACCCGATTCCCTGAACACTCCACCTATCAGGCCCGAGCCCGGGCCGAAAAAGAAACCCACATTTATCGTGAGGTCATGTCTACTGGTGCTGTTTTGTGCGCTTGCCTTTCATGCTTGCGCCCACAGTTCACAATATCGAGCAGAATCGAAGACCCCGGATGTTTCTCTCTATGAAAGTATTATCAAGTTCTATAGGGGCCCCCTGAATCACCTTGAATCGGTCCGACGGGGCGAATGTCCCATGTATCCCTCATGTTCAGAATACAGTCGTCAGGTTAATTCCCGCTTTGGTTTTGTTAAAGGATGGATCATGACAATGGACAGGCTGATGCGTTGCGGAAGGGATGAAACCCGCACGGCACCAAGAATCCGGGTAAAGGGAAAATGGAAGTATTATGGTCCGGTTGAAGACAACGATGTTTGGCACGAACAACCAACAAGCTGATTGCCCATAAATTAGATTTGGGAACTCTTTCCTTTTTTGATTGCCAATCTAATTTTAATGTTTTATAAATCATTTAGGTATTTACTTATATGGATGGTGGGGCATTGATCGAAGTATTAAAAGCCTTGGCAGACGAAAAGCGCCTGAAAATATTGGAATTGCTGCTGAGAAACGACCTATGTGTCGGCGCTTTGGCCAAGCGCCTTGGTATATCAAAGCCGGCAGTTTCCCAGCATCTACGGGTATTGCGCAAGGCTGGATTGGCGAGAGGAGAAAAACGTGGTTATTGGACTCACTACATGGTCGATCGACCAACGCTAGCCCGAATAGCCACTGAATTGGGGGAGTTGGCAACTACCGATAAAACCGATACGATTTGCCCGCGTACGGACATAGCCCCAATAACCCAACTAAAGTCAAAGGAGACTAACATGTGTCAGAATTGTTGTGAACAGCCGGATAAGCTAAAGGAGAGACCAGAAAACTGCTCGCAAGAACAAATCCGCCAGTGTCACGGGGATACCAAGGAACACCTTTGTACTAACAGGAATCGTGCTCCCGAATCTGAGTAGTCAACAGAGCGGTCTCTCTTGAGTTTTGGCCGCCTTGAATTTTTGGGGCAAGTTCTATTGCAGCAGTTTTGGGCTTGACTTCCAGACTCGTTCGATTTGCTCGGGCCGACAATAGATGAATAAAGGATTTCTCTTCTTACAAGGAGGGTTCCATGTCCCAACGCTTCAAATTTAATCGGATGGAACTGGCGGGGTCTCTGGGAGATCTCGGAACCCTTCTTCCCATTGCCATCGCCATGGTGCTCTTTAACGGTCTGAACCCCTTGGGGCTCTTTATGAGCATCGGTCTTTTCTACATTCTCTCAGGCGTCTATTTTGGAGTCACGGTCCCTGTCCAGCCCATGAAGGTCATCGGGGCCTATGCCATCGCCACGGCTATGAGCGCGGACCAGATCATGGCCTCGGCATTGCTCATGGGAACATTTCTCCTAATCATCGGCGCCACCGGGGCCATCGATCTCATCCGCAGGATCACCCCCAAGCCGGTCATCCGAGGAGTGCAGCTGTCCACAGGGGCGCTGCTCATCTCCGGAGGGGTCAAGTTCATCATGGGCACCTCCCCCTATCAGAAGCTTCAGGACGCGGCGGAGCCCCATCTGGCCGTTCAGTCCCTCGGCCCCGTTCCCGTCAGCTTGGTCATCGGCGCAATTGCCGCCATAGCGACACTTTATTTGCTCAACAGCCAAAAATGCCCTGCAGGTCTATTCGTGGTGCTGGGAGGTATCTTTTCAGGCTTGATTCTCGGGGCCAGGATGGATCTTGGGGGAGGGACCGTCGGTCTGCACCTGCCGGAGATTCTGCCCTTCGGTTTCCCGGGAGAGGCGGACTTCACTTTTGCCCTATTCGCCCTGGTGCTGCCCCAGCTGCCCATGACTCTCGGCAACGCTGTTCTGGCCTATACGGACCTTTCCAGGCAATATTTCCAGGAGCGTTCGGCAAGGTTGACCAACAAAAAGGTTTGCCTGAGCATGGCCCTGGCCAACTTCTTCAGCTTTTGCGTTGGAGGCATGCCACTGTGTCATGGAGCTGGAGGCCTTGCGGCTCACTATTGCTTTGGAGCCCGTACTGCAGGGTCGAATCTAATAATCGGCTTTCTCTTTTTGGCGCTGGCTGTGCTTCTCGGTAAAGACATTGTGGGGCTGTTCAATCTTCTGCCTATGTCGGTCTTAGGTGTTCTGCTGGTATTTGCGGGGTCTCAGTTGACGCTCACCATCATGGACCTGGACCGGCGCAAGGATTATTTCGTGGCCGCGCTCATCCTGGGTATCACCCTGGCGTCCAACCTGGCAGCGGGTTTCATCGCCGGGATGGTCGTTGCCCAGCTTCTCAAGTCGGAAAAGCTGTCTGTGTAAAACCTTTTCTGGAAAGGCTGGTGGCCCTATGGAGAGTGTTGAAAGTGTTTCAAAAACCTGTCGATGGGCGAGGTGGACGAAACCGCATTTGACCGGGCCAGAGTGCTATCGGTCAGAATTAACCCCAGCGCCAGCTCAATTCAAATGAAAACGAAAGGTACGTAGATGTGGGCGAGTCCATTTATGCAGAGAATTTAACAAAGCGTTTTGAGAAGGTAGAAGCAGTCGCCGGCATTTCCTTCAGTGTCCGGCAAGGCGAGTTGTTCGGCTTCCTCGGCCCAAACGGTGCTGGCAAAACGACAACCATCAATATGTTCACTGGACTGGCACGGCCCGATTCCGGAAGCATTCGAATCGGCGGTATCGATTGCACGGATGATCCCAGAGCGGCCCAGCATCTGGTCGGCGTAGTTCCTGACGAAAGCAACCTCTACCCGGAACTTACCGGTCTTGACAACTTGTGTTTCTGTGCGGCTCTTTACGGCATGGGTAAAAACAATAGACAGGCCAGAGCCCGGGAACTTTTGGATGCTTTTGGTTTAACCCAGGCGGCGAATCGCAAGTTCGGCGGCTACTCAAAGGGTATGAAGCGCAAGCTTACCATCGCAGCCGGCATCATTCACGAGCCGCCCATCCTCTTTCTGGACGAGCCCACCACGGGTATCGATGTGGCCAGCGCTCGACAACTGCGCCAGCTTGTCGATGACCTGCACCAGTCCGGAACGACCATCTTCCTGACTACCCATTACATTGAGGAAGCGGAACGGCTCTGTGACCGCATCGCCTTTATCGTGGGCGGCCAAATCGTACGAATTGATACGGTCGACCATTTGGTTCAACCAATCAGAGAGAAACATGTCGTTCAGATCGACTGTGTCAACATGCCGACCGGCATTCAAGACAAGCTCGCTGACTCTTTTCCACATCTAACCTTCTCAGTACCGAAAAACGGTCCGATTCGGGTGGAATCGGGGCAACAGATTCACGTGGGGCCACTAGTCCGATTCCTAGAAGATCACAATGCCGAGGTCTCCGAAGCCCGGAGAGTACGACCATCTCTTGAGGACATTTTTGTAAAAATCACGGGAATCGAAGCCGAGGCCATGCGCAAAGAAAAAGAAAAGAAAGGCGGCGGTTAATGAAGCACCGGATCGCTTTTGGGGCTATTTTGGCAAAGGATATGCGGACCTACTATCTTAAGCCGCCAAACATCAGCTGGGGCTTGATTTTTCCTCTAGCATGGACGGGTATGTTTTTTATCAAATCCGGCAGCGGGTTGGAAAGCATCGCATCTTTGCTGCCCGGAGTGGTTGCCATCTCCATTTTGTTCGGAACAACCTCGCTGCTTGCGGTGACAGTTACGTTTGAGAAGAAAAACCGATCCTTTGAACGTCTATTGCTCGCCCCCATATCGTTCGAGTTGCTGATGCTGGCCAAGACCAGCGGCGCCATCCTGTTCGGCACGGTCAACGCCTTCGTTCCGGTAATCATTGCAGCATTGCTGACCGATCTGTCTTCAGTGGCCTGGATTTGGTTTATACCTGCCGTTTTCTTGATCGCAGTGGCCTCAACCTTTTTGGGGCTTTTCATTGCCGTGGCGGTCAGCGAAGTATTTGAGGCTCAAACTTTCTCCAACTTCTTCCGCTTTCCCATGATTTTTCTCTGCGGCCTGTTCTTTCCTATTGAAAGACTACCCCTCTTTCTCAAACCAATCTCTTATGCTTTCCCGCTTACTTATGGGGCCGACATACTCCACGGCGCCGTTCACGGCGGACACGTTATGCCTTTCTCTCTTGATCTGGCTATACTCCTTGGATTCTGCCTATTGCTGTTCTCTGCAAGCCTATGGAATATCAAGCGCAGATGGATTCTATGATTATACAGAAGCAAAATGTCAAACAATTACCTTCATACGGTTTTTGCCGGACCTGCACGGCTTGTGCATCAATATTAACAAAGATTAATGACACGAACACAAGGATGGTTGAAGCCTAGTCCGGACAAAGCCATACCCTGTTAAGGAATTTTAATTTAATGGGAGCCTGTCATGCGTGAAAATATTGATACCGAATATTTCAGAAAACGCCTTGAGCAACGCCTAAAAGAGCTGACCGACGGTCAAACGGCGGACCGCCCCCTGGAACTGGACCAGTCGCGCGTGGGCCGGCTATCCCGCATGGACGCTATGCAGCAGCAGGCCATGACCCAGGCGGCCACGCGTCTTACCGCGATCGAGGAACAGCGCATCCAAACAGCCCTCAAACGGATGGCTTCCGGCGAATACGGTTATTGCATCAATTGCGAAGAGGAAATCGCCGAGAAGCGGCTGCAGGCGGACCCGAGCTTTTTGACATGCATCTCTTGTGCCCGAGCCGCTGACGTAAAATGATTCGCAAGGAACGGGGGTAAGCGAATGATCGGCGCCATCGCCGGCGATATTATCGGCTCGGTATACGAAGCCCACCCCATCCAGACCAAGGCTTTTCCCCTTTTTCATCCCCTTCATCCCCGGTGCCGCTTTACCGACGACTCCGTGCTTACCGCCGCAGTGGCCCAGGCCATTTTGACCGATGGTGATTCCGGACTTAGGGCTCGCGCAAAAATAACTTCACATCGTTGTTATGTTTTCATTTCGAGGACTTTTTCGTGAACTTCCAAAGCCCTGCCGCTATGCAACACGAACCGCACCCTCTTGACGAATTCCAGTTTTGGAATGACTTCCATGATGGTGCCGAATGCCACTTCGGCCGCGTCTTCCACGGGATACCCGAATGCGCCGGTAGAGATTGCCGGAAACGCGATCGATTCTATCTTATGCTCTTCGGCGAGCCGTAATGCATTGCGATAGGAATTCGCCAACAGTTCATCTTCCGGTTGGTCCACCCCGTAGATAGGCCCCAGACAGTGAATGACATACCGGTTGGGCAGATGATGACCTGTCGTGATAACCGCTTCCCCCGGGTCAATGGGCGCTAATGGACGACATTCCTCCGCAAGCCCGGGACCCGCGGCACGGTGGATAGCGCCGGCCACACCTCCACCCATCATAAGTTGAGCGTTTGCGGCATTGACAACGGCCCTAATGTCTGTTTGCGAAGCGATATCTCCCCTGACGCACTCGATTTCGACACCCGATATCGTTTTCACCATAATACGAACACCTCCTATGTCAATTTTTCATCGGCGTTTTCGCCGATTGCGCTGCAGGATTGTTTCTCTTTCTCCCGCAGTTCAATAAACAAAGCCAAAAGGACGACTTGCTCCACGGTGTCTTGAACGCGCATGCAACATTAACCCTTTCTGCGCTGGAGCATCTTAAGACCTTCCACAACGATAAAGGCGGCACTGCCGAAGGCAGCGCAAACGCCCAGTTGCATGGGAGTGAGAACGACGATCTTGAGGAAGGTATGGAACAACGGAACATAGAGCAGAGCCAGTTGCAGAAAAACGACTCCCACGCATATCCCAACCAGCAACGGATTCGCCAGGAACTCCAACGAGAAGAAGGATTCGCGGTCTGATCGCATCGCCAGCGCTTGTCCCACCTGCAGGAAGGCGATCAGAGTGAAAATGATCGACTGCCAGGACCTCGCGCCGTCGTGGTGAAAATACCATGCGCCCACACCCAGGGACACCGCACCGATAACCGCTCCGATCACCAAAACCTGCAACACACCGCCCCGGCTGAAGACCCCCTCGTCCGGAGCCCGGGGCGGCCGGTTCATGGTGTTTTTGTCCGGCGGTTCCACACTCATCCCCAGGCCGAGCAGCCCATCGGTAATCAGGTTGAGCCATAAAAGCTGCAGCGGCAGTAGGGCGAGAGGGATGCCGAACAGAGGAGCGAACATCATGACGATCACCTTGCCGGTGTTGCCGGCGATGGAATATTTGACGAACCGGCGCACATTGTCTCCGATCACACGCCCCTCTTCCACTGCCGCCTCGATGGTGGCGTAGTTGTCATCCAGGAGGACCATGTCCGCAGCTTCCTTGGCGACTTCCGTGCCGGTTATTCCCATGGCCACGCCGATATCGGCGCTCTTGAGGGCGGGGGCGTCGTTGACGCCGTCCCCGGTCATAGAGCAGATCTCCCCGTCGGCCTGGAATGCGTCCACTATCTTGAGCTTGTGCTCGGGAGAGACCCGGGCAAAAACGGATATATCCTTTACAGCTTCGGCCAGCTCTTCCGTCGATATTTGGTTGAGCTCTTTGCCGCTCAAGACACGCTCGTTGTCTGCGATGCCGAGATCCCGGGCGATGCTCGAGGCCGTTGCGGCATGGTCACCGGTGATCATGACAGGGCGAATTCCCGCGGTTTTGCACTTTTTGACCGCCTCCTTGACCTCGGGCCGAGGAGGGTCCATAAGGCCGAACAGGCCCACAAAGCAGATATCCTGCTCGGCGGATTCGTCCATGTGCGACGGGACGGCATCCGGAAACCGCACGCCGAGAGCGAGCACGCGCATTCCCTTTTCAGCCATAGCCTGATGTTGATCCTGGATATGGGCCCGCATCTCATCGTCCATATCCTTCGGCCCGCGTTTCGTCCAAACCCTATCGGCAATGTCCAGCAGGAGGTCCGGAGCGCCCTTGGTTATTGCCAGGTACTCTTGGCCGTCAGACAAGGGCACTCGCAGGGTCTCAGGAAGGTCGGCCGCACCGTCCGATATGCGGTGGAAGGTGGTCATCCGCTTACGTTCGGAACTAAACGGGATTTCGTTGGTTCTGGGGATTTGTTCCTGCAGACGCTGATCGCTCAGCCCGACCCGAATCGCCGCAAGACGCAATGCTCCCTCGGTGGCATCGCCGACGGGTTGGACTTGCTGATTTTCCTTGTCCCATTCCAGCTCGGCATCGTTGCAGAGCGCGCCGCAGGCGATCAGCAGGGCAGGGCCTTCGGGCAGTTGCGCCAGACGCCCGGGGTCGTGGTCCGTCGGGATCGGCGTTGGCGGCTTATCGAACCCGGTGAGGTCCACCCGATCATCGAGGGTGAGAACTTCCGTTACCGTCATTCGATTCCGGGTGAGAGTCCCCGTTTTGTCGGTGCAGATCACCGTGACCGACCCGAGCGTCTCCACCGCCGGCAGCTTTCGAATCAGCGTGTTGCGACGGAGCATCCGTTGGGAGCCGAGGGATAATGTGAGGGTGACCACGGCGGGCAGGCCTTCGGGCACCACGGCAACCGCCAGGCTGACCGCCACCAGAAACATCTCTTTCATCGACTGATCGAGAACGGAATAACCGATCAGGCCCACGAGGATTGCCACACCGATACCTGCGGCGGCAAGGACCTTGCTCACACGATCCAGCTCCCTTTGCATGGGGGTTTCTTTCTCTTCCTTCGCCTGGATCATGGAGGCAATGCTTCCCATTTCGGTGTTCATGCCGGTCTGCGTGACCACCCCCTTGCCGCGCCCGCTGCTTATCACCGTGCCGTTGTAAGCCATATTGACACGGTCGCCCGGAGCAGGATCCGCCAAGTCGATGGGGTCGCTTTGTTTTGAAACCGCCTCGGACTCGCCCGTCAGTGCCGATTCATCAACCTTGAGATCCACCGTTTCCATGATGCGCAGATCGGCGGGAACCAGGTTCCCCGCCTTCAGAAAAACGATATCGCCCGGTACCAGGCACTTGCCGGATATGCGCTTTTCTCTCCCGTCCCGCAACACGTCGACCTCGGGCACGGCCATTTCCCGAAGGGCCGCCATGGCCCGGTCGGCCCTGTAGTTTTGTACAAATCCAAGAGCGGCAAACAGCACCACAATGGCCAAGATCGCTCCGGCCTCCAGCCAGTCGCCGATGAGGACCGAGACGATCGCCGCCACAAGAAGAACGATCACCATGGTCTGGACAAACTGCTCCAGCAGAATTCTCCACCACGCACGGGTTCCTTTTCCCCTCAATTCGTTGGGGCCATATGCGTCGAGTCGTTTTTCAGATTCTTCTGACGGAAGACCTTCGCGTGAAGTGTCCAACTTTTGAAGCGTGTCGTCGACCGTTATCGAGTACCAATCCGACACAGCGGTTTTCCTTTCGTAAGGGTTCGCGCAAAAATAACTTCACAGAATGGGCGCTCGGATTTGGTTCGGA